>JAYVKL010000085.1:0-24198 GCA_043768465.1 Pyrinomonadaceae bacterium
AAGCGAAACTCCGAACTCCTAAATTTCAACTCTCAAGTCTGACTTGCCGGCACCGGTTCATTTTCCGACACATTGATGACGTTATCCGCGTATTCGTCAAAAGTGTCGTCGTGTGAGATGACGAAAAGCTGGTCGAACGTGCGTTTCTGCGTAATGTGGCTGATTTGTTCGGCTAATCTTTCGCGTCGTTCCGCGTCCATATTCGTCGTCGGTTCGTCGAAAAAAGCGAGCCGCACATCGGACAACTGTTTTAACAAAGCCAGCCTGACCGACAACGCCGCCGCCATCTGTTCGCCGCCCGAAAGGTTGACGAACGGGCGTTCGTAGCCGTTTTCTTCCAGCACGATGCCGTAATCTTCCGTCCATTTTAAAGTGCGTTCGGCGTTGCCGGAAATTTCCCGAAACATCTGGTTGGCTTCCATCGAAACGTGAAAAACGTAATTTTTGGCGACGCGCGGCGCGGCTTCCTTCAAAGTTTCGCGGATAAATGCCGTCGCTTCGCCGACTTTTTCGAGCCGTTCCTTCTCCTGGAATTCAGACTGCATCGCCTGTCGAATTTCCGTTAAATTTTTCAATTCTGCCGCCAACTGGGTTTCGCGTCTTTCGACGTTTTCCAGATTCGTCCGCGTTTCGGTCTGCTGTTTTTCCGTTGCGGCAAGCGTAAATCGTTCCGCCGAATGACGTTCGCGGTCATAATCGCGGTTCGCCGTTCCGTAATCCGTTTCCGCTTTCGCCGAATCTTCACGCAAAACGGTGATTTTCGTGGTCGCTTCGGCGAAGCTCGTTTCGCGTTCGGGCAGCGTTTTCGCCAGATTTTCGTTCGTCAAAAATTCCCGGTGCGCGTTCGCCGTCGCATCGCGCCCGCCGGAATACCGCGCCCAATTCGCGTCCAAATCCTTATAACTTTCCGACTTTTCAATCGTGATTCGATGATCGCTTTCGAGTCGTTCGAGATTTTTCTCGATTTCCGTTAATTTTTCGCGGAACTCCGTCTCGCGCTTCGCTTCGGTCGCCAGCATCTGAATTTTCGCTCGCGGATTTTCCAACGCTTTCAGTTTCGCTTCGGTCTCCGTCAAAGCGGTTTGCGCGGCGGAAAAATCCGCCGCGCCGTTTTCCAAAGTTTCCTTTTCCTCTTTCAAACGCCTGCCTTCATCACTAATTTCGCGCTCGCGGCTTCGCAAAGTTTCGAGCGTTGCCAAAGACTTTTCCGCGTCGCGGGCGACGTTCAGCGCAGTCGTGTTTTCGATTCGGGCTTTTTGGTAAACGGAAATTTCCGATTTTAATTCGACAAATTGGCTTTTCAGAAAAGTTTCCAGCGTTTCACCCGTCTTCAAATTAAGGCATTGCTGCGACAGAATCGGACACACGCCGTTTTTAACCGTCGCCTGAAACTGCTCGTCGTGTTCGAGCCGCGCCCGCAAACGCGCCACTTTCTGCGTGATGTCCGCGTCGCGCTGGTGCAGCCGTTCGTAATCGGCGGCGAACACCGCTTTAGTTTCAGCTTCCCTGATATTCGTCTGATTTGTCTTGTAGCTTTCGCGCAGACGATTTACTTTTTCGTCCAGGCTTTTAATTAGACTTTCTTTGGCGCGGGCGTTCGCCAGCACGTCTCGCACGGTTTCGATTTGTTTTTCGAGCGTTTCCTGTTCGGCGATTTTCGGCGTTAAAACTTCCGTCTCGCGTTTGGCGTTCAGGGATTTTTCCAGATTTTCCCGAAAGCGTCGCTGTTCGGATTGGACGTTGATTTGAGCGTTTTCGATTTTCGATTTTTCCTGATTCAACTTGTCGCGTTCATTTCGTTCGCGCTCGAACTCCTTTAATTTCCTTAACGCCGCGAGATGTTTTTCGTAATCGACGCGCACCGTCTCGATTTTTTCGGCGGCGTTGCGCGCTTGATTTAACTCGCTCGATTTTTGTTCGAGCGTAAACTCGGCGCGGATTTTTTCCGTGTTTAGTTTATCGAAAGTTAATTTTAACTCGTTGACCTGCTTTTCAATTTCGTCGAGGTTTCTCACCGACGCGCTTTTTTCAGCGATTTCACTTTCGAGCGTTTCGAGTTTCGCGGTTAATTCGGCAGCTTGCGCGGCGTAAATTTTATGTTCGGCGGCGACCGTCTCAAATCGCGCTAATTCTCCTTCGGCGCGGGCGATTTTTTCCCGCGCCGCGACGATTTGCAGTTCGATGTAACGCGAAGTCGCCAGCAATTTATCCGCGCCTTCCCGGTATTCTTCGACTTTCAGAAGTTTATCAAAAGCCTTTTTGCGTTCGGCGGCGGTTTCCAGAAAAATCGCAGTAAAAGTTCCCTGCGGAACGCCGATGGCGCGGCGAAACAGCGATTCCAAATCGGTTCCGGGTTCCACGCCCAAATGCTGCCACAAAAAGCGCGAAACTTCTTCTTTTTTATCGGCGATGCGATTCTTCAAAGCGATGTCATAAACGTAATATCCGGTTCCCGTATCCCTGTAAACGCGGTATTCGCGCGCGTCCAAACCGCTTTCAAAAGTGACGTTGACCACGCCTTTGCGCGCCCCGCGCCGGACGAAATCGTCTTTTTTGTAGTCGAGCAAATCAAACAAAGTCCACGCGACGGCTTCGATAATCGTCGTTTTCCCCGCGCCGTTCGCGCCCGTGATCGCCGTCGTTCCGCGCCCGAATTTGAAGGTTGCCGCCTGGTGAGATTTGATGTCTTCGAGTTCGATTTTCGTGATGTGCATTTTCAGATTCCAAATTCCAGATTTCAAATTTTAGATTACTTTTAATTTTAGTGTAATTTGCGGCAAAGAAAAAATAACGGGATAGACAGGATTTACAGAATGATGAAATCAAAAAAATCCGATCCTGTAAATCCTGTCTATCCCGTTATTTTTTCCGTTCTATTGACGACGATAAAGTCTCGTCATTTCCGCTTTTAGTTCGGGCGGAAAACAGACGCGGTGGATTTGAAAACCTTTTTGCAGCCCGCGCACCGCCGCGCTGACTTCGGAGATTTCGCGGATCACCGGACGTGAAAAACCTTCTTCGACGTAAATCATATTTTTCGGCTCGCTCCGCTCTTTGGTGTAAAAATAATACGGCACGTCGCCCGCCAAATCTTCGATGAAATAATAATCCGCGTCGAAACCGGCGTTTTCAACCAGCTTTTTCGACTGCTCCAGAAATTCCCGCCGTTCCGCTTCGGACATATCCAAATCGAAAACCTTAAATAATCGCCGGTTCAAAAACCGCTGCGCCAAATCCGACAGAATCGAATCCTCCGATGTCCGCCATTGTTTGATGTGAAACATCACGTCCGAATCGTCGAGGGCGAGATGTTCTTTCAAAGACAGACGCTCGCCTTTCAGGATTTTTTCAAACGGCGTTCCGCTCGCAAACCAGACGGTTTTGCCGTCGGCGAATATTTTCAAAGCGCGCCGCAAAAGCGATTTCAAAATCGCTTCCGCCGCCCGCAGAGTGCGGTGAAAATAAACCTGCCGGAACATATAATAACGCGCCTGCAAATAATCTTCGACGGCGTAAATTCCCCGCGCGGCAACGTAGAGACGGTCGTTTTCTTCATCAATCTCCAGCGATTTGATAACCCATTCGAGATCGTAGATGCCGTATTTTGCGCCGGTCATCAAAGAATCGCGCAGCAGATAATCCATCCGGTCAACGTCCAACTGCGACGAAACCAGTTGCGCCAGAGCCATTGGGCGAAAATCGCCGCGCACGATTGCCGCGACGTTTTCCGGTAATTCGGCGGAAAATTCCCGCAAAATTTGCCCGACCTCGGTTTCATCGCTTAAAACGGCTTCGATGGTAAATTGTTCGTGGTGAAAATCGAGAATCGTTTCGATAACGTGCGAAAACGCGCCGTGTCCGATGTCGTGCAGCAGGGCGGCGCAGCGGACGGCGGTGTTTGTTTCGATGGGAATCCGGTATTTCGATTGGAGTTTGTCGAGCGTTCGGGTCGCCAGATGCAGCGCGCCGAGCGAGTGCGTAAACCGCGAATGTTCCGCCGCCTGATACGCGAACAGCGCGAGTCCGAGTTGCTTGATGCGGCGCAGCCGCTGGAATTCCGCCGTGTCCACGAGCCGGGCGAGCAGTCCGCCGGCGGGCGTGTCGGTTTTCAGTCGAATGATATTGTGAACCGAATCGCGGTAGATTTTTTCCGACAAAGTTTTCTCCCTAAAACCGGCAAATAAATTTAGTCGCCGGTGAACGCGGATAAACGCCGATATTAAAACACGACAAAGCAGATTTGCCAGCTAAAAATCTTTATTTTAATCGGCGTTTATCCGCATTCATCGGCGGTTAATGTTTTAATTGCTTCCCAAAAATATCTGAAAATGTTCATTTAAATTCCTCGAATCGAAAATCTCGCGCTTGCCGTTTTTGTCGGCGGCGAACCAGCTCGGCGCGTCGTTTTCCAACGCTAAAAATAGCTCGATATTATGTTTGGAAAGCCCGAAGTGCGCGAGACGACCGATTGCCAGCGCACCGCCGCGCATAAAACCGTCGGCGGGCGCGCGCGTCCAACCCGCTTCGACCGTCAGACATCGAACTCCCTGACGAAAAAGAATTTGCGCCCCGTGGAGCGTTGAGTTTCCGATGTTGAAACGATGCTGCTTTTCCGTCTCAATCGTCAAGCCGCCGTCGCCGCGATTGGCAAACGCCGCGATTTCAAGCGCGGAATCCAACAGCCACCGCAAACCGGTTTGACGCAAAGCATCGTTGGTCGCCCGAAGCGTGAGGTAATCGGCGACATCGCCGCGTCCGGCGGTTTGCGCCCGGACCAGCGCGGCGTTTAGTTTCCGCGCCCAGACTTCTTCGAGTTCGTTCATAGTTTCGAGCATAAAACCGCGCCGTGAGAATTGCAATTTCGTGATATTATTTTCAGATTATCAAACAAACTTATCGGGCTTAATATATTTTATGAAAAAGTCGGCATTTTTACTTCTGGTGATTTTACTGTCGAACGCGGCATTCGCTCAAAAGACGCGCCCGCGGGTTCCGAAGAAAAATAATACGGCGGCGAAAAGTTTCGCCAATGAAAAAGAAGAACTCGATCAAGCCGTCGCGCAAACCGACAAGGCGGAGCGCATCAACGCGCTGCGAAAATTTACGGCGGATTTTCCAAAGTCAAAGGAAACCAATCGCGTCTCCGAAATGCTCGTCATCGCGCTCGCCGCGCTCGCCGATGAAAAGATGCAGACGGGCGACCCGGAAAACGGTATCGAGCTTTTCAAACGCGCCGCTGCCGACGCGCCGAAGCCGGTTTCCGACAAACTCTTCGCCGAAGTTCTGGTGCAGATTCCGAACAGTCTTTTCCGGCGCGGACAAACGGCGGCGGCGATTGAAACGGCGCGGCTGATCGAAGAAAAGGCGGACGGCAACGCCAAACAAACGCTTGCCGTCGCCGGATTTTACCTCGGTTTGGAGAATGCGGCGGAAGCCAAACGACTGGCGGAAAAATCCCTTGCACTGGAGCCGAAACTGCCCGCCGCTTATCAAACGCTCGGACTCGCCAATCGTCTGAATTTTGCGCTCGAAGATTCGGCGAACGCTTATCAAAAGGCACTCGAACTCGCTGCCGATTCCGTCGTTTCCAAGCGCAGTCTGGCGGAAATGAAACGCGCCGTCGGAAAATCGGCGGAAGCGGTCGCACTCTACCGGGAAATTCTGGCGAAGGACGAAACCGACGCGGCGGCGCGAACCGGTCTGATTCTGGCACTGTTCGACGATGAAAATAAAACCGCCGCCGAAAACGAACTGCGAAAAGCACTCGAACAAAACGCGAACAATCTGCCTTTGCTGGTCGGCGCGGCTTACTGGTATGCGGCGCACAACGACGGCGCGAAAGCGGTCGAATTGGCGGAGCAAGCCGTTGCCGTCGAGCCGCGCTACACCTGGGCGCACATCGCGCTGGCGCGTGGTTTGACGGCGCAGAAACGTCTTCCCGACGCGGAAAAGACTTTGCTGACGGCGCGCAGTTACGGTAATTTTCCCACCCTCGAATACGAACTCGCCGCCGTTCGAATACAGTCGGGATTTTACCGCGAAGCCGCCGAAGGACTGGCGAAAAGTTTTTCGATGAAGGACGATTTCATCGAAACGAAACTCGGCGGGCGGGTTCCGAAAGAGGCGAAAAACTTTATCGAACTGTTATCGCCGGAACGCCGCGCCGGTATTTTTCAACCGTTCGCGGCGGATAATCTCGAAGCCGCCGATAAATTAAAATCGCTGCTCGACTTTTATCAGAAACTCGAAACCGCGCCGGATGACGCGACGCTAATCGCCAAAGCCGACGAATTTATCAAAGGCGAGGACCGAATGAAACTGCATCGCCAACTATTCGTCGCCAACCGTCTGCTGAATAAAAAATCGAATCTGCCGAGGGTTTTGGAATTGACCAAACTGGCGGTCGGCGGCGTTGACGCGGGTTTGACAATCGAGAGTCCGGCGGCGGCGGTTTTGGCTGAGGAACTTTACGAAAGCCGCCAAACGGCGATTTCACGCGGCGAAATCATTCTCGTCCCGGAAGTTTCGCGGCAAACGCTGTCGAATATCCTGCGCGGCAGAATCGAGGATTTAGCGGGCTGGGCTTTGTTTCAGACAGGCAAACCCGCCGATGCCGCCGTTCGTCTGAAACGCGCCGTCAGTATTCTGCCCGACAAAAGTTCCTGGTGGCGCGATTCGCAGTGGCGGCTCGGCGCGGCTTTGGAATCGAGCGGTAAATTGAAGGACGCGCTCGACGCTTATCTCAAAAGTTATACGAACGGCGAACCGAATGCGGCGAAATACACGGTCGTTGAATCGGTTTATCAAAGAGTAAACGGCAATACGGACGGTCTGGAAGCTAAAATCGGCGCGAAACCGGTTTTGACCACGGCGGAGGTTCCCGCTCAACCGGTGCCGGCGGTCGCGGCGGAGACGGCGAAAATCGAGCCGCTGCCGGAAATCGCTCCAAATGCCGTCAAGCGGTTTCCGCCGTCGCCGGTCGTCGAAACGAAACTGCCGGCGGAAATCGCGCCGAACGAACCGCTGCCGGCGAAAACCGAAACCGCGCCGCTGCCGGTGGTGAAGATCGAAGAAACGAAAGCCGTAGAAACCAAAATCGGAGAATCTGCGCCGGAAGCTAAAAAGGAAGAAATCGCGCCAACTGAAATAAAAAGCGTAGTAAAATCGGCGGACGAGGTGAAAAGCGAACCGCAAGAAACCGCTCCGAACGAAGTGGAAGCGGTGACTACGCCGCCCGTCGAGACACCGCGAAAATCGCTGTTCGAGCCGATTGTCATCACCGTTCCGAAAGCCGAAACCAAACCGCCGAAACCGACCGTCGAAGAAAACGGTGCCAGCCGCCCGCGCGTCGTCGTCGAAAAAGAACCCGAACCGATTGCGCCGTGCAAAATTCTGGTTAATCAGGAAACCGCCTCCATCATCGGCGACGGCGGCAGTCTGGCATTAATTGCCGAACTGGTCGGCGACGGCGATGCCGATAAAATCAAGGCAACATCGAGCAGTCCGTCCGATGTCGAAGCCGCCTTCGATTCGGAAATCGGCGGTCAGGCGAAACGCGCATTGTTCATCGTTAAATCAGTCAGCCGAAGAAAAGGCGTTTTCACCGTGATATTTGAAATGCCGTGCGGCAAAAAGGAAGTTTCGGTCAGCGTTCGATAGATTTTTTTGATGATGAAAAACCCGGTTTTTCTCATCGTGTCACTAAATATCGGCGGCGCGTCCGGCACGGCTGAACTTTCCGAAGCCGAATTGCAGAGACCGCCGGCGAAATACAAATTTACCCGCCGATGAACGCCGATAAACTTGGGTAAAGACAAAAAATTCAGAGAAAAATCGACATTCGTCCGCGTTTTATCGGCGGTTAAATTTTCCGGTTTTACATTTTCGCAGGAAGTCTTACAATTGACCGACTACCGAGAGCGTGTTTGGAAAGTCATTCGGGCGGCGGGTGAACGGCTTAATTTTACATTCGGCATTCAGCATTCTAAATTTTCATCCGGTAAAAGTTTAGAATGTCGAATGTAGAATTGCCGGTCTTTTTGAATTTCCAAACACGCTCTCCGAAATAAATTTATCGAGGTTATTTAATAATTTGAAAGCAGAAGAAAAACGCCTAGACGAAGCGCGGCGGCAGGAAAAAGACTGGAAAAAATGGGGCTGTTACGTCGCCGAACGCGCCTGGGGAACGGTGCGCGAAGATTACTCGGCGGACGGCGCGGCGTGGGATTATTTCCCGTTTGAACAAGCCGTTTCAAAAGCCTTTCGCTGGAACGAAGACGGCATCGCCGGAATTTGCGACCGCCGCCAGCGCATCTGTTTCGCCGTTTCTCTGTGGAACGGCAGGGACGCGATTTTGAAAGAACGCCTGTTCGGACTCGGCGGCAACACCGGCAATCACGGCGAAGACGTGAAGGAATACTATTTTTATCTCGACAACACGCCGACGCATTCCTATCAAAAATATCTTTACAAATATCCGCAAGCCGAATTTCCGTATCGAAAGATTTACGAAGAAAACGCCAAACGCGACAAATCGCAGCCCGAATACGAATTGCTCGACACGGGCGTTTTTGACGAAGACAAATACTTCGACGTTTTTATCGAATACGCCAAAGCCGACACCGAAGATGTCTGCATCAAAATTACGGCGCACAATCGCGGGCGCACCGCTGCGCCGCTGCACGTTTTACCGACCATCTGGTTTCGTAATCGCTGGTCGTGGTATGAAAAAGCCGCTAAACCCGTGATGCGCGAAGTGAAAAACGCGGCGGAAAATATCTCGACGATTCATCTAACCGAAGAGAAATTGGGCGATTATTTGCTGACGGGCGAAAATTCGTCGAACCTTTTGTTCACCGAAAACGAAACGAATTTTCATAAACTTTACGGCGGCGCAAACGATTCGGGTTACGCCAAAGACGGCATTAACGATTACGTCGTCAGCGGCGATGAAACGGCGGTCAATCTCAACCAGACCGGAACCAAAGCCGCCGCGCATTACGTTTTCAACATCGCGGCGCAATCTTCCGAAACGATTTATCTGCGATTAACCAGAGCGGAATCGGCGGCGAATACAACTTTCGCCTCGCGCGGCGAATTTATTAAAGACTGCGAAAACGTCTTCGCCGAACGAATTAAAGAGGCCGACGAATTTTACGCGGAAATCATTCCCGGTAATTTGAGCGACGACGCGAAAAGCGTGATGCGGCAGGGTTTGGCGGGAATGCTCTGGTCGAAGCAGTATTATCATTACGTCGTTAAAAGCTGGCTCGACGGCGACGGCAAATTTTCGCCGCCGCCCGAACAGAGGAAAACGGGCAGAAACAAAAACTGGAAACATCTCTATAACGACGACGTGATTTCGATGCCGGATAAATGGGAATATCCGTGGTATGCGGCGTGGGATTTGGCGTTTCACTGCGTTTCACTGGCGATTATTGATTCGGATTTTGCCAAACGCCAACTGCTGCTTTTTCTGCGCGAATGGTATATGCACCCGAACGGGCAGATTCCGGCTTACGAATGGGCTTTGGGCGATGTCAATCCGCCGGTTCACGCTTGGGCGGCACTGCGCGTTTATCAAATCGAAGCGAAACGAAGCGGCGCGGCTGACCGCGATTTTCTCGAAAAAATCTTTCACAAACTCCTTCTGAATTTTACCTGGTGGGTCAATCGCAAAGACGCGGAAGGCAACAACGTCTTTGAAGGCGGATTTTTGGGTTTGGACAACATCGGCGTTTTCGACCGCAACACGGAACTTCCCAACGGCGGCTTTATCGAACAATCGGACGGCACTTCGTGGATGGCGATGTATTGTTTGAATATGCTGGCAATCGCTTTGGAATTAGCCAAAGACGACAAGGTTTACGAAGACGTGGCGAGCAAATTTTTCGAGCATTTCGTCTATATCGCCGACGCGATGAACAACGTCGGCGAGGAAAACACCGAACTCTGGAACGAGCGCGACGGCTTTTATTACGACGTTCTGCACCAGCCGAACGAAAGGGACGTGCCGATTCGCCTGCGTTCGATGGTCGGGCTGATTCCGCTGTTCGCCGTCGAAACTTTGGAAGCAGACTGGCTCGAAAATTTGCCGGAATTTAAAAAACGCACCGAATGGTTTTTTGACAATCGTCCCGATTTAACCGCCGACATCGCCCGAATGGATGAATCCGGCAGGGAAAACCGGCATATTTTGGCGATTGTCAATAAAGACCGTTTGCGCCGGATTTTGCGGACGATGCTGTCGGAAGCCGAATTTTTGTCGGACTACGGAATTCGCGCTTTGTCGCGTCATTACAAAGCGAATCCGTATCAATTTCAAATCGGCGACAACAAGTTTGAAGTCGGCTACGAACCCGCCGAGTCGCATACGGGAATGTTCGGCGGCAACTCGAACTGGCGCGGTCCGATCTGGTTTCCGATGAATTATCTGCTGATCGAATCGCTGCAAAAATTCGATTTTTATTACGGCGACGAATTTAAAGTCGAATTTCCGACCGGCTCGGAGAAAATGATGACCCTGTGGGAAGTGTCGCAGGAATTGGCGCGGCGGCTGACCAATGTTTTTTTGAAGAACGCGGAAGGAAATCGCGCCGTTTTCGGCGGTGCGGAAAAGTTTCAAACCGACCAACACTGGCGCGATTACATTTTGTTTTACGAGTATTTTCACGGCGACAAAGGAACCGGCTTGGGCGCGAGCCATCAAACCGGCTGGACGGGTTTGATCGGGAAGTTATTGCAGCAAATCGGCGAATTCGAGAACGAACCGAGCGGCGAGTTTACGGAAACGGATTAGGATTTTTCACCACATAGAAACATAGAAAACTATAGAATAAATCTCTAAAACTATGTTTTCTATGTTTCTATGTGGTGAATTTTTTTATTTGCTTTACAAACGATAACGAACTTTATTCCTCTTCAGTTCCGCGTCTTCGTTTTCGAGGTTTTGCAGACGCATCGAAACGTCCGCCGTCATTCGCAGATTCGATTTTTCGCCGCGCTGCAAATGGAAATAGCCGGCGGCGGCGATCATCGCGGCGTTGTCGGTCGAGAGGTGTTTCGACGGAAAATAAACCGGAATCTTTAACCGCGCTCCGACGATTTCCGCCGCTTCGCGCAGCGCATTGTTGCACGCCACGCCGCCCGCGACGATAAAAGTGTTTGGGTGATACTCGGCGGCAAGCTGCTCGACGTTTTTCATCAGAGATTTAACGACCGTCGCCTGAAAACTCGCCGCAATGTCTTTGATTTCCCGCGAAACGATTTTATTTTCGCCGACTTTTTCGATTTGATTCGTCCGGATGTAGCGCGAAACCGCCGTTTTCAAACCGCTGAAACTAAAGTCGGGTCTGCCGTCGGAAATTTTGGCGACGGGAAATTTTATTTTCGCCGCGTCGCCTTCGAGCGCGAGTTGCTCGATCACCGGACCGCCCGGATATTCGAGTCCGAGCATTTTCGCCACTTTATCGAACGCCTCCCCAGCCGCGTCGTCGCGTGTCCGCGCAATGACTTTATATTTTCCGGCTTCGGGAACGAAAAACAGATTCGTGTGACCGCCCGAAACAATCAGCGCGAATGCCGGAAACCGAATCGGCGGATTTTCAAACGCGACCGAGAAAACATGTCCTTCGATGTGATTGACACCGACGAACGGAATATCCAACCCGAACGCGAGGGCTTTGGCGTAGCAAACGCCGACGAGCAAAGAGCCGATTAAACCGGGACCTTGCGTGACGGCGACGGCATCAATATCTTTGAGCGTGACCTTCGCCGCCTCCAACGCTTCGTCAACAATCGGGTCAATTTTTTCCAGGTGTTCCCGCGCCGCCAGTTCCGGCACGACACCGCCGAACGGTTTATGCAGCTCGATTTGCGAAGAAATCACCGACGATAAGATTTTATTACCGTCTTCGATCACCGCCGCCGCCGTTTCATCGCACGAACTTTCGATTCCCAAAATCAACATATTTTAACGGATAATGGATAATGGATAATGAAATGCGAATCAGTAGTTGGAATTTCGCTAATCGCTTAAACTCCTTTTCTGCGTCTTCTGCGCCTCTGCGTGAGAAATAATTTCACGCAGAGGCGCAGAGGACGCAGAGAAAACCCAGGTTATTTCAACATTTATTTCAACTACTGATTCGCATTGAAGAGTCTGTTATCTGTTATCCATTATCCGTTTTCCATCGAACTTATTACTGTCCCGGCTGTCGTTTCTCATCTATTTTCTTCGGGCTTTGCAAATCGGTATTGAACATCGAGGTGCCGAAAAAGGCGAAAAACAAGATCAATGCCGTTATCAGCACCATACCGACCACTCCCAAAATCCACATCGTTCCGCGATACGCTTTTGCCGTATCTTCTCTGACGACCGTTTTTTCACCGCCGACATTTATCACATCTTTTGACATAAAATTTCTCCCTGAATCATTGTTTATAATTTATAATCTGTAATTTATAAAAGCAACAGTCAAATCATTCTAACGGCAATCCTCGTCATCTCGCCGCGCCGCTGCGCTGAAATTTATCAGGGAAAATTTCAGCCTCCGGTTCTCCTGACACGCGGCGGCATTTGCTCAAACGGACAACCGGCATTTGCGTTTGGCATTGAATCCAATTAGATTGGCAGATAGTTTCTGAGATGAAATCTGTTTTAAAAGGGAGAAAAATATGCTGAAAAAAATCGGGTTAAAAATTACCATTCTGGCGATGATATTAACGATGGCGGCGGCGGATTCGACGGCGCAGACGCGAATTCGTTTCGCTCGCGGGCGCAACTCGGCGACGATTACCGGAACATTGGCGGCGGGCGCGACGAAAAGCTACGTTCTGCGCGCTTCTCAGGGACAGATTTTGTCGGGAACGCTCAGTTCGTCCAACGGCAAAGCCGATTTTACGCAGGGCAGTCTGCACGATACGCAATACTCGAAAACCGTCGCAGAAAACGGCGATGTCTATATCAGCGTTGATAATCACGGAAGGCGCGCGACGCGCTTTACGATGACGATTTCGATTCAGTAAAAGCGTTCATATTTCCAAACGCTCGCCGTCCCGCGCTTCGATAATTTCGCAGGGCGGCGAGTATTTTGCCGCTTCCTCGGCAAAATCAAGCGCGTCCCATTCGGGATAGAAATGGGTGAAAACGGCTTTTTTCGGTTTGGCGTAACGCACTAAACCCATCGCGTCCGGCAAATCGAGATGCGTTTCGACCGGCTTATTTTTGAAAAACGAACATTCCAAAACGAGCAAATCAACATTCCGGGCGAATGCTCCGAGGGTCTTCGTGAAACCCGTGTCCGCCGAATAGACGATGGTTTTGTCACCGTTTTCAATGTGAATCGCCAAACTCTCCGGCGTGTGCGGCGTGTTCATTGCGATGGCTTCCGCACCGTTTAGAATCGCAAACTTTTCGAGCGGTTCGACTTCGATTATTTCCAGTAGAAACGGTGGTTCCAGTAAATTATAATCGTTCGCCGCATCAAACTTTTCCAGCAAACTCCGCAAACCTTTTGCGCCGAAAATCTGCAAAGGTTTAATCCGATTCTGCGTTTCGGGCGCGTATTTCGTGCCGAATAAAAACGACGGCAATCCACCGATGTGGTCAAGGTGAAAATGCGAAATCCAAATCGCGTCGAGGTTCGCCCAATCGAGATTCTCCTGCGCCATTCGATGAACCGCCGAAGCCGAACAATCGAGCAGCAGCGAACCGTTTTCCGTTTCCAGCCAAAAGCCCGCCGAACTTCTCTGCGGATGCGGCACGGAAGTTCCCGAACCTAAAATCGTCAGTTTCATTCGTTTATGATAACAAAGGATTATTCAAACCGGATGGGCAGGATGGGCAGGATAAAGATTTTAACAATCCTGTTTATCCTGCCCGTCCGGTTAAATTTTTGTGATAAATTACTCTTATGAATGGAATAGACGTATTAGCGATTTTCGCGCACCCGGACGACGTTGAATTGACCGTCGGCGGAACGCTTTTGAAGTTGAAATCGCTCGGCTATAAAACCGGCGCACTGGATGTCACGAAAGGCGAGATGGGAACGCGCGGCACGGTCGAAGGTAGAGCCGCCGAAGCCGCTACAGCCGCGAAAATAATGAGGCTCGACGTTCGGGAAAATCTCGGACTGCCGGACGGACACGTTTGGCTGACCGAAGAAACGCGCACGAAATTAGTCAGAGTTTTACGAAGATTACAGCCGAAAATACTGTTGACGCACCAAGCCGACGACCCGCATCCCGACCATAATCACATCGTCCAGCTCGTGCGCGAAGCGGCGCGTTTGTGTTCGATGCAGAAATATGACGGCGACTTCGGACAGCAACGAACGCCCGCGCCGATTGTCGCGCACAACATTTTTTCCCAGCGCGTTACGCCATCATTCATCGTGGACATTTCGGATTTCGTAGCGGAAAAAACCGAAGCCATTCGCGCTCACAAATCGCAGTTTTACAATCCGAATTCGGACGAATTGGAAACGCGGCTGACGAGCGAAGGATTTATTGACGAACTCGAAAATCGCTCGCGCTATTTCGGCAGTTTGATCGGAGTCGCGGCGGGCGAACCGTTTTTCGTGCGCGAGGCTTTAAACGTCGAAGACCCGATTGCACTGCTGACGCGCCCGATGAATTTATATTCCTGAAAAATCGTTTTGAGTTCCGTCTTCAGACGGTTCCTGCGCCCGCGAAGCGCGGCGAAATGCCGTCTGAAGACGGAACTCAAAACGATTGAAAATTATTCGCCGAAATTTTCTGTCACAAAACCAAAATTCGCGGTGTTTTTATCATTGAAAGCGCGTTTTGCGAAAACTTAATAAAAACAATTCAGGAGAATTTCAAGCGATGATAAACACAAATATAATACGTTTCGGCTTTTTGGCTGCGGCGTTTCTTTTCTTAACGGTTTCGTGCGCGACGGCGCAGGACAAAGATAGATATAAAAAATACGACCGCGAATTTTGTTCAAATAATTGGTCAAGCGGCGGCAGAGTTTCGACGAGTGATTTGCGCGAAACAACCGTTCCGGCGGGCGGTGTAAAGGTTGACGGCAAGCGCAACGGCGGCATCAGCGTCAAAGGTGAAAATCGGGCGGACGTGCTGGTTCGCGCCTGTGTTCAGGCGTGGGCGAACTCGGCGGCGGAAGCGAGTTCGATTGCTAAAAGCGTTCGTATCGAAACCGGCGGCACGATTCAGGCGGCGGGCGCGGGCGACGGTAAAAACTATTCGGTTTCTTATGAAATTCTCGTGCCGCGTCTCACTAATCTAAATTTGACGACGCTGAACGGCGGCATCAACGTCTCGAACGTCGAAGGCGAAATAAATTTTGAAGCCAGAAACGGCGGCGTAAATTTGAGCAATCTGGCGGGCGATGTCAAAGGCAAAACCGCGAACGGCGGCTTGCACGTCGAACTGACGGGAAGCAGTTGGAAAGGTGTCGGTCTCGATGTCGAAACGACGAATGGCGGCGTTCACGTTTCAATGCCGGAAAATTACGCGGCGCGATTTGAAACCAGAACGGTCAACGGCGGTTTCCACAGCGACATCGCCGCGCTCAAAGTCGAACGCGATGAAAAAGATTGGCAGCGCGGTGTCAATCTCAGCCGCGACCTCAACGGCGGCGGCGCGACCGTCCGCATCGTGACGACGAACGGCGGCGTTCACATTGATTCTTCAAACTAAGTCGGAACACCGAGCAGTAGCGACGTGGTTAGGCTCTGATAGTCGAATTTTTATCAACGCTTACCACGTCGCTACCGCTCGGTGTTCCGACCTTTCTCGTAGATAATCTGCCCGTTGAAAATCGTGTAAACCGGCGCGGTGGTAAGAATTTCTTGATGCTCAATCGTCGTCAAATCCTTTGAATGAACGACTAAATCGGCGAGCATTCCGGCTTTTATTTCGCCTTTGAGATCTTCGGCGAATTCCGCGTAAGCCGATTCAAACGTATGACAGCGAATCGCGTCTTCGATTGATAAACGCTCCTGCGGCTGCCAGCCGCCCGCCGGGATTCCTGCCGCATCTTGACGGGACACGGCGGCGTAAAGCGTCGCGTAAGGGTTAATCGCCTCGACCGGAAAATCCGTGCCGAACGGAATGTGGACATTGTAAGATTTCATCAAATGCCAGGCGTAAGCACCGAGAACGCGATATTCGCCGAGCCGCGATTCCGCCCAACGCTTATCCGAAACCGCGTGCGTCGGCTGCATCGAAGCGATAATTCCCAATTCTTCAAAGCGTTTGAAATCGGTAGGATTGACGACCTGCGCGTGTTCGATGCGATGGCGATTAGGATTTATATAGCTTTCTAAAGAACGTCCGTGTCCTGATCTTCCGCTAACAGTGAATTCTCCTGCTTTTAACGGTTGTCCGTCATAAACAATAAAAAGACCTTTCGGCGCAGTCGGCGAATTTTGCTGATTTCCTTCTGCTTTAATTGGTTTTTTAGCTTCTGCAAATCCATCCAAAGCCATCCGATTCGCCTTGTCGCCAATCGCGTGAAGTGCAATCTGAAATTCAGCCGCGTCGCGTTCGACGATCATTCGCGTCAATTCCTCCGGCGGATGGCGCATAATGCCGACGTTTTTATCGTCGTCGGTGAACGGCGCGAGCATCGAAGCGGTTTTTGAACCCAAAGTTCCGTCAACGTAACCTTTCAGAGCGGTTAATTTCAAACGATTCGCGTCGTCTTTGAACGCGTCGAATTCGGTGCGCTGGCGTTTTATCTCGCTCACCGAATCCTCAAAATCCTGCCATTCGGCGACGCGGACGGTTAATTTATTTTGTCGGAGAAACTCGCGGTAAAGTTTCGTCGTCTCGTAACCGGAATTGTCCTGAACGCTCGTGATGCCGTATTCCCGCGCCATTTTCAGCGCGAGTTCCAAACCTTTAATTTGCTGTTCTTTGGTCGGCTGCGGAATCAGATTGCTGACTAATTCCTGCGCCGTTTCCTTCAAAATACCCGTCGCTTCGCCGTTTCCATCGCGCTCGATTTCGCCGCCGGCCGTGTTCTTCGTCGCCTTATCAATCTTCGCCAATTTAATCGCGGCGGAATTTACCCAGCCGATATGCCCGTCAACGCGCACCAGAAAAACCGGATTATCCGGCGCAATCGCGTCCAGATCATTTTTGTTCGGAAACTTATTTCCCCACAAAGTATGATCCCATCCGCGCCCGATAATCCATTCGCCCGGCTTGGTTTCTTTCGCCTTCGCCGCCACTCGCGCCTTCGCTTCGTCAACCGTTTTCGCGTCGAACAGATTGACCGTCAAAAGCGACAACGCGCCGCGCAAAAAATGAACGTGCGCGTCGTTAAATCCGGGTGTCACGAGTTTTCCCTGCAAATCAATCGTTTTCGCCGCCTGATATTTCGCCTTCAAATCGCTCGAATTCCCGACCGCGACGATCTTTTCGCCGTCAACCGCGACGGCTTCGGCAATCGAAAACTGCGCGTCCGCCGTGAAAACTTTGCCGTTGAATAACAGCAGACTGATTTTCTGTTTCGTCTGTGCGAAAACGAGATTCGGTGAAAGAACGGATAAAAGAAGCGCGATTTTTAATAAATTTTTTAGCATTTGAATTTTTCGTTGATAGATTTGGAAATTTTGTTGATTATAAACCAAAACGCGCCAATCGGCAGTCGAGATTTTTCTTAGAGCATGTTTGGAAATTCAAAAAAGACCGGCAATTTTATATTTTACATTCTTCATTCTAAATGTTTACCGGATAAAAATTAAAAATGTCGAATGTAAAATGTAAAATTAAATCATCCACTTTTCGACCAATTGAATTTCTAAACACGCTCTTAGCTCCGCGAGGAGCAAAATGTTTGTAGAAAATATGTTTGCTTTGAATTCTGAGTTCCGTAGGAACGGCATAAATCAAACGCTGATGGAAATTTATGCCGCTTCTACGGAACCCTACCGCCATTTCCGCTTTTTCTACAAACATTTCGTTCCTATGGAACTTTTTAAAAAGTTCGTCTTAAGCAATGAAATTTTCGACAACGGAAAACGATTTGGCTTTCACCGCGCAACTCGTTAAAATCTCCCTACAATCTATTTCAAGAAACCAATGAAAAAATTCATACTCGTCTGTTTCGCCGTTCTCTGTTTCTCGCTCGCCGTTTTCGCGCAGATTCCGACCGCGACTTTGGTCAGCATCGTCAAAGCCGAAGACGAACGGCGTTTCGACGCGACGCTGGAAAATTTATTGAAAAGCCCAAACGAAAGAATCCGCCTTCGCGCCGCGCTCGCCGCCGGACGCATCGGCGACGAACGCGCCGCTGCGCCGTTAATCGGTCTTTTGGAAAAAGATTCGTCCAACGAAGTCCGCACGACGGCGGCGTTCGCGCTCGGCGAAATCGAATCACTGAAAGGCGCGGACGCGATTATCAAGGTTTTGGCGGAGACGAAAAACGACGGCTCGCTTCGCGCCCGCGCCATCGAAGCGGCGGGCAAAATCGCGGCGGCAAATGCCAAAGATGGCAAATCGAAAGCATTAGGCGAAGCGATTTTAGACGCGCTCGAATACGAAGATGCGCGACGCTCCAAGCCGAACACGGAAGCGATTTTATTCGGTTTAACGGCAACTTTGCGCGTTCGTCCCGAAGAAGGAGATTTTGTTGCGGCAAAGTTTTTAAATTATTTGAACCCAAGCATTCGCGCCGATGCCGCCAACGCTTTATCAAGACTTCGCGCCAAAAACGCCGTCGAACAGCTTCGCGCAATGCTGCTTTCCGATGACGACCCGAATGTTCGCGCCAACGTCGCCCGCGCATTGGGCGCAGCGGAAGATAAAGAGGCGTTCGACTCCCTGCTCGAAGCCGCGCTGACCGACGAAGATTCCCGCGTCCGCGTCTCGGCGATTCGCAGTTTAGGCAGTTTGAAAGATAAAAAAGCCGCCGATAAATTGATTGAACGCGGCAATGCGCTTTTGGCTGATTATAAAAAATCGAAGTCGGCGAATCCGTCGGAGAAAAGCGAGTTGCTGGAAATTGCGGCGACTTTGGGCAGAATTCTGGAAAAAACGAAAGATGAGAAAGCCGTTGTTTTTCTCGACCAGTTAATCAAATTGGATAATTTGCGCTCTGCCGAATTTGGCATCGCCAGAATAAAAATTTCGCAAAAGAAATTTCAGGAATTCTACACTGACAAACCGAAACTGAACATTTCGGATTATCGGCAAGCAAGCACTTTATTTCAGCTATTTGGTGAGTTTCCTGATTTAGAGAAAACCGAAGCAGGAAATACCATCAAAGCAGAATCCGAGAAAATTCTGCGATATTCTCTGCTGGAAATTTCAAATTCTACTGAAGAAAGCCAAAACAAAGCTGAAACAATGGCATTGCCGGATTTAATGCGCTCTTATGCGGCGTTTAAAACTGCCGATTTATCGAAGGTTTTAAATAAACATCTCCAATACAGAGATTTATTTATTCGCGCTACTGCCGCTGAACTTTTGGGCGAACAAACGGCGACGAAAGAAAATATCGAAGCCTTGAAAACCGCTTTCGCGCAATCATTGGAAAAAGATAAAAATTATAACGACGCGCAACTGGCGATTCTTTCCGCACTGGTGAAAACGGACAAAACACAAGCCGCATCATCGCTTAAACTCGCGCTTGACGCGCCGGATTATCTCGTGCGCCGACACGCCGCCGATTTAATTAAACAAAACGATTTGACGAAAGATTTCCCGAATGCCGAAAGACAAGTCGGCACGGTGAAAATTTATAATCCGCAGACGAAGACGAAACTCGGACAGGTTTTGAATACGAACGCCGATTACCTTCGCGCCGTTTCGCGTCAAGCGGCGCGGGCGATTCTGACGACGGAAAAAGGAGCTTTCACGATTGAATTCGCGCCGGAAGCCGCGCCTTTGACGGTTGATAATTTCATCAAATTAGCCAAAGCAAATTATTTCAATGGCTTGGCGATTCACCGCGTCGTGCCGAATTTCGTGATGCAGGACGGCGATCCGCGCGGCGACGGCAACGGCGGTCCGGGTTTCTCGATTCGCTGTGAAATAAATATGCTCCCCTTTGAACGCGGCGCGGTCGGAATGGCGTTGTCGGGCAAAGACACGGGCGGCTCGCAATGGTTCGCCGCGCATTCGCCGCAGCCGCATCTGGACGGCGGCTACACGGTTTTCGGCAAAATCAGCGAAGCGGATATGAAGGTCGTGGATCATCTCGTGCGCGGCGATAAGATTACGAGCGTGAAAATCGTAGAAGGAAAATTATCGCCGAAAACGCCGAAAAGAAAAAATTAGCGCGGTTTTCAAAACTGCGCGCCCGCTGCTCAAATCCGCCCGAAGTAAATTTTTAATAATACTGATTCAAATCAAATGGTGCGTCAAGTTCTGGGTTCAAACGCGGAACGCACTTTGCCGCCGCCACGCTTCGCTGGCGGCAACACGCTGAAGCGTGAACTCGGAACTTGACGCACTTCTTAAACTGAATTGGTATAAGTTCCTGCTTCGCCCGGACAACTCTTTGATTTCTGACGGTAAATTACCGGTCACACGAAAGGCACTACTGGTTTTGTTTGCCGTAAATAATATCAATTCAAGTTGAATAAGTGCGTCATGTCAGAACCGCCGGCGGTAGCGGGCGGGTTCAGGCGCGGAAAACCCGCTCGCTACCGCCGGCGGTTCTGACCCATTGATACGCATCAATTGCTTTAAATCGGTATAAGTTTGACCGTTCCGCTTGATGTGTGATAGTTGCCGGCGCGAACAACTCGCAATGTTCGCCTGAGTAATTTCCCGGTTGTTCATAGCTGAATCAATGACGAAAAATTACTCTTCGATTTTTCAGACGGCAGGAGTTTTTGTTCACTACCAAATGTTTTATGATGCGGCGCGTTCGGAAAGTTCGAGCCAGCGTTCGGTGTCTTTTTCCATTCGTTCGTTCGCCCGCGCCTGTTCAGCGAAAAGCTCGTTGAGTTTGAATGAATCGGTGGCGTGTTTAGTCAATTCACTTTCGATTTCCGCGAGCCGTTTTTCGGACGCGGCGATGTTTGTTTCGAGCGTTTCAAATTCGCGCTTTTCTTTGAACGAGAGCTTTTGCGGTTTCGGTTTCCCCGTTTCGTTCGGCGTTGAAACGGTTTGCGCCGAAGCGCGTTGAACGGTTGATTCGACGCGCTTTTCGGCTGTTTCGCGTTCGATGATTTCCAGATACGTCGAATAATCGCCCGCAAATTCGCGGATTCGCCCGTCGCCCTCGAATTTGAAAACCGAGTCAATCGTGCGGTCGAGAAAGTATCGGTCGTGGCTGACGACGATCAACGCGCCCGCGAAATCGTCGAGATATTCTTCCAAAGCGATCAAAGTCGGAATATCCAAATCATTCGTCGGTTCGTCCAAAAGCAAAACATTCGGCGAAGCCATCAGGATTCGCAAAAGATAAAGCCGGCGCCGTTCGCCGCCGGAAAGATTGCCGATAACCGAATATTGCGCGGCGGGCGGAAACAGAAATTTTTCCAGCATCTGCGAAGCCGTAATCTGACTGCCGTCAATCGTCGTAACGTATTCGGCGACTTCGCGGATGTATTCGATGACGCGCTGTTCTTCGTTCAGAGCGCGGCTTTCCTGATCGTAATAGCCGATGTGAACCGTCTGCCCGATTTCGATTTCGCCGCTGTCGGGCTTGACGCGGTTCGTGAGAATTTCGAGCAGTGTCGTTTTGCCCGAACCGTTTTCGCCGATGATTCCGATGCGGTCTTCACGTTTCAAAAGATACGAAAAATCGTCAATCAATACGCGCTCGCCGAAGGATTTTGAAAGGTTGTTGATTTCGATAATCTTTGAACCCAAACGCTTGGAGCCGATGGCGATGTCAATCTCGGCTTTAGCGCGTTCCTTCGGCTGCGCCATTAAATCATACGCGGCGTTAATGCGGTGTTTCGACTTGCGCGTTCGCGCCTTGGCGCCGCGCCGCAGCCACGCTAACTCCTTTTTAATCAGTTGTTCGCGTTTGTGTCCTTCGGTCGCCCGAAGTGTGTCCTGTTCCTCTTTTTTCTCCAGGTAATATGCGTAATTTCCCGCGAAAGGCTGAATCGTGCCGCGATCAATTTCAAAAATCCGGTTCGTTACGCGGTCGAGAAAATAGCGGTCGTGCGTAACCAGAAGCAGTGCGCCTGTGTAACGCCGCAGATAATCTTCGAGCCACTCAATCGTGTCCGCGTCGAGGTGATTGGTCGGTTCGTCCAAAATTAAAATGTCCGGTTTGAAAATCAATTCGTGCGCCAGCGCGACGCGCTTGCGCTGCCCGCCGGAAAGCGTTTTCATCGGCGCGGAAGTGTCGGTAATGCCGAGTTTCGTCAGCACGTTTTTCGCGTTCGTCTCGATCTCCCAGCCGCCGGAAATCTCCAGTTGATGCTGTAATTCCGAGACTTTTTCGAGCAGCTCGTCCGAGTATGCAACTGCCAAATCGTGGCACGCCGTTTCATAATCGGCAATCGTTTTCATCACGCCACCCGACGAGGCGAAAATTGTTTCCAAAACGGTTTTTTCGTCGTCAATCGTCGGATTTTGCGCCAGATAAGCCAGTGTTTTGCTTTGGGCGCGGGTAATTTTCCCCGCGTCCGGCACTTCCTGTCCGGCGATCACGCGGAGAAAAGTCGTTTTGCCCGAACCGTTCGCGCCGATAATCCCGATCTTGTCGCGGTCTTCCAAACCGAGCGTTACATTGTCGAAAAGCGGTTTCACGCCGTAGTTTTTGCCGACGTTTTCCAGTGAAAGAATGTTCATAAAGTTCCATTCAACTTTACCGAATAACAGGCGAGTCGCCAAATTTGAAATTTTAGACTGAAAAACAAGCGTAGTGTTATGAGAGGCGATCTCAACAATCCGCGAGTCGGCTTAAATTCTAAATTCTACATTCCCAATCCTTCATTTTTCCGCATAAAAATTTAGAATGAAAAATGTAGAATTGAGAATTTCCGGTTTCTGAGACGGCTTGTAATATTATGGATTTATCCGCCGAACTTCTCTATAATTTGATCGCCCTCAAAAGTTAAATTTTATGTTTCACGAAAATCAGCAAATCGGATTCTACACCCTTATCAAAAAACTCGGTCGCGGCGGTTTCGGCGAAGTTTGGCTTGCCGAACGCCGCGCTAAATTCGTGACTACCAAGGTCGCCGTCAAACTTCCGCACGACGAACAGATTGACCACGAAGCCATCAAACAGGAAGCCACCTTGTGGGAACAGGCGAGCGGACATCCGAACATCGTGCCTATACTAGATGCCGACGAATATGATGGGCAAATCGTCATTGTCAGCGAATACGAGCCCGACGGTTCGCTCGAACAATGGTTGAAAACGCACGGCGCAATGCCAATCGAAAAAGCTGTTGGGACGACGGTTCAGGTTCTCGACGGTTCGGAATTTCTGCATTCCCGAAATATCATTCACCGCGATTTGAAACCCGCGAACATTCTGCTGCAAGGCACAACGCCGCGCCTCGCCGATTTCGGAGTTTCCCGCGCTCTGCGAACGACGGTCGCCAGCCAAAGCCAAAACATTTCGGGAACCTTCGCCTATATGTCGCCCGAAGCGTTGGACGGAAGACGCTCGATTCAAACGGATGTCTGGTCGGTCGGGGTCAATTTATATCAGTTTTTGACGGGAACGCTGCCGTTTCCGCAGAAAGAGCCGTCGGTTTTATTTCCCGCGATTATGATGCGCGAGTTTACGCCGTTGCCCGATTCGATTCCGCAAAGTTTGAAAAACGTGATTGCGAAAGCGTTGGCGAAACTGCCCGAAAATCGTTATAAAAATGCAAGCGAAATGCGCGAAGATTTGCGACGAATTTTGCGTGGCGAAACACTTTCGTTGCAACCTTTTCCTTTAAAAGAAACTATTGTAATTCCAACAAATCCTGCAAAAAAATTATCTCTATACGAGTTGAATCAATTCATCAGAGAACAAAATCTTATACCCAAGGACAATACACCTGAGACAGAAACTGTTGTAAAACCGAAAGCTATACCAAACTCCGTGAAACTTCAAAGTGTCGGTTCTCAAGCTAACTTTAATAACATCGAAGATGTCTTCTCTGACAACAAGCCTGATAATCCCCTCGCTATTATTAACTCACCTTACGCAGTAGAAGTGAAAAAGGTGTAAATTATCCAGTATGAAGTCGAAACAACTGCTGGATTTGTATTCCGATTATCTATTGGCTTCCT
>JAYVKL010000086.1:0-11426 GCA_043768465.1 Pyrinomonadaceae bacterium
TTATGCGTGAGAAATCGCCGCGCCGCGCCGACGCTTTCACGGCTGAAGCCGTCACTCTGAACTTTTCAAAATGCCTTAATACTTTTGCTCACCTGCTTAATTGATTCGTTCGTTTCGTGTAATTGAATCGTTCGCACGTAAACAAAAGAAAGGTTGAGCTTACAGGCTTAACCTTTCTTTTTTCTTAAAAACGGTTAGTTAAATAAACCACAATTCAGCAAAATTTCGGCGTTCAATTTTCGCTAAAAATTCCAGCACTTTTGCATTTTTTTCACTTTTCCTAACTTCAGCGGTTAATGTTTTTATGTTTCCGCCGAGAAAGGCATACGCCCATATTGCCGATTCACGAACACCGGCATCCAAATCATTCAAAGAAGTATTCAGTAAATGTTCAACACTTTCTGATCTTGAAGAAAAGCTAAACAAGATACGGCAATCAGTCTTTCGTTGTAATTTGTTGAAGACAGGGCAGGTAAAACAAAATTCGCATCACGAAGCAATCCTAAATTATCTCTTGTCATAACCGCCTGCATAAAACATTCGTGTTCACCTCATTTTTGACCGGCGTAAGTAAAAGCATCGGTTTTATCGAACAATACCTCGGACAGAATTAAGTCGAGATGACTGAGTAATTCCGTAGTGTTTCTAAATGTTCCCGGTATTTTATCAAGGTTTGCTCCAAACAATACTTCGGACAGTTTTTGACAAACAAAGCAGAACTCGGTTTTAGTTATCTTTGACTGAAAATCTAACTCTTAAAAGTTCGCTTTGCTTATCAATCAAATTTTAGACGGCTTGAAAAATCTGCACAAGCCGCAACGCTTCTTTTTACAAACTTTGTTTTCCGCGATGCCGGTCTGTCAATCTTCAATCAACTTTCTGCCGCTCGCTCGCCACTCCAACTTGAGTGAGCGCACAAATCGGAGCGGCGGTTTCGCCGAAAGTTTGGATTTTTCCGAACGGTCGAAACATTTGAAAAACTGCCGACGTTGGTCATCTTTTCGCCGATGTCGAATGAGAGATTTAATCTTTTTGATCTTTTGCGAATGTTAGGACAAACGCTTCTCGCGTGTTAATATCTTGGTTTTGATGTTCGACGGACTATTTATAAGGTTTTTTGTGAGCGTATTTTTAAGACAACAGGCATTTCTCGACGGACATCTGAAACAAATGTCCAAACGAAACCTCTTTCGGCACACAACAATCATTTTTCCCCTATTATTAACTTTCGTTTTGCTTTCCGGCGGCTGCATCAGCCCGAGCGATAACGTCTCGCGCCCGACTTTGCTGAAGGTCGAAGACGCGACGCAGGAGCAGTTGGTCGAACAAGTCAATCGGCTCGCCAAAGTCAATTCGATGCGGGCGAAAATGTATTTGCAGTTTGAAGATAATTCTTACGCCGAAGTCGGTATCGCCGAGAAATATAAAAGAGCGGACGGCGAAATCGTCGTTCAACGTCCGGGGAAAATTTTTCTGAAAGTCCAGGTTCCGTTTGTCAAAACCGATGTCGCGCAGATGACTTCGGACGGCGAGAAATTTCGCGTGGCGATTCTCGAAGACGGCGGCAGCGGAAAATACAAAAAATTCGTCATCGGTTCAAACAACGCCGATTATTCGGGTTTGCAAACCGAAGTCAGTCAGATGGATTTTAACAACAAAGGTTTTAAGCAGAACGTCAACGCTTTTTCCAATCTGCGCCCGCAGCATTTTACCGACGCGATGCTGATGCGCCCGATTGATGCGGCGGATTTTTCGTATTCGCAAAGCACGATTCTGGAAGAGGAAAAAACGCCGGACGTGGCGAAAAAATCGCCTCTAAAAAATGTGCTGCGCGGCTACTATCTGCTGGACGAACTTCGCAAAAATCAGGACGGAAGTTTAACCGTTTCGCGCCGCTTCTGGTTTGATCGAGTCGGCACGGTCAGATTAGCGAGACAGCAGATTTTTGATGAGAGAGGCGAAATCGAATCCGATATTACTTACGGCAAAGCGGGAAATCTGACGGAAACGGGCGAGTATAAAGATTTGCCGCTTAAAATCGAGGTCACGCGCCCGAAGGAAAAATACAAGATGAGTCTGACTTATCAATCGCCCGAAAGCGTCTCCATCGGCAAAACCTACAACGCGGAGGTTTTCGTTCTGGAAAACCGCTGGAGTTTGGAGGAAGTTGATTTGGACAAAAAACTTCAGCAAAACAGCAGTCACAAGACGGCATCCGCCAGCCAAACGCCGGCTAAATAATTTGTTGACGGATAATGAATAATGGATAATTGCAAGGCTTGCAATTATCCATTATTCATTATCCATTACCCATTAGAATGATTCTGCAAACCGAAAATTTATCGAAAACTTATAAAATCGGCAAAGTCGAAACGCAGGCTCTGCGCGGTGTTTCCATCGCGGTCGCGCCTGGCGAATTCGTCGCCGTAATGGGACAATCGGGCTGCGGAAAATCAACACTGCTGCATCTTTTGGGCGGATTGCTGTCGCCGTCCGGCGGCAAAATCATTATTGACGGCGAAGATTTATCGAAGATTTCCGACGCGCAGCGAACCGACATCAGACGAAGAAAAATCGGCTTCGTTTTTCAGCGGTTTAATCTTTTCCCCACTCTGACGGCAGACGGCAATCTGCGGCTGGCGGAGAGAATTCACCAGGGCAAAGGCGGCGGCAGCGCGGAACGACGGCGCGAAGTACTGAGTCTTCTAAAGCTCGAAAATAAAATCAACAACAAACCGCTGGAGCTTTCCGGCGGCGAACAGCAGCGCGTCGCACTGGCGCGGGCGATTATCAATCAACCGGCGATCATTCTGGCGGACGAACCGACCGGCAATCTCGATTCGGAAAACTCGAAAATCGTTCTCGATATGTTCAGCGAGTTGAATCGAAAATTCAACCAGACGATCATAATGATTACGCATAACCCGGAAGCCGCCGAAAATTGCCATCGAATTATCAAAATGCGTGACGGCGCGGTGGAGAATTAGTAATTACGAATTTCAAGTTACGGATTGCGAGCGGTTTGGAGTAGAATTCGTAGTGGTTAATTTGGATTCGATGAAAAATTTTATTCAATGGAACTACGAACGCGGAACCTGGCAGTACGACGTTTTTTGCCTTCTAATAATCGCCTTTATTTTTCTGACACCGAAATCGTGGTTTGAAAAACGGGAACGACTGGCAACCCAAACGGTGCGGCGGATCGTCAAAGAACAGGATTTTTCGCCGGAGAGTAAACAAATTCAAAATCGCGTTAACGAATAAACCGACGATCAAAGTGCCGGGATTTCAGATTACCGAAAACGGCGAAACGCAATTGGCAAAACTTTTTACCAGTGTTTGATAATTCTGATTTTGAAGATCAGATTTCATTCCTCGTTCAGAGTTCAAACGGCGAGCTTTACGAAGATTAAATGATCTTAAGATCATTGAAAAGACTGAAAGTTTAGGATTGTTCGGAAGCAATTATTTTATGAAATCACTTTTAAGAATGAGTCTGACGGCAATCGCCGTCGCCTTTATTTTCGGTTCGTTAAGCGTGACTGAAACGAAAGCGCAGTTGCAGGAGATTTTGAACCGAATGGATAAAAACAATCAAACTCTGCAATCGCTGCGTTCAAACGTCAAAATGGTTAAATATAACGCTCAACTGAAAGAATCCGACACGACCGAAGGCACGGCGAACTATTTACCGTCAAAAGGACGCGAAGCCTACGTTCGGATTGATTGGACGAAACCGGTGCAGGAAACTCTGGCGGTGGCGAAAGGAAGGTATATTATTTATCGTCCGGGTTTGAAACAGGCGTTTACCGGGAACATCAAAGACGCGCAGGGCAGCGGCAAAGCGAACGGTGCGCTGTCGTTTATAAATATGTCGAAAGCCGAGTTGAAAGCCAATTATTCGATCAAATATCTCGGCGCGGAAACGGTCAGCAGCGGCACGGAAACGGTTCGGCTCGAATTGACCCCGAAGAAGGCGACCTCCTACAAAACGGCGGAGATTTGGGTTGACAAAGACGGGATGCCGGTGCAGGCGAAAATCATCGAAAGCAATAACGATTGGACGACCGTTCTGCTTTCCGCCATCAGAAAAAACGAAACGATTTCCGGCGAGATATTTAATGTCAAAGTTCCTTCCGACACGAAATTCGTCAAGTCGTAATTGCTCGCCGGTTCGATTTCGATCAAGGCTCCGGCTGATTTTTCGGTCGGAACTTTTTTGATTGGAGTTTGAAAACAATCGGTTTAGAATCTATAATTTGAAGTTCGGGAAAGCATCGAAATCCGCCTCCTTAAATTGGCGAGGTTAAAAAAGTCGGGTTTCGTATTCCGAACGATTCGTTGACGGAGCAGTAAAAATAATGCCGCAGGCAAGCAGTTTCAGTCGTTTCACGCGCGGAGTCAAACACACGATCAAAGCGTTCGCTTCGACCAAACATCCGGTTCTGGTTCACATCGTCCCGATGCGGCGGTGCAATCTCGCCTGCACTTATTGCAACGAATACGACAAAACGAGCGAGCCGGTGGCGATTGACGTGATGCTCGAACGGATTGATAAACTGGCGGAATTCGGCAGTTCGGTGATTACGATTTCCGGCGGCGAACCGATGATGCACCCGCAGATTTTTGAGATTATCGAGCGCATCCGCCGACACGGAATGATCGCCGGGCTGATTTCCAACGGCTATTATTTTCAGCCGGAAAAAGTCAAAAAACTCAACGAAGTCGGTTTAGATTATTTGCAAATCTCGATTGATAACGTCAACCCGGACGAGGTTTCCAAAAAGAGCTTAAAGGTTCTAGATTCAAAACTCATCAATCTACGCGACCACGCGAAATTTAAAGTCAACATCAATTCGGTGGTCGGCGGCGGCGTGGCAAATCCTGACGAAGCCTTGATTATCGCCAATCGCGCCGTCGAATTGGGATTTTCTTCGACCGTCGGCGTGATTCACGACGGCGACGGTTTGAACAAAGGTTTGACGACGCGAGAAAAAGAAGTTTACAAGGAAATCAAAGCGAAGGGAACGAAAAGTTACGCGCGCTGGAATTGGTTTCAGGACAAAATCGTGGACGGCGGCGAATACGAATGGCGGTGCCGCGCCGGTTCGAGATATTTATACGTTGACGAAGGCGGCATCGTCAGTTGGTGTTCGCAGCAGCGCGGAACGCCGGGAATTCCGCTGCTCGAATACACGCCCGAAGATATGCGCCGCGAATACATCACCGAAAAATGGTGCGCTCCGACCTGCACGATTCAGTGCGTTCACCAAGTCGGACATCTGGATGCCTGGCGCGATCCGCAAATTTCGATGAGCGATTACAACCGGCGCGGCGGCAGAGGCTTGAAAAAAGAAACCGTCGAGCAGATTTTGAGCGCGAAATAATCCGAATAGTCTAAGCGTCGAGCGGACTTTTGACGAAGTTTTTATTTTGCGCGACGTGCGTATAAATCTGCGTGGTTCGCACGTCTTTGTGTCCGAGCAGTTCCTGAACGGTGCGAATATCGTAATGATTTTCCAGCAGGTGAGTGGCGAAACTGTGGCGGAACGTGTGACAGTTGCCGTGTTTGCTGATCTGCGCTGCGTCCAGCGCGTTTTTAACGGCTTTTTGAACGGTCGTTTCGGAGATGTGGTGGCGGCGCGGTTTTCGGTCTTCACGTGACGGGGAAATTTTCGTTGAAGGAAAAGCGTATTGCCACTTCCATTCACGCCCCGCATTCGGGTATTTCCTGGCGAGCGCGAACGGCAGCCAGACATCGCCGAAACCGTCGTGCAAATCTTTATCGTGAATGAATTTAACCCGTTCGAGCTGATCTGCGAGCGGTTCGCGCAAGGATTCGGGCAGCAGCGTCACGCGGTCTTTGGCTCCTTTACCGTCGCGGACGGCAATCTGACTTGTCCCGAAATCAACGTCTTTAACACGCAGACGCAAGGCTTCGGAAAGCCGCAAACCCGCGCCGTAAAGCAGACCGACAACGAGCAGCGAAACACCGGAAAGCCGCGCCAAAATCGCTTTCGCCTCGCCAGACGTAAAAACCACCGGCAAGTGGTCCGGTTTTTTAGCGCGCACCACGCCCTCGATGCGCGGCAAAGCGATTTTCAAAACATCGCGGTAAAGAAACAAAAGGGCGAACAACGCCTGATTTTGCGTCGAGGCGGAAACTTTTCGATTGACCGCCAAATCGGTCAGAAACGCCGCAATCTCGTCCGCGCCCATCTCCTTCGGATGCCGTTTGTCGTGAAACAAAATAAATCTTTTGATGAAATTATGATAAGTATCCTCCGTGCGGTGACTGAGATGTCTGGCTCTGGCGACGGCGCGAACCTGATCCAACAATTTAATTTTCGGTATCATATGGCGCAATTTTGTTGAAATAATTAAATTTTGTCGTATACTCATTCCGCATATAAGGTTATTATGCAGAAAGTTTTCTGCATAATACACGAAATTGGCGAATTGGGCGGAAATATTTCCGCATAACACACGAATAATGACAATTGGGCGGAAAAGCTTCTGCATAACACGCTAAAAATGACAATTGGGCGGAAATATTTCCGGTCAATCCATAGTTGGGCATCTTCGCTCATCTTGCAAACATCCTGTTACCTTAAAATAGAAAATAAAAATTATGTTGAAGACTTACATTTACATTTTCGTTACTGTTATTTGCTTGTGCTTTACAACTGCAACTTCAGCACAACAAAAACGTGGCGCATCAACGCCGGAGGAAAGAAAAGTTGCCGTGCAAATGGTCAATTTTCTTGAAACTCAACCGTTTGCCAAACAAGCCAAAGATTATCGCGCCTCTTTGTTGTATTTCTTGGCGGAAGTTCCTGATATTACCGTAAAACTCTGCACCAGCATTTTCGGTGAGTCGAAGAAATTCAAAGGCGACTATGACGCTGAACTGACAGGACAGTTGGCATATTCTCAAGCCAAGTTTATTATTGAAAATCCAGATAAGGCAAAAGACGAAGCTGCCACATATTTAGCGGGCGTGGAAGGCGTTTTGCGGACTTGGGAATCCATCAGAAAAGAAAAGCCGAAAGCTAAGTTCAAACTAATGGACGAGTTGCTGGAAAAACAAAAGACTGGAACTTTAGCTGATTATGTGAAGACAAACGCCGCGAAGTGCAAGTAGAGGCTTTTGAACTCAAGGCGATGCCCAACAATTCAATGGACGTGAGGGCGAAACAGCGGCTTTGTTATCAACGTCGTCCGCTACTTTTCGTCGGGCTTAGCGGCGGTTTCGCCCCACGTCATCTCAGCCGTTCGACAGCTTCTTTTGAAATCAAACTGAAATGATTAGCAACGACAAAAACCTAACGTCTGCTGAAAATTTTAAGTTGCGTTTAGCTCAAACTATTCTTTGGTGTGCGTCGCGCGTTGACATTGCCAATCCGAAAGATTGTTTGCGAACGCCTGAACTTCGCCCGCGTGTTTTTGAACGCGACCGTTTTTCTGCTGTTGACTTTGTTGTCAGCGAACGTAAACTCCAAGGCGGTATAGAGTTTCGAGACGCGCAACTTCCAAAAGGTTTATGCGGCGGCAGTTTGTTTGTATATTTTCCCGAAACTAATCTCTGCGACGGTGCAGCAGAAATTCATACTGACGGTTTTCTTGACGTTGACAATCTTCCGGGTTGGGATACTTGGGTTGCGTTCTTTGAAGATGAGCCAGAAACAAACTACGGCAGTTATTTAATTGCGTGGGTTCCGCCAGAGTTTGTTGAAATTGTTTCCAAAGGTATTGATTGTAATCCAGAGGAATGTATTATGTGGTTGGCGGACACAGACGTAAGTTTCGCGCAAAAGTTACGGCTTGAAGGAATGTTGGCTTAAAAAGGCTTTTCTATGCAACGGACTGTCGAACAATTCAATGGACGTGAGGCAAAAACAGCGACTTTTTATCAAGGTTTTTCTTTTCCCTCACGTTGCGCGTAGCCGGTTTTTGCCCACGTCATCTCAGCCGTTCGGTGCTTTCTTGTTAATCCGAAAATGACTCAACCGCAAAGACAACTTCTTCCGCTTTGGGATTACGGATGGCTTGACCTTAACGAGATTAAGTTGCCGCCCTGCGGTCAGCCGCGTGAGTTGATTGAGTCATATCTGAACAGCAGCGATTTTGGGACATCTTTTGTTGGTCAGGAACTTGACGATGCTCCTGAGTTACACGGAGCATTTTGGCGCGCTTCAATCGAGGCAAACGATTTTCAACTGATTGATTCGGCTACATTCGACGAACAAATTCAGCGCGTCCGACAGCCGGAAGGATTTTCTGAACCAGTGAGCGAAGAACAATGGAGCGCAGTCGAAGACCTTGTAACCAAACTCAAACGTCAATATCAATGGCTGATAGTGTTGCGTCTTACGGAAGATGACGCTGATAAATTTCACGATTGGGGCTTTGTGTTGACTATCTTCCGCGAGTTCATTTTCGCTAATCCAAGCTCGGAAAATGTTGTAAGATTGGTTTTTGGTTTTGACTGATAACGCCGCACCGAACAATTCAATGGACGTGAGGACGAAACAGCGACTTTGTTATCGCGTTGTCCGTTAAACTTAAACTTGCGCGGTGGCGGTTTCGCCCCACGTCATCTCAGCCGTTCGATGCTTTCTTGTAAATTCGATGATGTCGTGGATTAAATTCATTTTCATTCTTTTGTGCTTGCTGTTTTCGGCTTCGACGGTTGCTTTCTCAAAATGTCGCAACATTCAGAACGTAGATTTTAGAAATCGCGTTTATCCGCTTAACGAATACGGCTTCACAGAAGGCACAAAATTGTTGCGCGTTTCCAAAGGACGATACGAAGACCGTTCAGAACCAACAAGCCTTGCATTCTTGTATTTTGAAATTGCAGACGTTGTTTTCGGAGACCTGACAAGCGACGGCAAAGACGAAGCGGCAGTTGTCGCAATCTACGGCAGCAATTCGGGCAGTTTCTTTCTGACCGACACATACGTTTTCGGTTGCGCTGGCGGAAGAATTAAGTTGATTGATATTCTGAAACAAAGTCGCATCGAAAAAGAAAGCAAGATGCTAGTTCACGAGTCCATCAAAAAGCCCGTGAAAATTAGAAACGATATTTTATCTGTGGCTTATGGAACTGAAGGCGCAAGACCTTCGCCGGAGTTCACAACAACTTTTCGTTACCAAGTTTCAAGAGGCAACTTGGTAGCATACAAACGTCCGATTAGGCGAAAAAACCTTTGAAAATAACGCCGCATCGAACAAATCAATGGACGTGAGGGCGAAACAGCGACTTTGTTTGTTAGCTTGTCCGTGAAATCGGAGTTGCGTGTTGGGGGTTTCGCCCCACGTCATCTCAGCCGTTCGACGTTTTCTTTTGACAACTGACGGCTCTAAAATCAACATCAAAAATTTGAATTGAATTATCACTACAAATAAAAATATGAAACTTAACATTTTTTCAGCTTTGCTGATTTTCCTTTTTGCAAATCTTTCGTTTGCTCAACAAACTTCAACCGAAACTAAAATTTCACCTGAAAAACAAACTCTAATTAAAGAGTATTTTGAAATTACGGGCGGGCGCGATGCTGTCAACAAAAGTCTTGACGCAGTTTTTGCCAATCTAAACAATACTTTGCCGATGATAATTTCCACGCAGATTGAACAAAACTCCAATTTAACCGCCGCACAGAAAACAGACCTGCAAAAAAGTATGCCCGAAATGGTAGCGCGTATGGGCAAGAGGTTTCAGGAAGAGTTGAACCGAGAACTCGACTTCGCCAAAGTTGTCGAGGAAGTTAATTATCCTCTGCTTGATAAGTTTTTTACGGTAGCTGAATTGAAAGATTTGATTGCATTTTATAAATCTCCGACAGGGCAGAAAGCAATTTCGCTTCAGCCGCAGATTTACACTGAAGCCACGACACGATTAAATGCCATTTTAATTCCGGCAATGCAGAAGGTGATGAAAAAAGTAACAGACGAGGAAACTGCCGAAATGATTAAAAAGACGAAGCAAAATAAATAACGGCACGTCGAACAATTCAATGGACGTGAGGGCGAAACAGCGACTTTGTTTGTTAGGTTGTCCGTTTTCCCTCAAGTCGCGCGGTGGCGGTTTCGCCCCACGTCATCTCAGCCGTTGTGCGCTTCGTGGTTGCTCTGAAGGTTGCAAAAGTCAGGAGGAAAATTTATGAAATACTTAACTTTATGTGTCTGCGTAGCTTTAGCACTTGTTTTCAACTACGCGCCGCAATCATACGCTCAGGTTGCTCAGGCTTCTACAAAAGTTGAAGCATCTTCAATTTACGAAAAAGCTGCTCCTTCCGTCGTTTTCATTACTTGCATTGATGCAAAAGGACAAGTTTCTAGCGGAAGCGGCGTAATTCTACGAGCCGACGGAATCATAGCAACAAATTTTCACGTTATTTCCGATGCAGTTGCCGCTAAAGTTCAGTTGAGCAATAGCGATATTTACGATGATGTTTCTGTTCTTGATACTGACGAGCGGAAAGATATTGCAATCCTGAAAATTAAAGCAGTTAATTTGCCTGTTTTGTCGGTTGCCGACTCAGACAGCGTTAAAATTGGAGCAACGGTTTATGCGATTGGTTCGCCTCGTGGTTTAACTGGTTCGTTATCGTCTGGAATTGTAAGTAGCCTTCGCCCCGCAAGCGAGTTAAGTTCAGAGCTAACAGGTTTTCGCATAATACAATTTACAGCCCCAATATCGAATGGAAGCAGCGGCGGAGCGTTACTTGACGATACAGGAAAACTACTCGGCTTAGTATTCGCATACAGACCCGGCGGGCAAAACTTAAACGCGGCTATTCCTGCGAATTATGTTGCTCCGTTAGCCGCAAACGCAAAAAGCGACGGACGCAGTTTGAAGAAAATGCCGAACGTAGCAGAAACAACTACTGCCGCCGCCAACACAAGCGACGATTATGAATACGGTAGATTGTCTGAACTAAAAGGCATCAAGAAAATATTTATTGATACGGGCGGTGAAACCGCATATCGAGAACGCCTGATTAAGGAAATTGAAAAAGCTAGACTCAACATTGAAGTTTTAAGTTCCCCAGATAATGCTGAATGCTTCATTTTGTTTCGTAACACAATGATTAACGAGCCGTGGTTTAGCGGAAGTTCAGCCATTGTTGAAAAGAGTCTGGGTAAGGCGATGATTGTAATTCCCGGCAACAACCAAAAAAAATCCAGATTACTATTTACATTTAGCGAAACCAAAGATAGTTGGTTTGAAGATAAGCCGATTGATAAGTTTGCGAAAATGTTTGTCAAGGCGTATCGAGAGGCAAATCCAAAAAAATAATTGTTCCTGCCAAGACGCGCACAACAATTCAATGGACGTGAGGGCGAAACAGCGACTTTATTATCACGTTGTCCGTGAAACTCGGAGTTGCGTGTTGGCGGTTTCGCCCCACGTCATCTCA
>JAYVKL010000087.1:0-7599 GCA_043768465.1 Pyrinomonadaceae bacterium
TGAAATACGCTTCTTTGCCTTTCCCCGGCGACGGCTCAGAGCCAGGCGGTCAGCGTGCTTCGGACGATAACCGCGTCCCGACTGATTGCGCCTTAGTTCGCCCCCAATCGTTGCTTTATCAACTGCGAGTTCTTCGGCAATGGCGGTATTCGACCACCCGCTTTTTTTGAAGGCATAAATCTGGTATCGTTCACCAAGAGTAAGATGTTGGTATTTTTTCATTTCAACTCTCTGATGAAAATTGAAGAGCTAAAACTACTGAGCGTCTTACTCTTCAATTTTTATCAAGAGTTGCACTTACTACTTGAATCCAAGAAACGAATTAGCGGAAATCTAAAGAGCTATGAATTCCGAATCAATTATTAGCAGCAAATACGCGGAGTTTATCGAAACGCGAATTGCCGATATTGGGCGGACGGGAATTTTATCGTTCGTGTTAAAATTATTTTGAGGTTTTAGGTTATAGGAAATCAGCGTCAACTTGCCGGATAGTTTGTATCAGAATGTTTCGCATCTCGCACAGGCGAAAAAGAAAAGCGTTGCCGAATTTGTCAAAAATGCGGTCAGGAAAGCGGTCATCGAAGATTCTGCCGATTTTGAGGAACAGGCGAAAATTATCGAGCAAAGCATCAAGTTTTGTTCGGATAAAGAGGTTTTGGAATTGGCAAATTTGCACATGCCCGATGATGAACGCCTGAATCGTATGTTTGAAAAAAATCGTGAAAGCGTTTTGACGAAAAAAGAATATACCAAACTGACGAAAGCGGTCGAACTCAGCCGAATCAACGATCTACGCAAAGCCTTCGGCATTGTCGAGGCGAAAAAACGCGGCTTGATTTGACGTGAGCAAAATATCCAAAGACTTTGATAAAGAAGTCCGTGAATCATCAAAAATCGCTGCGGCTACTGCCTTACGCCGCAAAGTTTGACTTCTCACAAGCTTGAAATCGAACATATTTATCCGCTCTCAAAAGGCGGAACTTCTGAAAAAGAAAATCTTTGTTTAGCTTGTCGGCATTGCAATCTTCATAAAGCGGCAAAAGTTTTCGGTTTTGATGTTGTTTCCGCCAAAAAAGTAAAGTTATTCAATCCAAATCTGCAAAGATGGACGGAGAGTTTCGGTTGGGACAAAGAGAAAACTTCGATTATCGGCAAAACTCAGTGCGGACGCGCCACGATTCACGCTTCAAGAATGAACGATGATTTGTAGACAAATGCCCGTAAAGTCTGGAAATTAACAGGTTTGTTTCCGCCGAAAGATTGAAAAGCACACGCTCAAACTCAAAGACCAAAATGTGAACTTGGATTACTCCAAGTTACGGAGACTGGAAGATAAAAGGCAAAGTCGAAACTGTTTTATCGTGCGGGCGCGTCCGTGTTGAAAACGGCGAACACACGGGCAAAGCGGGCGACGGGCAATTTTTGAAACGCGGAACTTGCGTCAGTGTTTAAAGATAAACTAAATCAACAGGAGAATAAAAATGAAACAAAAAATTACGTTAATTATTTTTGCGAGCGTCTTGCTGTTCATCGGCGCGTCGAACTTTTTCGCTCAAGACCGGCAGCAATGGAAAGTCGGCGATAAGGTCGAAATTCTAAACCTGTCGAAAGAATGGATGCCGGGAACGATTATCGGAACTGTGGATTGGGACGGAAAACTAATGTATCGCGTGCAGCTTGACGACGCGAACGCTCCCGTCGTTTATTTTAACCATACGCCCATCTCCGACATTCGGGCGCGAGGCGGCAATCAAGCGGTGACCAATCCGGCGGACGATCAGCCTGCCGAAGTTATTAATAAGGCGCAAAACGGCGGCGCATTTAACGTCGGCGACCGCGTTGATACGTTCTACGACGAAAATCGCGGGCATAATCGCGGCACGATTATCGAAACGGGCGACCGCAAATATAAAGTTCATTATACGGGCTGCACTAAAACATTTGACGAATGGGTTGACGCTTCGCTCGCCCGCCCGCCCGCAACTATCTCTGCCGACGCGCCGGAAATAAAATTTTTGTTCGGCAAATGGCGGCTGACGGAAGTTGCGGTCGGCAGAAATTTTGCCGCGTGGGGTCAAGCACCGGGCATTCAAATCAATGCGGACGGAACTTATATCTGGTATCAAGACGCGGGTAAACCGCCGGTCAAGGGCGAATGGGTAACGGATGCCAAAGTGCCGAAATTAAATGAAGGAACGCCGAAATTTGACGGTGTAATCGTTAAAGATTCGGAAGGACAAGAATGGAAAGCATTTAAGTGGGTCGTCAAAGGCAATCCGAAGGACGGCATCGAGATTGACAGAATGTGTTTGGGTATCAGCCAGGTCGGAAGCCGTTTTTAGATAATCGCTTTACGGCTAAAACAATTCAAAACGCGGACGGGCGCGTCCGCGTTGAAAACGGCGAACACACGGGCAAAGCAGGGCGACGGACAATTTTTGAAGCGCAGAACTTGGTCAGTGTGTAATATGCGAATCGGTAGTTGAAATAAATGTTGGAATAGCTTGGGTTTTCTCTGCGTCCTGTTTGTCACTGCGGGAAATGATTTCTCACGCAGTGACAAACAGGACGCAGAGAAAAGGTTTAAGCGATCAGCGAAATTTCAACTGCTGATTCGCATAAACACCAAAAACAATGGCGGACGAAAAGGCAAACAATTTAAAGGTTGGATATTCGCTCGCTCACTACCGAATTTTAGAAAAAATCGGCGCGGGCGGAACGGGCGAAGTTTTTCTTGCCGAAGACACGCGGCTTGAGCGCAAAGTCGCGCTTAAATTGCTGCCCGCCAAATCCGCCGCCAACGCCGAAAATTTGCGGCGTTTCAAGCTCGAAGCGAAAGCGGCTTCCGCGCTTAATCATCCGAATATCATTACCGTTTATGAAATCGGCGAGTCGGGCGACACGAATTACATCGCCGTTGAATTTATTGACGGCGTAACTTTGCGTGAACGGATGAAGGAGCGTTTGACGTTTGATGAAACGCTTTCGATTGTCGTTCAAACGGCGGAAGCTCTGTCGGCGGCGCATCAGGCGGACATCGTTCACCGCGACATCAAACCGGAAAATATAATGATCCGCGCTGACGGTTATGTCAAAGTTTTGGATTTCGGTCTGGCAAAATCGTCGGAAGAAGGTTCTGCATTAGCGGGCGGATTTGATGTTGATAAGGAAGGTGCGACCAGAAAATTAGTGAAAACAAATCCGGGCGTGGTGATGGGAACGGTCAATTATATGTCGCCGGAATAGGCTCGCGGAAAGCCGGTTGACGCGCGTTCGGATGTTTTCAGCTTCGGACTCGTGTTGTATGAAATGCTCGCCGGACAACTGCCGTTTGCGGGCGAAACGATGACCGACGTTTTAGCGGCGATCATCGTTTCCGAACCCGCGCCGCTTGCCGCGTCCGCGCCGCATCTGCCGAGGGAATTGCAGCGTATCGTTTCAAAAACTCTCAAGAAAAAACGCGAACAGCGTTACAATTCGACCAGGGATTTACTCGGCGATCTGAAAGAACTGCGCGATGAATTGCTGCTCGAAGTGAAGCTCGACCAAACCGCCGCGCCGAACCGGACGGAAACGAATCAGACGAGCGCGCCGCCGTTTTCGACGAGTTCCGGAGGCGGCGTGAAGGACACCTTGCTGCTGACCGATTTTGAGAACACGACGGGCGAAGCGATCTTCGACCAGACCTTAAAGACGGCACTCGCCTTTTCCCTCGCTCAATCGCCGTTTCTGGATGTTCTTTCCGACACGAAACTAGCCCAGGCACTGCGTTTGATGCAGCGTCTTCCAAATGAACGGGTGAATAAAGAACTGGCTTACGAGATTTGTCTACGGAAGGGATTAAGGGCTTATATCGCCGGAACGATCTCAAATTTCGGAACGGTTTATGTGCTGACGCTCGAAGCGGTCAACGCCCGCACGGGCGACAGTCTCGGACGGCAAGTTTGAACAGGTCAACTCCAGAGAAGAGGTTCTCAACGCTTTAAGCCGGGCGGCGAACGGCATCCGCGAACAACTCGGTGAAAGTTCGAGTTCGATTGAAAAATTCGATATGCCGATAGACTTTGCGACGACCTCATCGCTTGAAGCTCTGAAATTTTTCGCGCTCGGACGGGAACAATTAAACAGCGGCAAGATATTTGAAGCAATCCCGTTTTACAAAAAGGCAATCGAACTCGATCCTGAATTTGCCAGGGCATATTCAGGATTAGCGGTGCTTTACGCGAATAATAATCAATTAAAGCTGGCGGAAGCAATGATTAGCCAAGCCTATCAGCTTCAGGAAAAAACGGGCGAAGACGAAAAACTCCGCATTTCATATCTTTATTACTCGATAGTTACCGGCGAAATTGACAAAGCAATCAATGTTTTAGAATTATGGCGAAAGACTTACCCGTTGAATTCTTTTCCACTGGGAAATCTCGCCGACATTCTCGAACGCACCGGACAATTTGAAGGATCAATCGCCGCTGCCCGTCAATTCGTGCGGCTTGAAAGCATCAATGCCGGCGGTTATCAGAATCTGGCATCACCGCTGCTAAGGTCAAACCGCTATTCCGAGATGAAAGAAACTTGTCAAACGGCATTTGAAAACAATCTCGACGGCGATTATTTCCATATCTTACTGTATCTGAACGCTTTCATCGAAAGCGATTCGACGGCAATGACGACACATCTCGGCTGGTTTAGCGGTCGGGATGACGAATTTACCGCACTCGACCTGCAAACCGGAACGGCGGCTTTTCAGGGACAATGGCGGAAGGCACAGGATTTTTCCCGCCGCGCCATTGATCTGGCAAACCGCCGCGATGCCGGAGAAGTCACCGCCAAATATGCCGCTGAACAAGCGGTGCGAATCGCCTTCTGGGGTTCGGGAACGGGTTTGCCGTCGGCGGAAAATGCCCAACTCAAAGCGGTTTTAAGAACGCAGACGAACAACGCCCTGAAACTCGAACGAAACATCGAAGTGCTGTCCCGCGCCGCGCCCGCCCTCGCCGCCGGCGGTCAGGCGGAGGAAGCAAAATCGCTCGTCAAAGAATTGGAAATCGAGCGTCCGAAAGACACTCTGCTGGGCGAACTCCGGCTGCCGTTGATTCGCGCCGCGCTTTGCCTGCAAAACGGAAAAGCCAAAGAAGCCGTCGAAGAATTGGAAATCGCCGAACGCTGCGAACACGCCGCCGAATTTTACCCGCAAGACATTCGCGGTTTGGCATATCTGCAATTAAACAAACTGAAACAGGCAGTCGTCGAATTCGATAAAATACTTAAACATCGCGGCGAATCACCGCTTTCATCAATCTATCCGCTCGCCCAACTCGGCAAAGCCAGAGCGATGAAAGACCGCGGGGCGAATACGAAAAGTTTTTCGAGCTGTGGAACGAGTCGGACGAGGATATGCCGGCACTGCTGGCGGCAAAAAAAGAGTATGGAAATTTAAACCGAAATCTTTGAAAAAAAAGCCGCGCCCGTTTCGCCTCGCTCGGTCGCATCCCTGTAGAAAACGGCGAATACCCAGGCAGATAAGGTGACGGGCAATTTTTGAAGCGCGGAACTTGGGCGAGCATTTGAAAACTGCCGGTTCAAGGTTTTCAAGCGTTCTGCTTCTGTTTTTTCGCGGTTTGAGACAGAACCTTTTCGTAAAAACCGATATACTGCGGAATAATTTTCTCCGAACTGTAGCGCGAGATGGCGAGTTCGCGCCCGCGCAGCCCGAACGCCCGGCGCAATTCGTCGTCTTTGACGAATTTCAGCGCGTCGCTTGCCATTTTTTCCGTGTCGCCGACGCTGCTTAGAAATCCGGTTTCGCCGTCGCTGACCACTTCCGGGATGCCGCCGATGCGCGTGGCGACGACGGGAACTTCGCAGGCTTGGGCTTCGAGCGCGGCGAGTCCGAAGGATTCTTCCTGCGAAGGCAGTAGGAATACGTCGGCAACCGCCAGATAATCGGCGATTTTCGCCTGTTTGCCGACGAAAATCGTTTGGTCGAGAACTTCCAGTTGTTTGGCGCGATGCCGAACGGCGGACAATTCCGGTCCGTCGCCGACCATAATCAGCCGCGCGTCGCCGCCTTTTTCGCGCACCTGCGCGAGAATTTCAACGCAGTCAATCGGGCGTTTGACGGCGCGGAAGTTGGAGACGTGAACCAGCAGTTTTTCACCGTTCGGCGATAATTCCCGGCAAATCGGCGAGCCTTCTTCGCGCCGGTATAAATCGGGCGAAATGAAATTCGGGATCACTTCAATGTCGTCGAAGTCGAAGGTTTCAATCGTCGCCTGTTTCAAAAATTTCGACACCGCCGTTACGCCGTCCGACTGCTGAAGACCGTAGCGCGTAATCGGCAGGTATGAACGATCCGCGCCGACCAAAGTTATATCGGTTCCGTGCAAAGTCGTAATCACGGGAACGTAGCGTTTACCTTTAATGGATTCGCGGGCGAGAATGGCGGAAATCGAATGCGGAATCGCGTAGTGAACGTGCAGCAAATCGAGATTTTCCGCCCGCGCGACGGTCGCCATTTTCGTCGCCAGAGCCAGATCATACGGCTGATGCTCGAACAACGGATACGACATCATTTCGACTTCGTGAAAATGAACGCGCTCGTTTAATTCGGTCAATCTGGTCGGCAGCGCGGACGCGATAAAATGGACGTTATGACCGCGCAGAGCGAGTTCGCGCCCCAACTCCGAACCGACAATACCGCTGCCGCCGTAGGTCGGATAAACCGTGATTCCGATGTTCATTGGTAAATGGTAAATGGTTATCGGTAAATGGTAAATGGACAACGGGAATTATTTACAGCAACTTTTAATTTTTCCGCCGAAAAAGTGAAGCACGGATTTCGAGTTTAAAGTTTAAACTCGAAATTCGCGCTTCACTTTTCAGATTGGCAACCTTATACCAATTCAATTTGATTAGTGCGTATTGTCAGAACCGCCGGCGGCAGCGGGCCGGTCAACGCCGCACGGGAAACCCAACCCGCTACCGCCGGCGGTTCTGACTTCTTTGAGCAGCGATACGCACACTTTGTTTTGAGTTGGTATTACGAGTTACGCAGTTGAAAGAAAAGTTAACAGGATGAACAAAATAAAAAAGGCTGGGCTGAATTGTTTTATCATCCCGTCTATCCTGTCTATCCTGTTAAAATACGCCTTTAATTTTTCAACTTCGCAACTTCATAAACTGTAAACTACGGCAGATAAGCCGCCGGAATCGGCACGTCGGTTGCCGAGCCGAATGCCACGCCGAACACCGAATTGTCGCTTGACCGCAAACCATACCAAACGCCGTTTCTGAAAATCGCCAAGTCGGTTTTGCCGTCGTTGTCGTAATCCGCCGCGACAGGTTTATCGCCGTTCTGCCCGAATTGATTGGCGACGAATGCGCCCGTCGAACTGTTCAGACGATACCAGTAGCCGTTTGCCGGGCGAAAGAGGGCGATGTCGGATTTGCCGTCGCCGTCGTAATCGCCGACCGTCGGAATATCGCCCGCCTGTCCGAACGATACGCCGCGAAATGCTCCATCGGACGATTGCAGATAATACCAAATGCCGCCGCGATAAACAGCGATGTCGGATTTGCCGTCGCCGTCGTAATCCGCCA
>JAYVKL010000088.1:0-15055 GCA_043768465.1 Pyrinomonadaceae bacterium
CCTTTGTTTTCATTCGGCAGTCAGATGAATCACATTATGAAAACAAAGGACTCAGCACTCAGCACTCAGGACTCAGCACTTACGCCCAACCTATGAAAATCGTTTTATCAACCTTCGGCTCGCTCGGCGATCTGCATCCGCTGCTGGCTTTGGGGCTTGAACTCAGAAATCGCGGACACGAAATCGCCGTTAATTCGCTGGAGGCTTACCGCGAAAAAATCGCCGCGCTCGGTTTTGAATTTCACCCGCTGCGCCCCAACCTCGACCCGGAAAAAGACCGCGCTCTCGCCCGCGAAATAATGGATGCCCGCCAAGGCACGGAAAAACTGCTGCGGGAGATTTTGATTCCGAATTTGCGCCCGATGTTTGAAGATTTGATGAAGGCAGTCGCGGGCGCGGATTTGCTGATTTCCGGTGAAGTCGTTTATCCGGCAAGCTCGGTCGCCGAAAAAACCGGCATTCGTTGGATTACGACGAGTCTCGCGCCCGCGTCTTTTCTGTCGCCGCACGATCCGTTCGTGCCGCCGACGGCGCAGTGGCTCAGGCATTTTCGCTTTCTCGGCGCGAAGTTTCACGGCGTGATGTATTCGGTAGTCGAACGCCTCGTCGCTTCGTGGCTCGCGCCTTACCGCGAATTCCGGCGCGAAATCGGGTTGAACGAAAATCACGATCCGGTTTTCAAAGATAAGTATTCAAACTTGTTGCACCTGGCGATGTTCTCGAAGGTTCTCGGCAAACCGCAACCCGACTGGCATTCGCCGACGCTGCAAACCGGATTTTGCTTTTACGACGGGCAGAATGATCTGGGGAAAATGCCGGAAGATTTGAACGCATTTCTCGACGCGGGCGCGCCGCCGATTGTTTTCACGCTTGGTTCCGCCGCCGTGATGGACGCGCGGGATTTTTTTGTAGAAGGCGCGAAGGCGGCGAAGATTCTGAATCGCCGCGCCGTGCTGCTTTACGGAATTTTCAACAAAGCACCGGAAATAATGGAAAATGGAAAATGGAAAATGGAAAATGAAGCGGAAGATCAGCCGCAAATCGTCGCTTTTGACTACGCGCCGTTTTCGCAGATTTTTCCGCGAGCCGCCTGCGTCGTTCATCAAGGCGGAGTCGGGACGACGGCGCAGGTTTTGCGGGCGGGCGTTCCGGCTTTGATTATGCCGTATTCGCACGATCAGCCGGACAACGCGGCGCGGTGCGTCCGACGCGGCACGGCGCGTTCGATTTCGCGTGATAAATATACCGCCGAGAGCGCGGCGAAAGAGCTGCGCGAACTTTTGTCCGACTTGAATTACCAAGCCAGAGCCGTCGAGGCTGCAAAAATTGTCAACGCCGAACACGGAACGAAAATCGCGTGCGACGCGATTGAGAAAGTCGTATTAAAATAAACTGCTCAAATTTTAATGCGCTTTCGTTCAGAGTCCAAACTTTAGTTTGTCCCGCCAGCGAAGCGCGGCGGAAGAACACGCTCAAGCGTGGACTCTAAACGAAGGCGCGGAACAGACTGAAGTTCGGGTTCTGAACTGCAAAATCAATTATCTGGATCGTCGTTTTGAATATGCCGAAACTAAATCATTTGCTGGACAATAATCGAAATTGGGTCAAAGGCATCACCGACAATGATGCCGATTTTTTTCGTTCCTTAGCGGACGAACAGAAGCCTTCCTACCTCTGGATCGGCTGCTCGGACAGCCGCATTCCCGCCAACGCCGCTATCGGGTTGCTGTCGGGCGAGCTTTTCGTTCACCGCAACATCGCCAATCTCGTTATTCATTCGGATTTGAACTGCCTTTCGGTCATTCAGTTTGCGATTGAAGTTTTGCACATCAAACATATTATCGTTTGCGGACATTACAACTGCGGCGGTGTCAAAGCCGCGCTGGAAAACGCCGAACTCGGTTTGATTGACAATTGGCTGCGGCACATTCAGGACATTATTCAGGTTCACGAAGATTCACTCAATCAGATTGACGATTTTCAAATGCGGCTGAACAAACTTTGCGAACTGAACGTCATCGAACAAGTCTTGAACGCGGCGGCGACGACATTCGTGCGGAAGGCGTGGAAAAAAGGCTCGGAGGTGGCGATTCACGGTTGGATTTACGATTTGCGCGACGGGCTGATTCAGGATTTGAACGTCCAAATCGAAAACGCCGAACAGATGCGCCTTCTGAAGCGCAAATTCTGGAATGTAAAGGCGAATTAACGTAAAATGCTTATCGGCAGAGGAGAACAAGGAAATGGCGAATACAATCACCTTTGAAATGACGGAAACACAGGCGCAGAAATTTGAAAAAATGCTGGACGACACTTTGGAAATTCTGAACCGAACGGAAAAAGAATCGCCTGAACGCGATGCGCGTTTCGATAAACATCACGAAGAATTTTTGCGGAAAATAGCCGAAAACCAAATAATAATGGACCGCATTTCGCGGCGAATGGCAAAATGGGAAATTCCTTTGGAGAAATAAAATGTGGGAAAAACTATTTGATGAAGAGTGTTTTCACGCTGACTTCCAAAGTTGACCGGCTGGAAAAAGATAATGAAAAACTTCAAAAGGAAATAGACAAATTGACGGAAATTGTCAACCAGCACACGGCGAAGATTGACGTTTTGGTTTACGCCGTGCAGAGCGAAAACGACAAAACTAAAATATGGGTGGAAAAAGAATTGGCGAAATTTGAACGCCGTCTGCCGTCGGGAGGAGAAAATGAAAAGTAGAATCGCTTTGTTTTTAATCGTTTTATGTTGCGCGTCGAGCGTTTCGGCGCAGATGTCGCGCAAGCCTTCGCCGACGCGCGAGCCGGACGGCGCGATGGACAAGAAGCCCGATTCGGCGAAACGCTTTCTGCCGAAAATCGCTTCCCGGAAGGATTTCGACAAAATGGCGCGGGTTTATCATCCGAATACGCCGTATGTTTTGCCGCACGCGATGTTTATTATTGACCGCCGTTTGAAGAATAAAATTTATTATATCAACTCGCAGAAATATCGTTTTCACAAAGATTTTCTGCTCGCCAATTATTTAGTCGCGCGCGGCGAAGACGTTTTCACGCCGATTTATATTGACCAAAATCGCCGCTACATCGTCGGCACGGTCGCTTTTCAGAAGCCGATTGAAAAATTCACGTTCGAGCTTTACGAAGGCGATTTGGCTTCCGACGAATTAATAAAACTGGCTTACGACACGATCAATGCGACGTTTTTCGAGCCGGTGGCGTATAAACCGAATTCAATCCGGCAGGATGAAGCGTCGGCGAAGCTCGGCATCAGCCGCGTTTCGGCGGACGAAATTCAGAAGAATCAAGAATATCTCGCCCTCAACACGGGCAAAGCCGTCGGGCGCGTTCACATCATCGAAAAGCTCGACGACACGGTGGAAATCGGCGACAACGAGATTTTGATTTTGAAGGAATTGCCGATCAGTCTGCCGCAGGTGCGCGGCATTATCATCGCCAAACCGTCCACGCCGCTCTCGCACGTCAACATCCTAGCGCGCGGCTGGGGAATTCCGAATGTTTACATCAAAGATGCCGACAAACTTTTTAAGGAACTCGATACTTACGTCATCGAATTCAATGCGAATCTGACCGATTACAAATTCAAACGCGCCGATTTGGAAACGGTCAAAAAAGATTTCGTTGATCCGGAAGAAGCCGTCGCGCCGTCGGATTTGAAGGTCACGAAACTCGCTTCGATTCGTGAGATGCGGGCGAAAGACAGCATTATTTACGGCGGAAAATCGGCGAATCTGGGCGAAATGATTAACGCCAGAAATCCGAATATCACGATTCCAGAAGGTTTTACCGTGCCGTTTTACTGGTATGATAAGTTTATGCGCGAGAACGGTTTCGACGACAAAATTGATGATCTGATGAACGACATTGATTTTGTCCATAATCCGCGCATTCGCCGCCAGAAGCTGGAAGAATTCCGGCAGGCAATCGTCAACGCCAAGTTTAACGAACAGTTGAAGGCGGAAATTATCAGCCGCTGGAAGATTGAACTCGGCGGACAAGGCGTTTTCGTCCGCAGTTCGTCGAACGCCGAAGATTTGCCGAATTTCTCCGGCGCGGGACTTTATTCGAGCATCGCCAACGTCAAAACCGACGAGAAAGTGATCGAAGCGGTGAAAAAAGTCTGGGCTTCATTATGGAACTTTGAGGCGTATGAAGCCCGCGTCAGAAATTACGTTAACCAGCGCGAAGTCTTTATGTCGGCGTTGATTCAGGTCGGTTTGAATATGGACAGCGGCGGCGTTTTAATTACCAAAGACCCGTTTGACCCGGAGAATAAAAACGCGATTTACATCAGCGCGGTTTGGGGACATAACGAATCGGTGACGAGCAATAAATTTATCCCTGAACAGGTGTTATATAATCCGAAATCGAACGCCGTGCAGATTTTGACGCTTTCGCAGCAGAATTCGGTGTTGAAATTTGGCGCAAAGGGCGATTTAATAGAAACCGATGAAACTTTTGAACGCCGTGTTCTGGACGATAAAAACGTCCGTGAACTCGTCAAAGCTGCCGGACAGATTAAGAAAATTTTCGGCGGAAAAAAAGAGCAGGATATTGAATGGGGAATTATGGGCGGCAAAGTCTATATTCTTCAATCGCGCCCTTACATTGAGAAATAATCTGACAGAAAACGAATTTATAATGAGCATATTCGGGAAAAAGAAAATGAACGAACAAGAATTTAGAGACGAAGAAATCAACGAAGAACCAATCGAAGGTGAAATTCCTTTCAACGACAAACGACGTTTCGACGGCGATGGCGAACGAATTAGAGAAGACGACAAACCTTTCACAAATGTGAAATCGCCGGAAGTCGTGCGGCTCGAAACCGAATTGAAAAACGAACGCATTCGCCGCGAAGCCGCCGAAGCGAAACTCATCGGTGTGCAGACGAAATTCGACGAAGTAAAGGCGCAGATGGAACGCGAAACGGCGGAGATGCGCCAGCGTTTAATGAAAACTCTGGAAGACCGCGCCAAGCAGGGACAGTTTAATTTTCTGACGACGCTTTTGCCGGTTTTAGATAATCTGAATCTCGGCATCAAAGCCAGCGAAACCGATTCGTCGTTCGAGCATCTGCTCTCCGGTGTCAAAGGCACGGCGCGTTCGTTTGAACAGGCGTTGATGAACGTCGGTGTCGAAACGATTCAGGCAGTCGGGGCAGATTTCAACCCGGAACTGCACGAAGCCGTCGAGATGATCGAGACGAACGCGGAGAACGAAGACAAAATCGTCGGCGAATTCTCAAGCGGCTATAAGTTCGGCGACAGATTACTACGCCCGTCGCGCGTGCAGGTCGGCAAGGCGGTTTCCAAATCGGTCGGCGAGTAAATTTTGGAGAACGAAATGGATTCACAGCTTTTACGGGCGGAAGAACTCGGCATCAAACTCGAAATGGTGAACGGTTTGCCGGTTTGGGAAACATCGCCCGTGATGCGTCATCAGATAGCGGTTGACCGCATTCGTGAATCTATTAAACATTCTGAAACAGCCGGCAAAGGGTGCGATTGTTTTCACGTCGCCGACATTTACGTTCAGTTTCCCGACGGTTCGTTAAAGCGTCCCGATATTTCGATTTACTGCAAAACTCCGGTTGAAACCGACGAAGCCGTCAAAGATGTTCCCGATGCGGTCATCGAAATTATCAGCAAAGGTTACGAGAAAAAAGATTTGGAGATCGGCGTTCCGTTTTATCTGGCGAACGGTGTTAAAGATGTTGTCGTTTTCAATCCATACACGGACGAGGTTTTATACTTCCGCAACGGCGAAAAGCGTGAAACGACTTCGCCCGTTGAAATTGAATTGGAATGCGGCTGCCGCTGCACGGTTTAATTTAGTCCAACGAACATTCGGCGACTGACAACTAACCAAAATAATGTATCCAGAAATTTTTCGCATCGGCAGTTTTCCGATTAATACTTACGGCGTTTTGCTGGCAATCGGCTTGATGCTCGCGCTGTTTGCCGCCTCGAAATTGGCGGCACGGGACGGTTTGCCGACTGATCGAATTTACGATTTGGGTTTGTGGACGATTATCGGCGGGCTGATCGGGTCGAAGATTCTAATGTTTTTTACCGAAGATAACGTCAACATCTTTTCGATGGATTTCCTGCGTTCGGGCGGCGTTTATTACGGCGGATTCTTGGGCGGTTTGGTCGCGCTCGTCTTTTTAATCAAATTTTATAAACTGCCGTTCTGGAAAGTCGCCGATGCGTTTGCGCCGGGCGTGGCACTCGGACAATTCTTCGGGCGGCAGGGCTGTTTTTCGGCGGGCTGCTGCTGGGGAAAGCCGACGGATTTGCCGTGGGGCGTGCATTTTACCGAAGCCGGACACGAAAATACGGGCGTTCCGCTGTTCGACGCGGCGGGCAAATCGCTGCATCTGCACCCGACGCAGCTTTACGAATCGTTGGCGATGCTGATTGTTTTCGCCGTGTTATTTTACCTGCACCGGCACAAGCGATTCGACGGGCAAATTCTCATCGGTTATATGATTTTGTATCCGATTGTGCGTTTTACCATCGAATTTTTCCGCGACGATCCGCGCGGCGATTTGTTCGGATTAACGACTTTGACCGGACTTTCGACTTCGCAGATTATCAGTTTGTTAGTCGCTTTCGGCGCGATTTGTTTTATGATTTATCGTTTGCGAACCGCCGGTAAAATTAACGACAATTAAATTCAATTTGCCCACGAAATACACGAAACGAACGAAAATCAAATTGTTTCTATTTTCGTTCGTTTCGTGTATTTCATGGGCGAAAAACTTTATGAACGAAGAAAACTCGATTTTGGTTTTTCAAATCGAAACGGAAGATGCCGGAAAGCGTTTTGATGCTTTTCTGGCGGAGAAAATCGAAAATCGGTCGCGCTCAAAACTGCAAAATCTCATTGACGACGGCGACGCGACGGTTAATCAAAAGACGGTTAAATCGTCTTATAAAATTCGCGCCGGCGATGAAATTGAAGTCGAATTGACGGAACTTCCGACGAAGGATTTTGTGCCGGAAGACATCGCGCTCGAAATCGTTTACGAGGATGAATTTCTCGCCGTCATCAATAAACCGTCGGGAATGGTCGTCCATCCGGGCGCGGGCGTGTCGGGCGGAACGCTGGCGAACGCCATCGCGCATCATTTCAAATTCCAAATTTCAGATTCCAAATACGAAAACCGCGTCGGCATCGTTCACCGATTGGATAAAGATACTTCGGGGTTATTGGTCGTCGCAAAAACCGATGAAATCCACGAAAAATTGAGCGAACAGTTTCGGGAACGCGAAGTATTTAAAAGTTACGTCGCCCTTGTCCACGGCGCAATCGAAGCGAACGAAGGAACGATTGACCAGCCGATTGCCAGAGAAAAGCACAACCGGACGCGAATGGCGATTCGGGCGCACGGGCGCGGCGCGTTGAGTTTGTGGAAGGTTCGCCAACGATTTGAAAAATTTACCCTGCTCAACGTCGAAATCAAAACCGGCAGAACGCATCAGATTCGCGTTCACCTGGCATCAATCAATCATCCGGTCGTCGGCGACGAAACCTATAACGGCGGGCGCGATAAAACCGTCAGAGATTTAGCGGTGCGGCAGGCGATTGCCGATTTGAACCGATTTTTTCTCCACGCCGAACGACTGTCTTTTACGCATCCGCAGACTTTGGAACGAATGGAATTTTACCAGCCGATGCCGCCGGAATTAACCGATTTGCTCCGATTGATAAAAGGTTTGTAATTTGCGATTCGCTGATTCATAATTCGGATGTTTTCGTTATCCAATCAAACGCAGCATCGAACAATGAAACAAGAAAATCGCGTCGGCAAATTTCATATATTTCTGCTCGGCAGTTTGTTGCTCGTTTTAGTCTGGTCGGCGATTAAACCGCACGATTATTTCACCTGGTTTCTGGAGGTTCTGCCGGCTTTGCTCGCGGTTTCCATCTTTGCCTTGATTTTCAAAAAGTTTCGTTTCACCAATCTCGTTTATACAATCGTCTGGTTTCACTGCATCGTTTTGATGGTCGGCGGGAAATATACTTACGCCGAAGTTCCGCTGTTCGATTATTTTAAGGAAGTCTTCGGTTTGGCGCGAAATAATTACGATAAAGTCGGACACTTTATGCAGGGATTTTCGCCCGCGTTGATTGTGCGGGAAGTCTTCATCCGTCAGGAAATCGTCAACGGCAAATGGTGGACGTATTTTCTGGCGGTCGCCGTGCCGCTGGCTTTTTCGGCGTCTTACGAGTTTGTCGAATGGTGGGTCGCCGTGGCGACGGACGATTCGGCGGAGGCTTTTTTGGGAACGCAGGGCTATGTTTGGGACACGCAAACCGACATGTTTATGTGTTTCATCGGTTCGATTCTGTCGCTCTTTTTATTAAGCGGACGGCAGAATAGACAGATGAAAAGTTTGGAATTATAAGTTTAACCGCTGAAAGAATCCTCCAACGTTTAACGGCGCACATTCAACAGCGAATAGTGCATAGTTCGCGCCCGCTCTGCTGTGCGCCGTTAACTATTCGCTGTTGAATCAGGAAACGATTTCCAACGGCGGCAGAAATCTCAAGCGTCCGTCTCGCAAAAATTAAATCAAAAAAGATCGAACGGATTGCTTTTAAGATCGAAGATGCCGCGTGTTTTCAACACCGGCATTTTCTTGTATGCTGTTATTTTGTCATTGAAAATTTATATTTCGCAATTATTGAATAGAACGGAGAATTTATGAGCGTAGAAGTGGTGATGCCGCAAATGGGCGAATCAATTACCGAGGGAACGGTTTCCAAATGGCACAAGGCGGTCGGTGATAAAATCGAGAAAGACGAGCCGCTTTTGGAAATTTCCACCGATAAAGTTGATGCCGAAGTTCCGTCGCCGTCGGCTGGGATATTATTGGAAATCCGCGCCAAAGAGGGTGAAACCGTCGAAGTCGGAACGGCAGTCGGGATTGTCGGCGAAGAAGGCGAAACGGCAGTCGGCAAACGGCAGTCGGCAGATGACAATCAGCAATCCGTGCCGCCGCCGGTTGAAGAAGTTCAAGCGGCTGCCGCCGAACTCGAAGAAACGAAAGACGCGCCGGTCGAAGTGCAGATTAAAGCCGTCGAAACCGTAACGGACGCGCCCGCGCCGCCGACAAATCCGGGTGATTCGGCGAAGGCGGCGGAAGTGGTGATGCCGCAAATGGGCGAATCAATCACCGAGGGAACGGTTTCCAAATGGCACAAGGCGGTCGGCGATAAAATCGAGAAAGACGAGCCGCTTTTGGAAATTTCCACCGATAAAGTTGATGCCGAAGTTCCGTCGCCGTCAGCCGGAACGCTGCTTGAAATTCGCGTTAACGAAGGCGAAACCGTCGAAGTCGGTTCGATTGTCGGATTAGTCGGCAGTCGGCGGTCGGCGAACGGCGGTCAATCGGCACCGGACGTGCAGAAACAAGTCGCCGCCGCCGCCGGTGCGACGGGTGCCGGTGTTCCGCCGGTCGAACCGGCGCAAGCGCAAACGGCGGCGGCGAGTGTTTCCGGGGGAAATGTTCAGGAAACCGAAGGCAGAAGCTATGATTATCAGCGTCCCGATGCCGTCGAAGACGCGCAAAAATCTTTCGGTGGGCAAGCGGCGAACGGCAAATCGAACGGCGAAATGTCGCTCGAAGATTTGCGGAAAACGAAGTCTTCGCCGCTGGTTCGCAACATTGCCAAAACGCATAATGTTGATATTGCCCGCGTCGAAGGTTCGGGAATGAGCGGGCGCGTGACGAAAAAAGATATTTTGAATTTTATCGAATCGGGCGCGGCGATTCGCCCGCAGGATTTACTGGCGAATGTCGGCGCGGCAAAAGCCTTTGCCGCGCCAATCATTCCGCTGCCTGCGCCGCCGGTTCAGACGCAAGCCGCGCCGAAAGCCGTTTTCACCGCGCCGCAGATCGTGTCGGCGGTCGGCGATAGAATCGAACCGATGTCGATGATGCGAAGGAAAATCGCCGAAAATATGACTTTTTCCAAGCAGACTTCGGCGCACGTCACCAGCGTCTATGAAATTGATATGACGCAGGTAACGAAATTCCGTGACAAAAATAAAGCGGAATTTCAGACGCGCTATGGCACGAAACTGTCCTTTATGCCGTTTATTTTTCAAGCCGTGACCAATGCCCTGCGGAAGTTTCCGATTGTCAATTCGCAGGTGGCGGGCGAGCAGATCGTTTACAAAGGCGATGTCAATCTGGGAATGGCGGTCGCGCTCGATTGGGGTTTGATCGTTCCCGTTATTAAACGCGCCGACACGCTTTCTTTAAGTGGTTTAGCGTTGACGGCAAACGATTTAGCCGACCGCGCCCGCACGAAAAAATTGATGCCGGACGAGGTTTCCGGAGGAACGTTTACGATTACGAATCCGGGCGTTTTCGGCGGGCTTTTCGGAACGCCGATTATCAATCAGCCGCAAGTCGCCATTTTATGCGTCGGCACGATTGAGAAACGCCCGAAGGTCATCACGACGGCGGAAGGCGACGACGTGATTGCCATTCGTTCGATGGCTTACTTCGCTTTAACTTACGATCATCGCGTCGTTGACGGCGCGGATGCCGAGAAATTTCTCTCATTTTTGAAAGGTTATCTCGAAACGGCGCAGTTCAATTTATAAAAATGCGAATCAGTAGTTGGAATTTCGCTAATCGCTTAAACTCTCTCTGCGTCCTGTTTGCCTCTGCGTGAGAAATCATTTCACGAGAGAGGCAACCAGGACGCAGAGAAAACCCAAGTTATTTCAACATTTATTTCAACTACTGATTCGCATAAAAAACCCGTATCTGAATCGAATACGGACAGTTTTGCGAAAAGCTGTCCGTAAAGAAAACGCTTTTATTCGTTTAAGTGCTTTACAACCCGTATTTGATCTTTTCATTTTCCCGGTATAACTTCAATCATATTTAACTTTAGCCGGGATGCGACTTTTGAAGCAACATTTTCCGGCACAATTCTTGATAGAAAAGTTTTATATTGAAAACCTGATTGAAAGTGTGCGACTATTCAACAGCGACAAAATCGGAAGTTTTACTATCATCGAGAGCAACCGAGACAATAGTAAAACAAATTTTCGACAACCCCTTCAGTTCGAAAAGCGTCAAAAATCGGCGGTGTAAATCCAATTTTAATCATAAGGAGTAAAAATTATATGTTAAAGAAATTTCCTGTAATGGTGCTTGCCTTATTGCTAGGCGTAACCGGCATCCTGGCACAAGATGCCCAAACCCGTTCACTGACGAGCGGACAAAAATACAAAATCAAAGGCGTGGTGATCTCCAAAGACGACAGCAGCTTCACGGTTCGTGATTCGGTCGGCGTGGATACCAATGTCCTGCTGAGTCCCGATACCAGCATCAAAACCAAAGGCGGGTTTTTCGGCGGCGGTGATACGGTAGCAACCAAAGGCATCGTCCGTGGTTTGAATTTGGAAGTCGAAGGACGCGGCAACGGTTCGGGCGCATTGGCGGCGACGAAAGTGCGCTTCGGTAAAGATGATTACCGGGTCGCGCAATCAATCGAAAGCCGCGTCGGACCGGCGGAAGAACGGCTGACGCAATCCGAACAAAACGCCCAACGCGTTTCGGGTCAAATTGATGAATTGATGGCGATTTCAAATGCGGCTCGCGGCGGCGCGAAAGCTGCCCAAAACTCGGCTGACGCGGCAATTGCCGGTGTCAATGCGACTAATCAAAGAATTTCGTCTCTGGATGATTACGTCGTTCAATCAACTTCGACAGTTAATTTCAAAGTCAGCAGCGCGATTTTGTCCGATGAAGCGAAAGCTAATTTAGACCAAGTGGCGCAAACGGCGATGACGATGAAAGGCTACACTATCGAAATCACCGGCTTTGCTTCATCCGACGGTGATGTCAAGAAAAACAAAGTGCTGAGTCAGAAACGCGCTCAAGCCGTCATTGATTATTTAGTCGAAACGCATAATGTTCCGCTTCGCCGAATCGGAACCTCGTATGGTTTTGGTGAACTTCAGGCAGTTGCCGATAATACGACTCTTGAAGGACGCAACCAAAATCGTCGCGTCGAAGTGAAATTGTTGGCAAGTCGCGGGATGAATCAGAATGTCGAAGTCAGAAAAGATTCGACCGAGCAGAATACTCCGGCTGACCAGAAGTAATTTCGGGTTTTAGAAAATTAACACGGGAGGGCAATTTGATGTGAACGATTAACTTTTCACATTATTGTCCTCCTTTTTAATGTCGTTTTTGAGAGCTATGCGCGGGACAAAACCTGCGATTATTCTGAGGTGAATCCGTGAGATTAAACATTTTCGCTTTTATTTTTACGATACTATTCTCTTTTTCAATTTCCGGTTTCGCTCAAATAGCCAAGCCGACACCGCCGGTAATCGAAGATGACGGCGAAACGATTAAAATCAATTCAAGGCTCGTCGTCGTCCCGGTTTCGGTGACGGACGCGAGCGGTCAGGCGATCATCGGATTGAAGGAAAAGGATTTCCGCATTTCGGAGGAAGGCAAATTGCAGGAGGTTTCGCAGCTTTCCGACGCTGAAAAAGTTCCGCTCGAAATCGCTTTGCTGTTCGATATTTCGGCAAGCACCGATTCGATGTTCAAGTTTGAACAGGAGACCGCCGCCCAGTTTTTAAAAGACGTGATGCGTCCCGAAGACCGGGCGACGATTATCACGGTCGGCGCGGCGGAGAGAATCGTTCAGTCGCGCAGTTCGGCGGCGGACGCGGCAATCGCCGTTAAATCAATCCAGCCGACGAAAGAACAAACCGCATTTTACGATTCGGTCAGAATCGCCGCCGATTATCTACAAAAAAACGCGCCCGTCGGCAGACGCAAGGTAATCATCGTCATCTCCGACGGCGAAGACACGAACAGCGACGGCATTCTAAAAGCGATTTGGAATGCGGAACGAAAGATCGTTGACGGAACTCTCAATTCCGAGCAGTTGCGTTCCCTGATTGTCCGTTCGCGCAACGACGCGAAAATTAAGGAACAGGGAAAAGTGCTGCGTTCGCTGCAAAACGCCGACACGGTTTTTTATTCGATCAATCCGGCGGGCAGTTCGTATCAACTGAACAAAATCAGCTTGTTCGGGCAGTCGAATCTGCAAAAGTTCGCCGATGAAACCGGCGGTACGGCTTTTCTGCCGAAGTTTCAGCCGATTGATACCAAAGACCGAATGCAGAATTCGTCAAATACGAAACGCAATCAGGAAACTTTAACACAGATTTTCAGGCAGTTGACCAATGAATTGCAGGCGCAATATCTCGTGCAGTATTATTCGGCGGCTGATTTTCCGGCAAACAAATATGTCAAACTCGATGTGGGTTTAACGAATCCGCAGAAACTTCGCGTCCGGGCGCGGCAGGGTTATTTCGTCAAGAAATAGAATCAAATGGTGAAAGCCGACGACAAATCATTGTCGGCTTTCACCATCCGAAACTGTTTGCGAAAGTGAATGGGTTGATTGTAACAAATAAGGATCAACAATTAATTAATCTTAAAGCAATCTGGTTCTCCGCAACGTTCCGTTTGCCCAAACGTGAAAAAAAATTCACGCCGGAACAAATAAAACGCCGCAGAAAAGAGTTTGAGCGGTTGTCGAAATTTCCAAATATCGCTTCGCAGACCTCGCAGTTTTACGCCAATACCCTTTGCCCGTTTCTTTTCCGCCGTGAACAACTGCTTTTAATTATTACCGACAGCATTGATTGCGACGTTGATTATCTATGCAACAATTTCAAACATCGTCGTCAAAAATCCAAAATCAATTTGTCATCTTTAACCGTCACGGCGACGCTGCCGCCGTCGGCAAGTTTGCCGAAAAGGATTTCGTGCGCGAGCGGCTGTTTGATTTTATCGTGAATAAGTCGCGCCATCGGACGCGCACCGTATTTGCCGTCGAAACCGTTTTTCGCCAGCCATTCTTTCGCCGCGTCGTCGAGGATTATCAGAACGCGCTTTTCGGCTAACTGCCCGTTTAACTCTTTAATAAATTTATCAACGATTGATGTGATATTTGCCAAATCAAGAGCCTTGAACGGAACCCAGGCATCGAGCCGATTGCGAAATTCGGGCGAGAATGTGCGTTCAATCGCGCCTTTGGCATTGCCTTTGGATTCGCTCTGATTGCGGAAACCGACACCGCCGCTTGATAATTCTCGTGCGCCCGCGTTAGTCGTCATAATCAAAATCACGTTGCGAAAATCCGCCTTTTTGCCGTTGTTGTCGGTCAAGGTTGCGCTGTCCATCACTTGCAGCAGCAAATTAAAAAGATTCGGATGCGCCTTTTCGATTTCGTCTAAAACAAGAACGGCGTGCGGCGTTCGCATAATCGCTTCAGTCAGCAAGCCGCCCTGATCGAACCCGACGTAACCCGGCGGCGCACCGATCAGGCGTGAAACCGTGTGCGATTCAGCGTATTCGCTCATATCGTAGCGCATAAATTCGATGCCGAGCTGCTCCGCCAATTGTTTCGATAATTCGGTTTTGCCGACTCCGGTCGGACCGGAAAACAGGAATGAGCCGACGGGTTTGGTTTGCACTCCGAGACCGGCGCGTGAAATCTGAATCGCGTCCACGACTTTATTGATCGCGTCGTCCTGCCCGAAAATGACGTTTTTCAAATCATCGCGCAGCGATTTCAGACGGTCTTTTTCGTCGGCGACCACGCTTTTCGGCGGAATTTTCGCCATCCGCGCAATCGTGTTTTCGACCATCTGCACGGAAATCATTTTCGGGCGTTTGTCTTCCGGCAAAAGTTTCGTCGCCGCGCCGACTTCATCAATGACATCAATCGCTTTGTCGGGCAGATGGCGGTCGTTGATATATTTTCCGGCGAGTTCCGCCGCGACTTTCAATGATTCGTCCGAGTATTTGACACCGTGATGCGCTTCGTAAAACCGTTTCAAACCTTTAAGGATTTCGTAAGTTTCGTCAATCGTCGGCTCGCCAATTTCGATTTTCTGAAAACGTCTGGCTAGAGCGCGGTCACGTTCAAACGCCGATTTATATTCGGCGTAAGTCGTCGAACC
>JAYVKL010000089.1:0-7304 GCA_043768465.1 Pyrinomonadaceae bacterium
TTACTCGTATGTCTCGAATAATCCGGTGAGCAAGACCGATCCGACGGGACTTTACGAATTAGATGTGCATTATTATTTGACCAATTATTTGGCGAGAAAAACGGGCTGCTTCAGTGATGATGTATCTCGACTAATCGCTGACGCAGATCAGGGAACTGATGAAAATCCTGCTACGCTGCCAGGACCGGGTAAAAGTGATAATAATGCGAAATACCATGCTCTTCACTCTGGGGCTATTGAGGGAGTAGGTTCTTCAGAGCTAATAAACGAATCCTTGCAAGGAAATTTCAACATAATAGGTCTTGGCAACTCTCTTCACTATTTGCAAGATACTTTTAGTCACGCAGGATATACAGATTCCGAAGATGGGCATGGACCGTTTGGCAAGGAAAACGGAGACTCTCTCAATAGAAGAAATCACATCGTAGACAAAACATATTACGATGTGCCGAAAACTTTGAGGGCAGCCTATTCTACTTGGAAAGCAATGAAAGATTGGGCAAAACAAAAATGCAACTGCAAAGGCAATAACTGGGATAATTCTTGGTTTGACCAAATTGCACAATTTGCTAGGTTGGGACCGAAAGACCCGTTAAATGCTAGAGTATTCGATATTGAGGGCGGAATCTTTGGTAATTACGATGGTCCCGTCTTCGCAGACCAGATGTTGCTTATGCGAAAAGCGAGAGCTTTAGGAGTTCCTATGAGGTGAAAATGAAATTCATAAAATTTTTGGCAAGTGCTTTCTTTGTTCAAATTTTACTGCTTATTCTGATGAGCATCTGCGGTTTTAGTTTTTTTGAGGAAATTTTCTATAGAAATGTTGTAAATAAAATATGTATGGTTACGGGATTGTGCGGTCATTTTAGTTTCGTTTCCATGATATTTTTTCTGTTTGTAATAATCACATTCTACTCTCTGTTATTTTATCCATTCAGGAAATTTATCAAGGAAGAATTAGAAAGTGTTCGCGTCTTGCTAAATAAAACAGAAAAAATTCTTAGTTCAAATCTTTGAAAAGGATAAAATTTTCTGAAAAGGATAAAAATTGCAGAACAGTAGCAATACGCATCTTCATAACAGATATAGACCTATATCTGTTATGAAGCCAGATGGTATGACGCGGAGTAAGGACGCTTTATCTCGCAAGACCTGATTGGCTTGGCGGGCGGCAACATGATGGGGACAATACGAGATGGATGAACTCGTAGAAAGTCAATTGGAATTTTAATAAGATTAGGAGTATTTTGTGCTTTTCAAAAAAATTGTCAAGGACTTCGGCAACATCATTTTTTTTATAGCGATACTATCGTTTTGGACTTTTACTCAACAGGGTTTTTCTCAAGAAATTGCACCGCTCGATTTGCCTCAAAATCAAGTCCGTTTTCGCACTTCACTCAATCAGGGCTGGCAATTTACATCGCAGGATGCAAACGGAGCGGAACGGTTGGGCTTCGATGATAAGCTGTGGTCAAAGATCACTCTCCCGCATACATGGAATGCCGAAGACGCTTTTGACGACACGCCCGGTTATCGTCAGGGCGCGAGTTGGTATCGCAAAACTATTGACCCGGATGACCGATGGCGCGGCAAACGTCTTTTCCTTCATTTTGAAGGCGTGATGAATACCGCCGACGTATTCGTCAACGGCAATTACGTCGGAAAACACGCTGGCGGTTACAGCGCGTTCACCTTCGACGTGACCGATTATTTGGCGTTTAATGCCGCAAAAGTCAAAAATACGATTGCCGTTCGCGTTGACAACACCTCGAACCCGGACGTTCCGCCGTCGCCAACCGCCGATTTCAATTTTTACGGCGGCATTTACCGCGACGCGTGGCTCATCGCCACGGATGAAATTCACTTTGCGACGGATAATTACGGCTCGTCCGGTGTCTTTATTGACACTTCGCAAGTCTCCCAGGAAAAAGCCGTTGCCGGTTGTCGCGGCGGAATCGCTAATGACTCACGCCGCGATCAAGAAGTCATCATTCGCAACCTGATTTTCGATACAGGCGGCAAAATGTTATCGGCGACTGAAAGCAAACTGACGGTCGCCGCCGGCAAAACCGGGAATTTCGCGCAGACGAGTCAGGAGATTAAACAACCGAATTTATGGTCGCCGGGTGCGCCTTATCTATATAAAGTTAGAACGGAAATCTTCGACGGGGAACGCTTGCTCGACAGCATTGAAAGTCCGCTTGGATTTCGCTGGTTCTCATTCGATGCCGATAAAGGGTTTTTCCTCAACGGCAAACCATTCAAGTTGGTCGGAGCCACCCGCCATCAGGATTTCCAAAACTTGGGTAACGCCGTGCCGAACGAACTTCAAATCAAAGACCTTGAAATCATCAAGCAAACGGGTATGAACTGGGTGCTGCTGGCACACTACCCGCACGACCCGGAAGTATTGAATGCGGCTGATCGTTTGGGATTGATTGTCTGGGAGGAAATACCGATTCTGCGGCAAATCGGAACGTCCCCCGCTTACACCGAGAATGCTAAACGGATGCTGGTCGAAATGATTCGCCAGCATTATAATCATCCGTCCGTCGTCTTCTGGTGCTACATGAACGAAATCCTTCTGCGAACGCGGCAGGAAGCAGGTTATGTGCAAAAAACGGTCGAACTCGCACGGCAACTCGAAGAGATTGCCCGACGCGAAGACCCGAATCGCCTGACCGTGATTGCGACTAATCGTGCTTACGACAAAACTGACTTTTATGAAGAATCGGGCTTAACCGAGATACCGCAAGTCGTCGCGCTGCATCTTTATTACGGTTGGTATTACGGCAAAACAGAGGAGGTGGGCAGCTTTCTCGACGATTATCACCGTCGCCATCCGTCCCGCCGAATTTTAGTCAGCGAATACGGCGCAGACGGCGATTCGCGGCTTCATTCCGCCAATCCGAGCATTCGGGACTACACTACGGAGTGGGCGCAAAAATTCCACGAGTCATACATCGAACAGATGGAAAAACGCGTCTACCTCGGCGGCTTCGGCGTGTGGAACGCTTTTGATTTCGGGGCGGAAGCGAGAGGCGAAAGCGTTCCGCACTTGAATCAGAAAGGACTCTACACTTTCGACCGGAAACCGAAAGATGTCGCTTTCTACTACGCCGCTAAGTTCACCTTCGCGCCGGTGCTGCATATCGCTTCGCGCGAATGGAACAAAAGAGTCGGCGCAGCCGGTGAAAAGCAAATTGTCAAAGTTTATACCAATCTGCCCGAAGCGGAATTATTCGTCGGCGGAAAATCGGCAGGCAAAAAGAAGGTTGATGCGACACGCGTCGCCGTCTGGGAGGTCGCCCTCCAAAGTGGAAATAATGCGATTACAGTTAGCGGACAGACGCTAACACAAAAAATCGTTGACAAAACCGACATCGTATTCGTTTCGCTCCCCGAAAACTTAAAAAATGCGGGAGCCGCATTTCTCGATTTGGACCTAGCGATTGATGTCGGCGCGAAAACTCAGTTTATTGACCGTACCGAGGCTGTTTGGCAGTCGGACAAAACCTACGAAACGGGCGGATGGGGATACATCGGTGTTGAACTCGACGATAAATCGGAAATAAGAATCGCCCGTAATGTAAGCGGAACAGCGGACGACCCGCTTTACCAGACATACCGGCAGAGCTTGACGGCTTATCGTTTTGACATCCCTGACGGCGAGTATGAAATCGAATTCCTTTTTGTCGAGCCTTCCGTAATCAAAGACGGTGGACGGGTTTTTAACGTCGCGGCAAACGGGGTGAATCTGCTGAAAAACTTCGACTTAAACAAAGAAGCCGGGTTGCTGAAAGCCGTCGTCAAAACATTCAAAATACGGACGGACGGCAGCAAGGGTTTGCTGCTCGACTTTCAGGCAGTCAAAGGTGAAACTATTCTCAGCGGCGTTCGACTGCGCCGATTAAAATAAAGCCGCGAAATCATAGCATCATTCGGTAATTTTCGACTTTATTTCAATAATTTCTAAAAAAGTAGAATTATGCGAGTCGTCTGTTACGCGGTCAACGGAAGCGGCATCGGGCATCTTAAACGGCTGACGGCAATCGCTCGCCACCTGCGGCGCATCGCGGAGGAGTTCGCCGCCCCGCTCGAAATCTACTTTCTGACTTCAAGCGAGGCTTCGCATCTATTGTTTGCCGAGAATTTCCCGGCGTTCAAATTACCCTCGCGGCAGGTGCTGGCAAATTCCGGAATTGAAGCGGAGCGGTTTATTCCGGCAGCAAAGCAGTGGACGGCGCAGACTCTGAAAATGCTCGCGCCGGATTTACTTTTGGTTGATACTTTTCCCGCCGGATATTACGACGAACTGCTCGACAATCTGCAATTCTGCCGCCGCACCGCCGTCATTCACCGCCCGCTTAAATTCGATAACTTAAACAGAACAAATTTCTACGAAGCGTTATCGAAATACGATTGGATTATCATGCCGGAAGACGCAAACATGACTGAAGTGCAAATTCCGCCGGAACTCAAAAGCCGCACCGAATTTTTCGGCACTGTATTGAGCCGCGAGAGGAGTGAGTTAATCAAGCGCGAAACGGTTCGGCGGCAATTCAATATTCCCGAAAAAGATTTAGTCGTCTATCTGAGCGCGGGAGGAGGAGGCGATTTACAAACCGAACAAAGGCTCGTTTATCTTTACGAATCTTTAACGATTCTGAGAGATATTCAATTTGTCATCGGAGGCGGCGCACTTTATCGCGGCGGACGCATCTACGCGCCGAACGTGATCTGGTTGAGCAACGAAAACGCTTTCGAGATGATGAACGGATTTGATATGGCATTTTCCGCCGCCGGTTACAACTCATTTCACGAACTGCTGTTCGCTGGTGTGCCGACGATTTTTATTCCGCAGGAAAAATGGGCGGATGATCAATCGGCACGCGCCCGCCGCGCCGCGCGAGCGGAAGCGGCAATACTTTTGGAGGCTTTGCCGAAGCCGTCGGTTCTCAGAAGTTTAGTCGAAAACTGGCGTGAGGAAGCATCGCGCCTGCCGATTTCACGAAACGCGCAAAATTTTGTTTCCCGCAATTATGCTCGGGAGGTCGCCCGTTTTTTATTCGATAAACTCATCGGCTAAAATTCAACAGTATTTTTTACCAAGCAATTAACCGAAAAAAGGCTGGTCACTGTATTTTATTCAAACAATGTCGGCAGATTTAATAAAGAAAAGCGTTTGCGCCTTCGTCTCTTCGAGTTTCGGCTTCGGTCCGGTCTCGAAAGCGGCGACCATTGCCGGAGAAATCAAACGACGTTCTCCGCAGTTGGAAACACATTTCTTCGGCAGCGGCATCGCGCTTCAGTTCGCCGAACAAGCGAAAGTTTTCGACAAATTGATCGAAGCCGACGTGGACGAAAAGAGCAGCCTCGAAAAACTGCTGCCCGAACTGCGCCGGTATAAGATCGTATTTTCCGTTCTCAATTTGCCGCTGCTTCCGTTATGGCGCAATGGTTTTGGCAAACTCTACTTTGTGGACAGCCTGGCGTGGATGTGGAAACAGCCGCCCGAAGGAGTTGAGAACGCGGAAATCTATTTCGTGCAGGATTACCTGGTTTCGCCGGAGAGAGTCGAAAAATGGAAGCCGTTGTGTAATTTGATGTTAATCCCGCCGATTGGCATTAGAGCCAAGTTCCTACACCCGGTGAGCAAATCAGGTGATAAAATAAAAGAAGCGACAGGTCATGAAAACGCTGAAAAACGTGCTAATTGTCTGCTGGTAAATTTCTCCGGCTGCTCCAATCCTTTTGTTGACGCAGCGGTTTATGAGACATATGTCCAGACACTGCTGCCGATAATCGTTGAGGAAGCCGAAAATGAGTTTGAAGACATACAGGTGTGTGTCAATCGAGATTTGGCTGAGATATTAAAACGGCGACACGTTCATCAACATTTAACCATCGGGCAGTTGCCGCACCGGGAATTTTTGACAAAACTTGCTGATTCGCGTTTTTTGCTGACTGTGCCCGGGATCACCACTACGCTCGAAGCGATTGCTTCAAATACGCCGTTCGGATTTCTGTTGCCGCAAAACGACAGTCAGGCAATGATGAGCGAGATTTATCGCCGGCAAGCAGACGAAAACCTGACGATGGCGTTCAGCCGATTCGATGAAAAATTGTCTTTCCCTTTGTCACTTGATAGTTTTACAAATCTGACACAGCCGATTGATTTGGCGGTTGAAGGGCTGTGCCGGGTGCTTGAAATTCACCAGAATGAAATACGAAGATTTACCAGGCGCATGTTAAAAAACTCATCAACCGATACCGGCGCGATTTTGGCAAACAAAATTCGACAAGGTTCGAGCAAAACCGGGCAAACGATTATCGTCGATAAAATGAAAACCTGTTTATAAAAGTTTTGTCAAAAGGTTCGCTTAGTATCCGCTTTATGATACACTTCTTTCAGAAAAGCAGTTAAATTTCCACGTAAATCCAATTAAAACACTGAATTTGCTGGGTCTTATTCTATAAATGGACAAATTATCCGTCATTCGTATTCCAGAATTAAAAGTTCTGACTCCGACGGGCAAGATGGACGCTCGCTTAAACGGTCGCGTTGCCGCACAATTTATCAACAAATCTAATTCCGAACTGACCAGAAAGAACTATCTCTCCAACCTGCGGCAGTTCATTTTGTTTTCCGGCAAAAAGGATGCTTAGTGCTGTAAGCGGTGTTTATTTAGTAAACGATACTACTCTGGAAATAGCTCGTCCTTAGTAGCCGGAAGCGTGCTGTTTTCATTGGCGGCGGGGTGATTTTCAATCACATGAATAACTGTTGGCGAATTCTTAATGGCACACCGCCAATTTTGCAAAATGAGAGACTCTGGTGCCGGCTTGTGGTTTTTCCACTAACCAGTTTCCACTTCGCAATACGTTAATCGCGGATGCAGTAGCGACATTCTGCAAATGGGTTTTCGCCTGTCCGATATACCTCGCATGCCGAAGATCACAGACTCTGACACTTTGTGAAATCGTTCTTTCAATTCCGGCTCGCGCTTGATATTGCCTTTTCCATTCGGCGGTGGTTTGCTCATTTCGCCTTTTCTGCAATGCCTCGTGCTGATCTTGTGCGCGAAACATTAATGAGCGCTCATGCTTGGCTTTCGTGCAGTCAGCACGTTTCGGACAACCTTGACATTGCGAGCGGTTGAATCGCACCCGAATCCAATCCGGTAGTGTCCTAATAGTGTGGTGCTATACCCAAAAGTAAAAGGTTTGCGAAAAAAAGGCAGTAATAAGAGTTTAATCAAGATGTGAGATTTGAGTTAGCCGAAAATGAACGAAAAGTGTTG
>JAYVKL010000090.1:0-15677 GCA_043768465.1 Pyrinomonadaceae bacterium
GTTGAAACAAAACTCAACTATTATTGCCTTGAAATCAAAATTGTATCTCAATGCATTACATTCGGCATTTTCAACTCTGCGGCAACTGAACCCGATTCAATTTGCTGCGTAAGGTGAGTCAGTAAGTTAAAGGTGACACTGCGGGTCAGCGGATTAACCGTAAAGCGCACTAAATTCGTGATGCCGGTCGTCGTGCCGCCGGGTGCGCCGCCCGTCGTCTGCGTTCCGGCGTTGGCGTTCGGCGAGCCGTTCGGCAGCAGTTGTTTGCTGACGATATTGTAAGTTGCCGGTTCGTTGGCGAAACCTTTGACGCGCAAAAAGTAAGTCGTGTTCGGTGTCACCGATGCCGAAACGTGTTCGGCGGAACTCGCAATTGGCTGTCCGTTTGAATCGGGCAAATCGAAATCCATATCAACCGCCGTCGCCGAACTCAAAGTCGCGTCGAGAAACAGCGCGTCCGATTTGGTCGTCACCGGCACGTCGTCCCAGGTAATGCCTCTAAACATCGGATTGCCCCAGGTCGCGCTCGCGCCGCTCGTCGCCGTCGGATCGCCCGCTGCTAAAGTTCCGGTTTTTGTTTCCGAAAAAACTGAATAGACCACCGGCGCGGGCGGATTGCCACTGCCGTCGCCGTTTTGCGAACCGGTTCCAATCGTCGAACTCGTGAAAGCATTGCCGGTGATTTTCGCGTCAAAGCTGAAAATCTGCGCCGTCGGGTCGTTGAATTTCAGACGTTTGGCGGCGGAGGTCGCGCCGAGCGCGAGCGTTTGATTGTAAAGAAAACCGTTCACGCCGCTGTCGCCGTTTCTCACCGTGACGGTCGGATTGGAAATGTTCGAGATTTCAAATTTGATCGGCGCGTAAATCGTTTTGTCATTTGCCAGTGCGCCGCGAGTGTTCGTTAATTTATTATCGAAAGACAACACGCCGCCCGCAAAACCGATGTTCGAGATCGCCGTGTCAACCTGCGCGGTCAAATCCTGCGCGACTTTATTGGCGCGGGTGGCACCGCTCAAGTTTGAAAATCCGAGTTGCCCGGTCGTGTTTCTGCCGACGGCGCAGACGACGTATTCGCTGTTGAATAGATCACTCAAACCTTCGGGCGCGAAAATCTCGTGAACCGCGCCTTTGTCTTCGTAGGAAAGTTGATTGTCACTGACGAAAGCGACGTGGCGGAAGCCGGTCGTCGTCGGGTCGCCGTCGGCGAATTCGCGTCTGCCGTTCGGCTGGCGGACGTTTTCAAATCCGATTTTACGTTTCAGAACTTCGTAGGAAACCGCGCCTGCCACGCTGTTCCAGCTCACTTTCAAACTGCGCGGCAAAGCGGCTTCGAGGCGCACATTTGACGGCACATTCGGCGCGGCTTGGTCGCCGGCGAACGGTGTCACCTGGGTTGAAATCGTCGCTTTGCCGCCGGTTACTTCGACTGCCGCCACGCCAAACTCGTGCGCCGCAAAGATTTGTTCGATCATCGCGCGATTTTTGCCCGGCGCGGTCGGCTCGGTCGCGTCCGACGGATAAAGCATCTGGTCGGCGACGATCATCGCGTCGCGGGCTTTGACCATCGTATCCGGCGCGGTCGTGCCTAAAACATACATCGCTCCTAAAAAGTTGCGCTCGAAAATGTTCGTTCCCTGCGTAATCGGTTTCTGCGCCAAACCGTCTTTCGGCTGCGGGCGTTTGAAAGTCGTCGCGTTCGAATAAACGCGGTTCATCATTTCGCGGATGTCCCACATCGTGGACATATAAACTTCGCCGTCGTAGTGAACTTCAAAAGTCGGCAGTCCGGTCGTGCGGTCGCGCAGCGTTCCGATGTCGCCATATTTCAAAGTCGAACGCGCACTGCGGATGTAGGCAACCGAATTCGGGTCGCGCCCGACATCGCGGTAGCGTTGGCGAAAGCCTTTCGCGTTGACGACGTAATCGCCTAAAGATGCGTTATCGGTGATGGTGAACGCCCACATATCGGCTTGACCTTCGTTCAACGCGCCACCTTCGGGTGCGCCTTCGAGACCGGCAATCGGGGACGTGATGGCGTGCATTCCTTCGTAATACGGGACGGTTCCTTCGAGTGCCAAATCGTTAAATAAAAAGCCGTGTCCATAGGAAGTCGGGTTGGCGACGATAGGCGATTTAACGCCGGTCAGACTTTCCGTGATGCTCGTAACATTCAGGGCGAAAGCGTTGTCTAGACCTAAAACTTTCTGTGCCAGATTCGGGTCTTGCGCGTTTGGCAAATTTCCCGCTGCCGCGTCTAAACCAATGTAGATATTCGGGATGTGAACGGTCGCCGGGAGCGGAATCGTCTTGTTCGGGTAATTGTTTGGAAGATCGCCTTCGCCGAAGTTTTGACGGTCGCCCGCGACGTGCAGATAATCAACGTATTCGACTAAATAGGTGACGAAAAAGAAGGCGTTGATTTCGTCTTGGTGTTCGGCGGGTTCGGAAAACTGGTCGGCTTCGTTGGTTCGCGCTTCAAATCCGGTCGAATTATTCTGGCGAAAATGCCACGTTCCGAGCGCGGCTTGCGCGAACGGCTGTTTGGTCGCCAGCGCGTTGTTGACGAGCGCGTGCGTTCCGGTCAAAGTCCCTTCCAAACCCAAAACGCGATTCTGCGCGTCGAACGAACGCAAGGTGACGCGCTCCTGTCCGCACGGCGTTCCGTTGCAGTTGCTGATAATTGATTGATCTTTTAACTCGTCGGTGATCGTCGGATATTTCGGAAAAACATCAACCGTCGAAGGTGCTTGCTGGAAATCAACGAAATCTTTTCGAGCGACGAGTTCGCCCGTGTGCGCGTCAATCGAAACTAAATAAAGCCCGAACGAGTTGGTCGAAAACTTGGCGACTTTCCAGATCAGGCGATAACCGTTCGCCGTCGGATAAATTCCCAATTGCGGCTGGAGATTGCTGACGACGGCGGCTTGCTGAGACAAATTAGCCAATCCGGTTTGCAGCAGATTCGTGATGTGCGACGGCAGCGCGTCTTGAAATTGATTCAAATCGGCGGCGGCGAGATTCGCGGCTTGATCGGCGGAAAGCGTCGGCTGTGTGCTGACGGCGACGTTGCGGAAAAACGGACCCGAAGCCATTACGACTTGCTGATTGGCGCTCATTACGATGCCGATGCCGCCGTCTTTGACGGGAATATCGTTCAAAGTCTGCTGAAAACGAATCAAATGTCCGCCGAGCGCAGCGCGATTCGAGAACACGCGGAGGTTGTTGAGGTCGGAGATTCCGAACAGCGCGGCGTTCTGCGACAAAAAGGCGCGTCCCGCTTCTTCCGGCGTTCCGGCGAGCGGCTGGCTGGCGAAATCGTAAATCATTTCCGGCGAACCGCTGAACGAATTGAAGCGGTAAGTCGCGTTCGGCGAATTGTTTGCCGTTTTGAAAGCGTTCAGAGCCGCGATCTGCTCGCCCGTCGCCTGCCGCAGATTGGCGATGTTCGCCGCCTCGTTGTAATCGAAGTCCACCGCCGGTTTGCGATATATTTGCTCCAACGCCGCGTCCGTGTTCGGAGCCGCGTCCGTCTTGCCGGACGACAGCCACCAGCCGGTTCCTAAAACCGCTAAAGCCAATATCGCCGCTAAACCTTTTATCGTAATGCTTCTCATTGATTCGTTTGTTTCCCACTTCATTTTCATCTTTTATCTCCTAGATTGGTTGGTCGTAATTTCCTGATGTTTCAAATTTATCGCGTCGTGCTTGAGAAAGACTTAACTGCTTGAATCGGCGGGATTTTAATAAACTTCAGGCGAACTTGAGAAAGCATTATTTAATGAGAAAGGGCGCGGAAGTTAAAACTTCCACGCCCTTATTTTCATTTCCGCGTTCAGAGTCCAAACTTCAGTTTGTCCGCCTCCGCCAGCGAAGCGCGGCGGAAACACGCTAAAGCGTGAACTCAGAACTTTAGCAAACCATTATCCGCCGATGACGAACAACTGATGAAACAAATTCAATTTGCCCGCCAATTTGCCGCGTGTGACGGTCGTGTTCGGCTCAAATCGCGGTCCGGGGAAAACCTGAAACTGTCCGTTGCCGAGGTTGCGAACTTCCGCCGGGAACGCTTCAAACAAATTATTGTTGATGGCGATCTGCACATAGCTGCGCAAGTTTGCCGGGATTTGCGCGTTGTCCGAAAGCGTTACGCCGCCTGACTTGACATCGGAATCTGCCAACGCCCGCGCCTGTTCGTCGTGTCCGAGAGCGCGGACGAAAGCCACCGCCATATCGAGCCGGTTGACCGTGCCGGTCGGGTTGAAACTCGTTCCCGTCGCCGCCAATAAACCTTTCGGCGTGAAATTAAAATCGCGCAGCGTCGAACCGTTCGCGGTCACGGCTTCGGCGATTCGCGCCAAATCTCCCGAAACGTCTGTAAATTTTGGTGTCGCGGTCGCCGTCTGCCGCAGCGAAGTGTTGGAGACGAGCATTCGCGCCAAGTCAGAGCGGCTGACGATTGAATCCGGTCGGAAGGTTCCGTCGGCGAAAGTATCAATCAGACGACTTTTGATCGCGGCTTCGATTGCCGTGCGGTCGTTATGCCCGCTGATGTCGGCGATAGTCGGCAGGATATATTTGATCTGCGTGACCGTGCCGTCAACCGGACCGGGCAGAGCGATTTGCGTCGGCGAAGTGACGGGAACCGCCGTTAATCCGCCCGCGCCGCGAACTTCCACCGTCCACGTTCCGGCTTCTGGGTTCTGCACGACGATTTGCCGCGCCAAAGAGCCGATCACCGGCAATTCGAGCGCGCTCGAATAACGAACGCCGCTCGGCGAAGTCAGCCACAGACCGACGACGTTGCCGAGACCTTCGCCCGCCGCGTCGTTGACCGTTGCAAATACGTCTAAAACATTCATTCCCGCGTTGACGGTAAAAGTTTTGGCGTTGGTCGAAGTTGAACCCGATAAAGCCGGATTGAAATCAATGTGAAACGCTTGCTGTGCCGGTCGTTCTTCGCCGAAAATCGTGTTGAAAGTTTCGTTCTGAAAATTGGCGTAAACCCGCGAGCGGTTGAAAACTTTGTCAACGGCGGCGTAAGCGTTCAGATAGCCCGCGCCGACTTCCCAATCGGCGCGTCCCGGCATTTTGGTCGCCGTCGAAGTGATAATTTCGCGGATTTCGTCCACCGAAAGCGTCGGGTCGGCATCGAGCATCAGCGCGATGGTTCCGGCAACGAACGGAGTCGCCATCGAAGTTCCCGAAATCTGCGTGTAGAACGGAATCACGCCGGGCGCGAGTTCGGCATCGGCAGTCAAACCGTTCGCCGTCAGATTGGAAGCGGCGCGAGTCGAAACGATTGCCGAAGTAAAGCGGCTCGCGTTCGATTCAAAAGCGCGTCCGGTTCCCGGCGCGGTAATCGCCGGCGCGTCGAAGTCGTCATTCGGATCGTCGTTCGCCAGACGTTCTTCGCGCGGCGTTCCGCGTGATGAAAACGAAGCTAAATCGCCTTCTTTGGTTCCGGCGGCGACACCGATCACCCAGGGAGCTTTGGCGTATGGATTGTAAGTATTTTTCGTCGGACCGGAATTACCGCCCGCGAAAATGACGGCGATGTTGCGGTCGTAAGCCTTTTTCGTGGCGACGTTAATCGGCGAATCCGGGTTAAACGCGCCGTTCGTGCCGTAGGAATTCGAGACGACGCGGATTTTATAAAGATACTGGTTTGCCAAACCCCATTCCCATGCGCCGACGGCGTTCAAAACGAAAAGTCCCGCGCCCAAACCCGCGCCGACGATTTTCGTTCCCGAAGCCACGCCTGGATACATTCCGCCCGAACGCAAGCCGGTGCCGCCGATGATTCCGGCGCAGTGCGTTCCGTGTCCGACCAATTGATCGGTGTCGGGAATGTTTTCAACCGTAACATTCGGCGTAAAACCTTCGAGCGTGTCCGTGCCGACCAGCGGATGGACGTTTTGGATCACCTTCGTCCCGAACGGCAAATCGCCGTGCGTCGCGTCAATGCCCGAATCAATCACCATCACCGAAAAATCGCTGCTGCCGTTGACCGGCAATCCGCCGTTGCGGATATTAAACGCGCTGTCGGTTTGCAGTTTCTGAACGCCCGTAATAATCCGCGCCTGATTCATCGTGTAGAAAAGACGGTCGTTCGACCAAATCGAGCGGACGTTCGGATTAGCCGCGAGAGCGCGAATTTGCCCGGCGGTCATCGGCTGGGCGACCATTCCCAAAATCGGAAAAGTCGGCCCGCCGAGAACGCCGACGTTTTGCAGAATGTCCAGATGCGACGGCTGTAAACCGTTTGACGTGTTAAATGTAACAATCACCATTCCGACGTTCGCGTTGTCGGCGAGATTGGTCAGACGGCTTTGCAAAGTCGGGCTGAGTTCGGCGGCTTGCGCCTGCCAAACCATTCCGCCGACGATGGCGACGATTAAAAAGAATCCGTAAATTTTGTTGAATATCGGGCTGTTCATCCTGCTCATTATATTTTCTCCTCTGGTGATCTCGAATTTTTCGCTGTTTGATTTAAGCTATTCCGAGATTACCGAATTGCCTTTGAGAAAAACTTGAAGCCGGATGGCGAGACTTGAGGCAGACTTGAGAAGGAATGGATAATTGATAATTGATAATTGATAATTTAAGCGAGAAAGCAATTTACTTCCTGAATTATCAATTATCAATTATCCATTTTCCATTATTCCCCGTTTTAATTAGGCACGGGCGGTTCCTCCTGCAAATCAACGTCGGGCGTGTCTTCGGTGACGGAGATGACGCGCAGGTTAGTGATTCGACGTTTGATGCGAGCGGAAAGAATGTAAGTTGCGCCGCTCGGAACTTGCCGAAAGCGATAGAAGCCGAAGGGATTAGTTCGGGTGCGCCGCGCCGCGCCGTTCGTGCCGGTCAAATTGACAAACGCGCTGTTGATTCCTCTGCCCGTCAAGCCGGTTACTCTGCCGCTGACGGTAACTTCGCTCGCCGACGCGCCGACTTGCGCTTCAAACGCGCCGATGTCGGAGCCGTTGGCGGTGTTCGGGATATTCTGAAAATCGGACGGACGCATCAATCCGCGCTGATCAACCGTCTGCGCGGCATTGCCTTTGTCAATCGCCGGGCTGACCGTCGGCGAAAGCTGCAAGCCGTGCGTCGGTGTCAACCCGCCGTTCGCCGCCAGCGATAAAATCAAAGGATCAACATTAATAGGACTTTCGCTTAGAAATGTCTAAGTTGTTGAAATATATGAACTTATACTAAACAAGGCTTTTTAGCTAACAGCTTTAGATTCAAGTAGTTACATATTTTCAAGCGAAAGTCCTAATTAAATTGATCGCCCGTCATAGCGACGATGGTCGCGTCGGTCGTGTTTCTGATGATGTTGTAACCGCCGGACGTGATCGTTCCCGGCAAACCCATCAGCACCGGATTCCCGCTGACATCGGTTCCGGTCGTCGCCAGATTATTCGAGATAATCGTATTGTTGATTGCCGCCGTCGAGTTGACACCGGCGGTTGAAGAGACGGCAATGCCGCCGCCGTTAGTCGCCGTATTAAAAGCGATGGTGCGGCTCGTCGAGTTGAGCGATGCCGCGCCGAGCGGGGCGAAACCGTAATAACCGCCGCCGATATTGCCCGCGCTGTTGCCCGTGAGCGTGCTGTTCGTCAAATTGACCGCGCCGTTCTGGTTGTAAATGCCGCCGCCGTTCGCCGCCGAATTGCCGCTTCCGCCGTGTAAATTAAAGCGCGCGGGAATTCGTCTAAAATCTCCTTCGGGATTTTTTCGGCGAAAGTTTTCAGCGCGGCGATGCCGCCGATGACCAGCCAATCTTCGCCGCGCAGCGCAATGATTTCGGCGGCGCGGTGGAAATCTTCGGCATCGAGTAGATACGGCAGGGCATTTTCCCAAAGCTGTTTAGCGAGAAAAAATTCGCCGATGCGGATGCGCTCGCGGGCGAGTTCGGCGTGTCCTTTTTCGGTGCGGAAACGGCGCAGCAGAAACCCTCGAAACAGCGGGTGAAGACGATATTCTTCGCCGCTGTGCTGCTCGCCTGCGACCGTCATAAAAACGTTTTTCCTGACCAGTTCCGGCAGCACCGCGCCGCAGCGCATATCGGCGAATAAGGCACTGCAAACTTCGAGCGGCAAGGAATCGAGCAGGGATAAATGCAACAGCAGATTCTGCGTCGCGTCGTCTTCGCGGGCGAAAACTTCCTCGGCGAAATAATCGAAAATATCCTTTTCCGACTGCTTCAACATCTCCTGCAAATCGGGAATTTCGGCGGAAGTCGAGGCGTGAATCTGATTTTCGGTGATTTGGCGGATGAGCTGCAAAGCCGTGATCCAGCCGTGCGTTCGAGCGCGATATTCGGCGATCTCGGCGGGTTTCAATTCGAGATTGAGCGTCGAGCGAAAAAGCTCGCTGACTTCTTCGTCGGTGAACAGCAAATCTTCGCGGCTGATGATTAACGCCGAATTCTGGGAGCGGCGGCGCGTGATGGCGAGCGGCGGCAGATCGCGAGTCGTAATTATCAAATGCAGAATGTCGGACGAATACTGAAGCAAACGGTCAACCAGCCGATGAACAATCGTCTCGCGCCCGATGTGGTGATAATCGTCGAGAATCAAAATGAACGGCTGCTCGATGCTTTCGAGAATTTCGTTCAGAAGCAAATCAACGGCGCGTTCGGGATGAGCGAGCAGATCGTCGGTCGCTTCGTTCAAATACGCCAGAATCGTGTCGCCGAAACCGGGCGCGAATTTTTTGATGCCGTGACGGACGTAGCCCAAAAAAACGAACGGGTCGGCATCGGTGTGATCGAGTTGATACCAAACCGTCTGGCGCGTCTGGCGGCGAATAAATTCCGCCACGAGCGTCGTTTTCCCGCAGTCCGCGTCCGCCGTCACGAGCGTGACGGGAGCGTTCAAATTCGCCCGCAATTTGTCGGTCAGACGCGGACGCGCCAAAATCTCCGGCACCTGGCGCGGCGGCAATAGTTTGGTTCGCAGGAAAAAAGAAGGTCGGTTCATCGGCAGCGATTATCGAAAAATCAGTTCGATTCGATTATAACGATTCGGCGAAATCAAACCAATCGGGCGGAAGAACAGATGTTTTGATGCGCTTTAGCTTTCGTTCTGAGTCCAAACTTCAGTTTGTCCTCCGCCAGCGAAGCGCGGCGGAAACACACGCTCAAGCGTGAATTCAAAACGAAGAAGGGAACGTCGCAAGATCGCCGCCCGTTTAGTTTTGAGTTGTAGATTTGTTTTCGGCGATTTCTTTGAGTTTCGAGATTTTTCCGTAGGCGACTTGGTGCGCGGTGCGGGCGGTTTTCGGCGGCAATTGATAGCTCTCAAAAAATCTGATCGCTTCTTCCAATGTGAAAGCCAGCGTTTTTTCCTCGACGACCCCTAAAACCTGCTTCGAGCGAAGCCGCCAGAGCGGAAGCGGCGGCAGCGTTCGGGCGATCAAAAGCAAATGCACATTCGGCGCGAGCGACGGCACGAAGCCGTTGAAAAATTCGGCGAACCAGACGGCATCGAAAACCGAGTGCAAATCGTCCAGCACGATTAACAGCGGTTCTTTTCCGGCGGCTTCGACGAATTTGGCGGCGAGCATTTCGCTTTGCGCCGCGACTGCCGTTTCGTCAAATTTCAAAACCTCGGCGGCGGCGCGTGAATCGTTCAAACTGCCCAGCAGATAACTGGCAAAAACCTTCCAATCGCCGTCCGCCGTTTCGACCTTATACCAACAGATGTTCGATTGACTTTGGGCGGCGAACTGCGCCGCTAAAACGGTTTTGCCCATTCCGGCGCGTCTGGTAATAATCGTCGCGGAAAACTGCGCCAGCGATTTTTGGATTTGTTCGATCAGGCGCAGGCGTGTGATCTCGGTCGAGAGCGGCGGCACCAGAAATTTGTCGGTAAAAAGTTTTACCACATCGTTTTTTATGGGGAAGTTCATTTTGGCGAAAGAGGATTCAAACCCGTAGTAATCGGGCGTGTGAAAAGTTTCGTGATTTTCGTATGAGGTAAAGTTCATCCTAATTTTTACTCTAGAACAAACCGCTTGAGGAAAACTTGAGACTTTGCCGTCAGGTATTTTCGCGTTTGTCACTGGCGGTAAACCTTCGATTCGGGCGGGCGATTTTGAGAAGCGCGGCGGGCGTTGTAAACTTCAAAATGCTTCCGGCGTTCTTCCAGATAAATTATGCGGCATCAAATGTTTCAGCCATCCGAACTGCTTGGGTGCGTCGTGCTGTTTTCAAGCTGTCTGCTGCTCGCGGCGATGCTTTCGTCGTGCGCGGTATCCGGGGAAAACGAACCGTATTTCGGCAGAACCGTGCCGCCGACGGAAAACGAACTGCGTTACGTTTCCGGTCCCGAACCCGAATCGCTCGACCCGCAAATCGGGACGGGACAAGTCGAACAAAGAATTTATCTCGCGCTTTTTGAAGGCTTGGTCGAATACGATCCGCAAACTTTAGAGCCGATTCCGGCGATTGCCGAGCGTTGGGAAACGAACGCCGATTCGACGGAGTTTACTTTTTATTTGCGAAAAAACGCCGAATGGTCGAACGGCGAACCGATCACGGCGCGGGATTTCGTTTACACGATGCGACGTGGACTCGACCCGGAACTCGCTTCGCGCGGCGCGGGACAGGCGTATTACATCAAGAATGCGAAGGCTTTTAACGAAGGAGCGGTTTTCGTTCAAAACGCGGAAACCGGAGAATTTTTAAACGATGCGGAAGCGGAAGCGAGCGTTCCGACGCGGCTGACTTTGCCGGAAAGCGAAAAAAAACGTGCCGCGCTGCTCGAAAAAAACGCCAAGCTCGCGGCGGAGGTCGCCGGCAAAACTTTCGTTCCCGTCAAAGCCGAAGATTTGGGCGTGGAAGCGGTTGACGATTTCACGGTGAAAATCTCGCTGTCTCAACCGGTGCCTTTTTTCATTAAGATTTTGCCGTATAATCTGTTCCGCTTCGTGCCGCAAAAAACGATTGAACAGTTCGGCGCGAAATGGACGCAGCCGGAAAACATCGTCACTTCCGGCGCGTTTAAGTTAAAAGAATGGTCGCCCTACGACCAAATCGTCGTCGAGAAAAACCCGAATTACTGGGATTCGGCGAACGTCCGCCTCGAACGGATTTCGTTTTATCCGGTCGAAGAACAGGGAACGATGATGAATTTGTATAAAGCGGGCGCGATTGACGCGACTTATAATCGTTCGGTTCCGCGCGGCTGGCTGTTTTCGATAGAGAATAAAAAGGATTATCAGGACGCGCTCGAAGCCTCCATCGAGTATTACATTATCAACACGACGAAGCCGCCGATGAACGACGTGCGCGTCCGCCGGGCGTTTGCGATGGCGATTGATAAAAACCTGATTACCGTTTTGCGCCGCAACTCGAAGCCTTCTTCGACCTTGATTCCGACTAATATTTTCAAAGATTATCCGACCGCGCAGACGACGAATTTCGATCCCGAAGCCGCCAAACAATTATTAGCCGCCGCCGGTTACAAAGACACTGCCGGAAATTATGACCCGTCGAAATTTCCGATTGAGGAAATAGCGATTACCTATAACACGAGCGAAGGCAACAAGTTCGTCGCCGAAATCGTGCAGTCGCAGTGGAAGCGACATCTCGGTTTGACCGTGCCTTTGAAAAGTATGGAGGCTAAAACTTTTTTCAGCGCGACCGCGAAACTCGAATACAAAGGTTTCGCCCGTTTCGGTTACGCCGCCGATTACGTTGATCCGTATAACTTCCTGAGCATTCTGGCGGCGGACGGCGGCGACAACGGCACAGGCTGGAAAAGTGAAAAATACTCAAAATTACTGGACGAAGCCAACCGCACGCTCGATAATCAGCAGCGTCTGCAAACGCTCGCCGCCGCCGAAAGCCTGCTTCTGAACGAACAGCCGATTATTCCGCTGACGACCAGTTCGACCAATTGGCTGAAAAAACCTTACGTCAAAGGAATGTATCCGAACGCGCTGACGCTGCATCCGTGGAAATTCGTTTACATCGAACGCGACGCGGCGCAATGGTAAATTTCGTCGAAACGACATCGAATGCTGCCAACCGGGAATAAGCAGATGGAAATAAACCATCAGCGAAAATCAGCCGAAAATCGCCGGCTGATTTTCGCCGCGCCTTTTTGAAAATCCATCGGACATCTAATTACGATGTTTGAAGATCAAACTGTTGATTGCCCGTCAAATTCAGTCGTGTTTCAATGAGGAGAGTTTGGGATGAAAAAGGTATTTTGGAGAGAAATTCGTTTTGCGCTGTCAATGCTTTTGCTGTCGCTGTTCGTCGTCGAACCGCTGACGGCGGCGGCGAATGATGTTAATTCTAAAAAGGTTTTGAGCAATGAGCAGCGCGTCGGACAGGTTCTGGCGCGTTTAACTTTCGGGGCGCGGGACGCGGATTTCGAGCGCGTCAAAGGTCTCGGCGTAAAGGCGTATATCGAAGAACAGTTGAATCCCGATTCGATTGACGATTCCGCGCTCGACAAACGGCTCGAAAAATTGCCGACGCTTGCGCTTTCCACGCCGACGCTTGCCGAACAGTATAATCCGCCGAAACCGAAGCCGACTTTAACGCCGACTCCGACTCCAACGCCGACCGTTTCGCCGTCGCCTTCTCCGTTACCGTCGGAAATGAATTCGACGAACGCGCCGCTGCCGAACACCGCCGTGACAAAGCCGAATCCGGCTGAGATGCCGAAGATTGATCCGGCGGAAATGCCGAAACCCGCCGCGAAAAATCCCGCGCCGAAACCGGCTTCGACACCAAAAAATTCGCAGACGGTCGTTACCGAATTGCAGCGGGCGAAATTGTTGCGGGCGGTTTACAGCGAACGGCAGTTGAACGAGATTTTGGTTGATTTCTGGGAAAATCATTTTAGCATTTACGCCAACAAAGATGCCGACCGATGGATGCTGACGGCGTTTGACCGCGACGCGATTCGCCCGTTTGTTTTGGGCAAATTTCGAGATTTGCTCGGCGCGACGGCGAAATCTCCGGCGATGCTGTTTTATTTGGACAATTGGCAGTCGAGCGTCGTGCGAAAATATCCGGCGACCAAAGACAAACCGGCGCGGCAGACGGGCGGCATCAACGAAAATTACGCCCGCGAATTGATGGAACTCCACACTTTGGGCGTGGACGGCGGCTACACGCAAAAAGACGTGCAGGAAGTCGCCCGCTGTTTGACCGGCTGGACGATTCGCAAACCGAACGAGGAAGGCTTGTTTTATTTTAATCCGCCGGCGCACGACAACGGCGAGAAAATCGTTTTAGGACGGAAAATCGCGGCGGGCGGCGGCATCGGCGACGCGGAAAAGGTTCTCGATATTCTGGCGGCGAGTCCTTCGACGGCGCATTACATTTCGCTGAAACTCGCGCAAAGGTTTCTGGGCGATAATCCGCCGGAAGCCGTCGTCAGACTCGCCGCGCAAATCTTTTTGAAAACCGACGGCTCGATTCGTGAAACGCTGCGAAGCATCATCACTTCGCCCGCGTTTACGAGTCCGGCAATGTATCGGACGAAGGTCAAATCGCCGTTTGAATTTGCCGCCGCCGCCCTGCGAATCACGAACGCCGAAACCGACGCTAATCGCCCGCTGCTCGATTGGATTTCCAAAATGGGACAGCCGATTTTCGGTCACGTCACGCCCGAAGGTTTCACGGAAAACAGCGTCGAGTGGCTGTCCGCCGGAAGTTTGCTGACGCGCTTCAACTTCGCCGACGCGCTCGCGCAAAACAAAATTAAAGGCACGACGATTGGCGCGAAATCGTTGTTGAAGGAGGTTGATTTGAAGAATCCGATTGATGTTTCCGCGCTTTTGACGCAGACGATTCTGCGCGGCGAGGTTTCGCCCGGCTCGAAAACCGCGTTCGATAAAATCGCCGATGAAGCCGCCGCTAAATTGAACGCCGCGCCAATCGCTGCCGGACAAAACGCAAATTTTTCGACGAACGCGAAACCCGCGCCGCCTAAATTGAACGCCGATAAATCAACCGGCTACATCGCCGAACTGCTGACGCTGATGCTCGGTTCGCCCGAATTCCAACGCAAATAATCCGGCAGCGGTAAAATTTTTCAACGATAAAAGACGAGGGCAATTTTCCGCTCTCGTCTTTTTTGTTTATAATCAGACTTTTTATGAAAGATACGCAAACATCTTACCCGCGCAACAAAATTAAAATTCTGCTGCTCGAAAACATTTCCGACGCAGCGGTCGCCGAACTAAACGCGGGCGGTTACGCCGAAATCAAATGTATTAAAGGCGCACTACGGGAAGCGGATTTAGCCGAAGAAATTAAAGGCGTTCACATTTTGGGCATCCGCTCGAAAACGCAAATCACCGATAAAGTTCTTGAAAACGCCGACAAACTGCTGGCAATCGGCGCGTTCTGCATCGGTGTCAATCAGGTAAATTTGAAAGCCGCAACCGAAAAAGGCATCGCCGTTTTTAACGCCCCGTATTCAAATACGCGCTCGGTCGCCGAATTGGTGATTGCGCTCTGCATAATGCTGATTCGCCGCATCAGCGACAAAAACAGCGCGGCGCATCGAGGCGTTTGGCTGAAGGATTCCAAAGGAGCGTTTGAGTTGCGCGGGAAAACTTTGGGAATCGTCGGTTACGGCAACATCGGCTCGCAAATTTCGGTGATGGCGGAAGCGTTGGGAATGCACGTCGTCTATTACGATGTTTTGACGAAACTGCCGCTCGGCAACGCCAAACAAATCCGCGATTTGCCGGAGCTTTTGGGGCAATCGGACATCGTAACTCTGCACGTCCCAAGCGACGCGACGACGCGCAATATGATGAACGAGACGACGCTTTCGGCGATGAAGAACGGCGCGATCTTCCTTAATTATTCACGCGGCGAGGTCGTTGATTTGGACGCTCTGCGCTTGTTTATCGAAAGCGGAAAAATTTCCGGCGCGGCAGTTGATGTCTTCCCGTTCGAGCCGGAGAAAAACGGCGACGAATTCACGTCGGTTCTGCAAAATTTGCCGAACGTGATTTTAACGCCGCACATCGGCGGCTCGACCGAAGAGGCGCAGGCGAATATCGGGTTGGACGTTACTTCCAAATTGATAAATTACCTGGAACTCGGAATCTCCAACGGCTCGCATACGGTTCCGCCGGTCAATCTGTCGCCTCAGGACAAAACGCACCGTATTCTGCACATTCACCAAAACATTCCCGGCGTTTTATCCGAGATAAACTCGAAATTGTCGGCACACGACATCAACATTTTAGGACAGTTTTTAAAGACAAACGACGAAATCGGCTATGTGATTCTGGACGTTGACACGAAACTGTCAAAAGAGGCGTTCGAGATTTTGCGTGAGGTCAAAGGCACGATTAAAACGCGGATGGTTTATTAAAAATTTTTAGGTGTAGAAATCCGTTGATAATACTCAAAAAAACGCGACTGGGATTCATCTTTGATTGATGTTTCCAAATTTTTGTTGCTTTTTAGATTAAATCAATTTAAGATTTTTTTGGTGTTGCTTTTCTGTTTTGTTTTTCTGTGATTTTACAGGAGAAAGTGCCAAGCATCTGATTCTCTTATTTGCCCCTTGTTCTAGTTGATCCCCAGAACTAGAGCAAATTCGGATTGAATGTATGGCAGACTAAAGTCTGCCACCGCCGTCGAGAGTCGGGTCTGAGCGAGGCGGCAGACTGAAGTCTGCCATACA
>JAYVKL010000091.1:0-4294 GCA_043768465.1 Pyrinomonadaceae bacterium
CCCGCCCGCATATCCAATGCCGTAGTCTTTACCGTAGATTTCAAACCGGTGAAGATGAACATTATCCCAATCAAAAGCGCTCTGTAAAATATAATGAAAATCGGCGATTGAATAATCGCCCGGCACTAAAAGCCGTCGCCAAATTAGTGGACTGATGCCTTCAAGGATGATCCGCAATTGATAAATGACAGTTTCTTGACCGTCGCTCATTCGTGTATTTTACTGTAAAAACCCAAAATCTCTCCTGCCTTTTTTGCTCTCCCATAGGGCTTTTCTATAAAACTGTGTTCAATCCTGATGAAAGGGCATTTTGCACCAAAGTTTATATGGTAAAATAATAATCTCTTTTCATTTTTACTAAAAATTGCTTATTTAATGAGTAAAATCACACGTCGTGAACTGCTAGGTCTTGCTGGTTCAGTGATTCTTGGAAATGCCTTGTTTAGCTGTCGCAGCGCGCCGAACAATCATTCGATTATTACAAATTCGAGTGAACCGATTATTACGCCGCAAGGTCGGAGCCTTCCTTCGGATGCCGCGCCGCTGGAAAAGCAGATTTTATACGAGTCCGCCGCCGAACCCAGACATCTCGATATTTCGCGCGACATATACGGCGCGGGCGTGGCGATAAATTGGGGCGGTGAACCGCTTTTAAGACGCGACCCGAATCAAAATCTCGTTCCGGCGATGGCTGAGTCATTTCGGATGGGCGAGAAGGGTGAATACTGGGATTTTACAATTCGCCAAAATGCGCGCTGGAGCGACGGCGTGCCGATTACGGCGGACGACTGGGTTTTTACATTTCGTCATCTGGCTTCGCCGAATCTCGATAATCCGTGGACGTGGTTTTATTACGACATCAAAGGAATTCAGGCGTTAAAAGAAGGCAAAGGGCGACCCGAAGATGTCGGCGTTGAAGCGATTGACGAGAGAACCGTTCGCATACGCGGCGAAAACGGCGCGATTCCGCATCTGCCCGCGCTGATGGCTTATATGGCGGCGGTTCCCGCGCCGAAACATAAAGCGGAAAAAAATCCCGAACATTGGGCGGACACGGCGGAAAATTTCGTGTCGTCGGGTCCGATGCGGCTGCTTAGCTGGGAACATAACCAGCGGCTCGAATGGGACGCGAATCCGTATTATAACGGAGCGCATAAACCCGGAATTCAAAGATTGATTCAACTTGTCGGCGCGCCGGCAATCGGCTGGTTTAATTCGTGGCTGAACAAGGAAATTGACTATATTCCTATTTTGCAGCCGCAGGAACTGGCGCAGGTGATTAACGACAACGAGCTGGAAAAATATCTGCACACGTTCAACAATTTTCAGATTCAATATCTGTCCTTCGATTGTCTGCGACCGCCGTTCGATAATTTGAAGGTCAGACAATCGCTTTCACACGCCGTTGACCGCGAGCCTTTTTGCAGTAAAGTAATGCTCGGAACGCGCACACCGGCGTATTGGATGTTGCCGCCTGATTTTCCCGCGCATAATCCCGAATTAAAATCGGTGCAGGACTTTAACGTCGAAAGAGCGAAAGCACTTCTGGCAGAGGCAGGTTATCCGAGCGGCAGAGACGCAAGCGGAAATCAGCTTGTTCTGGAAATGTTTTCCAACGGGCGCGATGTCGTGCTGGAATATGTCAAAGACCAATGGGAGCGTCATCTGGACATCAGCGTAAATCTGCAACTCGTCGAAGGCGCGGTTTGGAACGCGCGGCGGGCGCGGCACGAAATGTCGCTTTATCGCGGAGAATATGAGTATGATTTTCTCGACCCGGCAAATATGCTAACGCGCCTCTGGCGCAGCACGAGCGAACAGGGTTCTCCGCGCCACGCCTGGCGAAACGAGAAATTCGATGAATTGGTGACGCTCGCGGGACGCGAAATTGACGAGCAGACGCGATTGAATCTTTACCGGCAAGCCGAGCGAATTTTGGTCGAAGATGTCGGCGGGCTTTTTTTAACGCAGACGGTCACGCATCAGGTTTGGTATCCGTATTTAACCGGATTTGAGCCGGACAAAACCGGCAACACGGTTTTCCGTTATCTCGATATTTCACGTTTCCAGATGTATATCCGCAACGACGTTGACCAATGGAGAACGTGAAATGTTTGCCTTAATTTTTCACTATTCACTTTTCACATAATGTATGTCCAAGACTTTGCTTGAAGTTTCAAATCTTCAAACACAATTCAAATTAGAAAAAAATACCGTCCGCGCGGTCAGCGACGTTTCTTTTTCAATTGATGAAGGCGAAGTTTTGGGTATCGTCGGCGAGTCGGGTTGCGGGAAAAGCGTCACGGCGTTTTCGATTATGCGTTTGATTGAACCGCCGGGCGAGATTACAAACGGAAAAATAATTTTACACGACGAAAATAAGGAAACGGATTTGTTAACGCTTTCCGACAAACAGCTCGAAAAAATCCTCGGCAACCGCATTTCGATGATTTTTCAAGACCCGATGACTTCGCTCAATCCGGTTTTATCGGTTGGTTATCAAATTATGGAAACTCTGCGAGTTCATCGCCGATTGTCCAAAAAGGAAGCCAAAGAGCAGGGCGTTTATCTTTTACAAAACGTCGGAATTTCAAATGCTCGGCAGCGGTTTAACGATTATCCGCACGAATTTTCCGGCGGAATGCGCCAGCGTGTGATGATTGCGATGGCGATTTCCTGTCAGCCGAGATTACTGATTGCCGATGAACCGACGACTGCGCTGGACGTAACGATTCAGGCGCAAATTCTCAGCCTTTTGCGCCAATTTAAAAAAGAATTTGCGATGTCAATTATTATCATCACGCACGATTTAGGCGTGGTCGCTCAAATTGCCGACCGCGTTGCCGTAATGTATGCGGGAAGAATTGTTGAAAACGCCTCCGTCCGGGAAATTTTTAATCGTCCGCAGCACCCTTATACTCAAGCCCTAATTGCTTCGATACCTCGACTGGACGAACAACCAGAAAGACTAAAAACTATTGAGGGCGCACCGCCGCGTTTTTCCGGCGAGGAAGTCGGTTGCGCGTTTCATCCGCGCTGTTCTTACCGCGTCGCGGTTTGCCAAGAAAAGCGTCCGCCCTTACTAGAAATCAGCCCTGAACAATCGGTCGCCTGCTTTGTCGCTCACGAAGGAGCATTTGCCGATGTCTGAAATGCTTTTGAAAATAATCAATTTGACTAAAAGTTTCACGGCGCGAAGCGGATTTTTCAGCAGCCGAAAGCTCAAAAACATCGCTCTCGACCGCGTTAGTTTGTCCGTATCCGAAGGCGAAACAGTAGGCTTGGTCGGTGAATCGGGCTGCGGGAAATCCACTTTCGCTTTAACGGTGATGAGGCTTTATCAGCCGGACGGCGGACGCATTTTTTTTGCCGGAAAAAACATTACACATCTCAACGAGAAATCGTTAAAATCCGTTAGAAAACAGATGCAGATGGTTTTTCAAGACCCGTTGGCTTCGCTCGATTCGCGCCTGACGATTGAACAAATCATCAGCGAACCGCTTGAAATTCATCGCATCGGCACCAAAGCGGAAAGAACGGCGGAAGCGGCGCGGCTGCTTGAGCGGGTCGGTTTATCAGCCGAGGATATGCGCCGTTTTCCCGGCGAATTTTCCGGCGGTCAGCAGCAGCGCATCGGCATTGCCCGCGCACTTGCTTTGCGTCCGAAATTGCTTATTTGCGATGAGCCGGTTTCGGCTCTCGACGTTTCGGTGCAGGCGCAGATATTAAATCTTCTGCGCGATTTGCAGGATGAATACGCTCTTTCGTATCTTTTCATTTCGCACAATATTGCCATTACCGCTTTTATGAGCAGGCGCATCGGCGTGATGTATTTAGGACGCATCGTTGAAATCGGCGACAGTGCGGAGATTGTCAGCGCGCCGCGCCATCCTTACACACAGGCATTGCTCGCGGCGATTCCTGAACCCGACCCGTCAAAAGATAATAAAGATTGTGTCGTAAAAGAAGATATTGAAACCGTTGCGGAGCGTCCGACAGGCTGCGTGTTTCGGCATCGCTGCCCGATTACACGGGAGATTTGCGCGTCCGAAGAACCGCAACTGCGTCGGATTGAGGGAAATAGGGAAATTGCCTGTCATTTTGTATGAACGTAAGTAGTCAAGCAGAAATATTGTAATATAATAGCAATATGAATATGCCAAATAAATTTATCAAAACATTGGACGATAAAAATTATGAGAAATTGGTTGAGAATTATCAAACAGCCGCGAACTTCAGAATTCGCAATCGTTCACAGGCAATTTTGCTTTCTTTTCAAAAGTATTCAATTAAT
>JAYVKL010000092.1:0-8540 GCA_043768465.1 Pyrinomonadaceae bacterium
GCCTGCGGTTTGATCCAGACTTTTTGGACATTGCCGTCAACTTCGACATCAACGTAAGTTTGAAAAAATTCGGTTTGCGGAAATTCGTTGTTCGGATCGAGTTTCTGCGTTTGCTTGACGTTCAGCGTTAATTTTTTCGCCGCCGCGTCGTAGTTTTTCGACACTTCAAAAACGGGATGTCCCATTTTATAAAGCCATTGATCGAAAAACCAATCCATAGATTGTCCGGTCGTCTCTTCAATCGCAATCCGCAAATCTTCGGTCGAAACCGGCTGGTGCGCGTTGTCGGTCAGATATTTCTTGAGCGATTTGAAAAACAAATCATCGCCGAGATGTTTGCGTAACATATGCAAGACCGAACCGCCGCCGGGATAAGCATAGCTGTCGAACATCGCGTCTTTGTTGGCGTAGTATTTCGTCACAATCGGGCGGCGATTGCCCTGTTTCCAGGTGTTGATCGTCGTCTGCTGATTTTTGCTCACGTCGTTGTAGAGGAAAAAATCTTTGCCTTTCAACTGTTCATCCCAGAGAGCCTGAAAATAAGTCGCAAACGATTCGTTAAGCCAGATTTGCCCCCAATCGCGGCAGGTTACATAATCGCCGAACCACTGGTGCGCGAGTTCGTGCGACTGCAAAGATTCGCTGTCGGTGTCGAGCAGTTCGCGCTCGTCGTGAATCATTTCTTCGATCTGCGTCGTCGCCGAAATGTTTTCCATTCCGCCGCCGAAATCTTCGACGAAAGTCTGTGAATACTTCGGATAAGCGTATTTGACACCGGTTTTCTCCGAGAAAAATTTAATCGTCGCGGGCAGATTCTTCGTCGTCGCGGCGACTTCGACGGCTTCCGACGGATAGCCGTAAGCCATTATCGGAACGCCTTCATATTCGCCGTTTTTAATTTCCGTATATTCGCCGACGACGATTGACGATAAATAATTGGAATACGGCACGTCCATTTTCCAGTGAAAAGTGCGCGTGTTGTCGCCGTTGTCCTTGATTTCAATGAGTTTGCCGTTGGAAATAACGGTGTAGGGTTTTTCGACCGTCGCCTTTAATTCCGAGGTGCGAAAGTCGTTCGGCGCGTCATAGGACGGAAACCAGTAGCGGTTAAATTCCGTTTCGCCCTGCGACCAGATTTGACGCGGTTTGTTCGGCTCCGCCGCCGTCGGTTTGATGAAACGCAGCCCGCGCCCGAAACTGCCGATAGCCGTTTCGGTGTCGTCAACTTTGTTCACATAATTCGTTCGATAATCAATTTTGACCGACAAATCTTCGCCTTTTTTATAAATGCGGTCGAGTGTAATCGTGAGATTATCGTCGGTTTTTTTGCCGTCATAAATATATTTCAGCGGCGTTCCGTTTGCCATCGCAACGGAATTTATCGTCATCGCCGCCGCGTCCAAATTAAAGGTTTGCGAATCCTTAAACGGCGCGAGCGTCACGACCGTATTGCCGAAAGCCTGCTCTTTTTCCCAGTCGAAACGCAAATCTATCAGGACGTTTTTGATGTCCACATCACGACTGCGAATGTAATTGACGGGCGGAAGTTTTTTAACCTTGCCGTCGTCCTGCGATTGATGCGGAAACTGCCAGAGCGGACGGGCGGCACTGGCGATTTGGGCGAACGATAATAAAAACAGCAGCAGCCAAGCCGAGGCCCGGACGCGAAATGATTTTGGATACATAAGTTTTTTCAAATGAATTTGACCGAAAAAAGATTTTGATACGGAAACTAATACGTTTAAAAAGAAAAATCTGTTTCAAGCGGATCGGAAAAGTCGGCGCGTCACAATCATTTAAAGCAATTTGGAAGATGCCGCTTTGTTTGTTACTTTTTTAGAAACACTATTTACAGGAGACAAAAAATTATGCCGTTAGAATTGGACGACCGCGCACACGCTTTGGAAAACGAATATATTTATCACAAAGAGCAGGAACTGATGGAAAAGTTGAAAGCTAAAATCAGTTCCGAAAATCTGTCGGCGGGCGCGATGGACTGCCCGAAATGCGACGGAAAACTGGTTGAAACCAAGTTTGAAAACGTCAAGATTGACGTTTGCGACGGCTGCACGGGTGTCTGGCTCGACGCGGGCGAATTCGCGCAGCTCGCCAATCACGAAACGGAAAACAAAGGCTGGTTCAGCCGCCATTTCGGTTAATCTCGATTTTATAACAAACTGAAGTTCTGAGTTCAAACTTCAGTTTGTCTTTCTCGCCGCGCTGCGCTGGCGGAAGGACACGCTCAAGCGAGGACTCTGAACGAAAAAATGAATCTCGATAAAATTTCTAAACTGTCGCTGTGGCTGATTGTCGTTTTCAGCTTGTCGTTTTCCGCTGACGCGCAGCAGGCGCAAACCAAAACCGCGCTTTCGGGCAGCGTCGAAAATTACAAATTAAACAGCCGACTGATGGCGCGTGAAATGCCGTATCGCGTCGTCGTGCCGATCAATTATAAAATGGAAAAAGCCCGCCGTTATTCGACAATTTATTTGCTTCACGGCTTGACCGGACATTTTGATAATTGGACTGACAAAACAAAACTCGCCGAATACGCTGCCAAATACGATTACATTTTCGTCACCCCGGAAGGCGACAACGGCTGGTATTCCGACAGCGCAAGCGTCCCGAACGACAAATACGAAAGCTACATCATTCAGGAATTGATGCCGGAAATTGATAAAAATTTTCGCACCGCCGCCGATAAAAATCATCGCGCCGTCGCCGGACTCTCGATGGGCGGCTACGGCGCGATGAAATTCGGTTTGAAATATCCCGACAAGTTCGCGCTCGTCGGCAGCTTCAGCGGCGCACTCGGCGCGGCGGGCTGGACGGACGCGGTTTTCACGAAAACCGGAATGAAGGGCGCGATTCCCGATTCAATCAAAAGCGTCTATGGCGCAGATGACAGCCCGACCCGCGCCGCCAACGATATTTTCAAAATAGTTAAGGAACTCACGCCGGAAAAAATCCAAGCCCTGCCGTTCATCTATCAATCGTGCGGCACGGAAGATTTTCTGATCCAGAACAATCACGATTTTTCCGCGCTCCTTTTTGAAAAGAAAATTCCGCACGAATTCCGCGAATTGCCCGGCGTTCACGACTGGAAATTCTGGGACGCGCAAATCCAGGAATTTTTGAAAACAAGCGAAAAATTTATCAAATAAATGCTCAACTTTGCCATCGAAACGGCGCGTCAAGCCGGAAGCGTTCTGCTCGAAAAATTCGGGCGCAAAATCAACATCTCGAAAAAAGGCGACATTGATTTGGTGACGGAAGCCGATTTAGCTTCGGAGAAATTAATCATCGAACGGATTAAATCGCATTATCCGAAACATTCCATTCTGGCGGAAGAGTCGGGCGAAGCGTTGAGTGCAGACGGCGCAAACACCTGGAAATGGATCGTTGACCCGCTCGACGGCACGACCAATTACGCGCACGGCTACCCGTGTTTCTGCGTGACGCTCGCGCTCGAACACGCCGGCGAAATCGTCGTCGGCGTGACGTTCGATCCGACGCGCAGCGAGCTTTTCGCGGCGGAAAAAGGCAGAGGCGCGACGTTGAATAACAAGCCGATTCGCGTTTCGGAAACCGAGAAACTTTCTGAATCGTTGATCGTAACCGGCTTTCCTTATGATTTCAAAGAGCGGACTAATTTCGCCGGACATCTGCACGATTTTCTTTTGAAATCACGCGGCGTGCGGCGCGACGGTTCGGCGGCGATTGATATGGCGTATGTCGCCTGCGGGCGTTTCGACGGATTTTGGGAAGAAGGCTTACACGCCTGGGATGTCGCCGCCGGTGTTTTGTTGATCGAGGAAGCGGGCGGGCGCGTTTCGTATTACGACGATTCTAAATTCAGCATTTACCAAGCTCCGATTTGCGCCGACAACGGTTTGATTCACGGCGAAATGCTTGAGATTCTTGATTCTGCTCCATAGGTTCGAGTCTGGGTTCAACCGTTGAATTCTGCAATAACTTCTATCAATCCGACGATGTTTCTGTTAAATTCTCCCAAATCCTCCGCCGGAATCCAGTATTCTTCGTGGGTTGAGCCGCCGACGATTTTGGTTTCGTAACGGTCGAGAAACTTCTTGCGAACTTCAAATTTTGTGACGTAGCCAAGTTTATCGGCATTATATTTCGCGTTCCAATCGCGGGCGATTTGCGTCGCGTATTGTTCGTTTGTTACCGGATAAAAAATCGGCTGTTCGGGCAGTCGCGGCGGAAAAAATTTGTAATCGCTCGCTTCGATTAAAGCGAGTTCATTTTTACCTGTCGGACGATATAAAGTTATTGTTTCATCCATTGCCTGCCGCGCCTCCGGTTGCTAAATATAAAACCGCCATTCGCACGGCGACACCGTATTTTACCTGATCCAAAATCAGCGAGCGCGAACTGTCGGCGACATCGGACGCGATTTCGATGCCGCGATTCATCGGACCCGGATGCAGCACAATCGCGTCTTTTTTGGCGAGTTCGAGGCGTTCGTTGGTTAAGCCGTAATGAATCGAGTATTCGCGCAGAGTCGGGAAAAACGCCGAATTCTGCCGCTCGCTCTGGATTCGCAGAATCATCACGACATCGGCGTTTTCAATGGCGCATTCGACGTTCGGGCAAACCTCCAGATTATTTTCGACGAAAAATGCGAAATCGTTCGGAACTAAAGTTTTCGGTCCGGCGACGCGGACTTTCGCGCCGAGTTTAGTCAGCAGATGAATATTTGAACGCGCCACGCGGCTGTGCAGAATATCGCCGATAATCGCCACTTCCAAACCGTCAATTTTGCCTTTGCGTTCCCGGATCGTCATCGCGTCGAGCAGAGCCTGCGTCGGGTGTTCGTTCGCGCCGTCGCCCGCATTAATTATCGCGGCTCGGCTGACTTTCGCCAATTGGTGCGGAACGCCCGCGCTCGAATGGCGGACGACGATGCAGTCGGGCGACATCGCATCGAGATTCAACGCTGTATCAATCAAAGTTTCGCCTTTCGCCACGCTCGAAGACGAAATCGAGATGTTGACGGCATCGGCGGAAAGCCGTTTCGCGGCGAGTTCAAAAGATGTTCGGGTGCGCGTCGAATTCTCGAAAAAAAGATTGATGACGGTTTTGCCGCGCAAGGTCGGAACCTTCTTGATTTCGCGCTGATTTATTTCACGGAAATTTTCGGCGGTGTTCAGAATCCCGACGATTTCATCGGCGGAAAGATGGCGAATTCCCAATAAATCGCGGCGGCGAAACGGTTTGTTCATAACTCGTTTGTAAAAAAAGCAAGGCGTTTAACCTTGCTTGGAAACTGAAATCAGCGTTTGCGCGACAATTGGCGGAACTGGCAGCGGACAAAACATCTCCGCGTCATAAAAATAATCCTCGCCGTCTTCGTCAATCACGCGCAAACCGCCGAGTTTTTCGGCTTCTTCGTCGGGAATTATCCGGTAAAGTTTGCCGATTTCGAGCGAAGCCAAATAACCTTCATTGTTCAAACAGACTACAAATTTCGGTTCTTTCATAACTTTAATCCAGGAAAGGAAACTTGATTTTCAAATCTCTTTTCCCGATGCCGTGTGCTTCATACCAATGAATTTCTGCTAGTCGAAAATCACCGTCAGCTACTTTAACAGTTGCCATCCCTTTTTTCTTGCGCCAGCGTCTTTTTCCATATTTTCTATTCAATACCGGCAAAACTCTGATTGAGTTTCCTGCGGCAATCGTTTCGATATTGGTGATTTCGCTGACAATTTCAAACTTCACGGTTTCTCATAAATCCAGACGGCTTCCGCGTCGTCATATTCTTTGAGCATCACTTTGATAATTTCGGCTTTTTTGGTCGGGACGGTTTTGCCGATGTAATCTGCTTGAATCGGCAGTTCGCGGTGTTCCTTGCCGCGATCAATCAAAACGGCGAGCTGGACTTTGCGCGGTCTGCCGAAATCCATCAGTTGATCCATCGCGGCGCGAATCGTTCTGCCGGTGTATAAAACATCGTCCACGAGAATGATTTTTTTGTTTTTGATGTCCGCGTCGAGTTCCGTGCGATTGACAATCGGATTGGCTCCGACGGTTGATAAATCGTCGCGGTAAAGCGTGATGTCAATAATGCCGAAAAGCGGTTTTTCGCCTTCCAGTTCTTCGATTTTGGCAACGAGTCTTTCCGCCAAAGGCACGCCGCGCCGCCGGATGCCGACGATATACAAATCTTTCGCGCCGTGATTTTCTTCGACGATTTCCGATGCTAAACGCGATACGGCGCGGATCATTCGCGCACCATCCATAATTTTCGATTTCTCGATCAATCCGTATTCATCCGCCATAGTGTTGCCGAAATCGTATCACCGCTGGGTTTCAAGTTTCAAGTTTCGGGTTTCAAGTTTCGCCGATTTCAATTAAAATAGAGCCGACCATTTCGATTGAGAAAGCAAAAAATTATGGCACTGGCAAAAGCTCATCCGATATTTTCGGTGGAAGATTATCTCGATTACGAACGAATTCAAGTTGAAAGACACGAATTTCTGGACGGCAGCGTCTATTCGATGGCGGGCGAAAGTCCGAATCACAGCACGATTTGTTTTAACTTAAATACGATTATCGGTTTGCAGCTTCGCGGCAAGCGGTGTCGCGGATTTTCGCCGAATATGAAAATTGCAACCAATGAAAAAGGGTTTTATTCATATCCCGATTTGGCGATTGTCTGCGGGCAGCCGACGTTTTACGACGACAAAAAAGACGTTATCACCAACCCGACCGTGATCGTCGAAGTTCTCTCGCCTTCGACCGAACATTATGATCGCGGCGAAAAATTTCTGCGCTACACTAATCAAATCGAAACTCTGCAAAATTACGTTTTGATTGCACAAAACAAACCTTTGATCGAGATTTTCGCCCGGCAAATGAACGGCGGCTGGGAGAAATCGGAGATCGCCGGTTTGGAAGCGGTCATCAAAATTGATTCGATTGAATGCGAAATCGTTTTTGCCGAACTTTACGAATCGGTCGAGTTTCCCGCCTAAATGTCTTTTTATCAAAAAATAATCCGCCCGCTGATTTTCAATCTGTCGCCGGAGATGGCGCACGAATTCGGCATCGAAGCGTTGAAAATTGGTTTGGGTTCTAAAGCGGCGCGAGATTTTGCCGCCCGACGATTTGACTCGGAATCGTTCGGCGAACTGGAAAGATTCGGTTTGAAATTCAAAAATCCACTTGGCATCGCCGCCGGTTTCGACAAAAACGGCGTGGTCGTCAACCAACTCGCCGCCATCGGCTTCGGATTTGTCGAAGTCGGGACGGTGACAATCAATCCGCAAAAGGGAAACGAAAAGCCGCGTCTGTTTCGTCTGCCCGAAGATAACGCGCTGATCAACCGGCTCGGTTTTAATAACGAAGGAACGACGAAAGTCGTCGAAAGGTTAAAGAAAATTCAGCCAAACTGTATTTTGGGCGTGAACATCGGGAAAAATAAAGACGTGCCGAACGAAGCGGCGATTGATAATTATCTGGCGAGTTTCGATTCGGCATTTGAAGTCGCCGATTATATCGCCGTTAATGTTTCGTCGCCGAACACGCCGCATCTGCGCGAACTTCAGAAAGCGGAAAATTTGGAGGAACTTTTAGGCGCGTTGCAGGAGCGAAATAAAGTTTTGAGTTCCGACTTCAGTCGGTCGAACGCTAATGAAGAACCGACTGAAGTCGGAACTCAAAACTTAAAATCCTTGTTCGTCAAAATCGCGCCGGATTTGAGCGAAGCGGAAATCGAGGCGATTGTTGACATCTGTTTGCGCTTAAATTTAGCGGGAATTATTGCGACGAATACGACGGTAAACAGGGAAAATCTGAAAACAAAAATTGCTGAAACCGGCGGTTTGAGCGGCGAGCCTTTGCGCGAAAAATCAAACGAAGTGATTTCTAAAATCTATCGTTGCTCAAACGGAAAACTGCCGATCATCGGTGTCGGGGGAATCTTTACGGCGAAGGATGCGTTTGAAAAAATCGCGGCGGGCGCGTGTTTGATTCAAAGTTACACGGGTTTTGTTTATCAGGGAATTTCGTTTGCGCGTGGTGTAAATATGGGTTTGCAAAAGATTTTAAAGGAAAAAGGTTTTAATAATTTGGATGAAGCCATCGGCAGCGCGAGTTAAATCTGGAATTTGGAACTTTGAACGAAAGGCGGTTTGACACTCGAAATGCAAAAGTTATAATAAATCCTTTGCATTTTGCGCTGTTTGAAAGAACAGTCTGATCCGTCGGCAATGATTGTTGATTTAATAAATTCAGGAAAATCGGTTGTAGATTTTGATTTTTTGCTTTCGCCCGAAACTGTTGATTTGGAAGGCGAAACGGCGAAGTTGAAAAACGCGATTGTAGTCAAAGGAAAACTGACGAAAGGAATCGTGCAGGTTGATGTCGAAGGCGAAATTTCCGCCGCTATTCAAATCGAATGCACGCGCTGTCTGCAGCCGACCGAGCGCGAATTACACATTATTTTCAAGACCGAATTTATCACCGCCGAAAATTATACGACGGCGAAAGAAGCGGAATTGCAGAGCAAAGAC
>JAYVKL010000093.1:0-47640 GCA_043768465.1 Pyrinomonadaceae bacterium
TGATTGATAAACAAAGCAACCTCTGTAAGTTTTTTGATTCGTAACCATTAACTTAAAGAGATGTTTGCTTTGTTTGTCAAAAACTGTCCGAACTATTGAACTATTAAATATCCTATAAATCCTGCTCATCCTGTTAAAATAACCTTCGCAGTTAATTTTATGCTTAAATCTTTTCAAAATAAAACGCCGAAAATTCACGAAACGGCTTTCATCACCGACGATGCCATCGTCATCGGCGAGGTCGAAATCGGCGCGGAATCGAGCGTCTGGTTCGGCTCGATTCTGCGCGGCGATGTCAACTCGATTCGCATCGGAAGCCGCACGAACATTCAGGACGGCACGATAATTCACGTCTCGCGTGAAACGCATTCGACGATTCTGGAAGACGAAATAACCGTCGGACATCGCGTAACTTTGCACGGCTGCTACATCGAAACCGGTTGTTTGATCGGCATCGGCGCGATTATATTGGACGGCGTGCGCGTCGGCGAAAATTCGCTGGTGGCGGCGGGCAGTCTGCTCACGCCGAACACAAACATTCCGCCGCGCTCATTGGTGATGGGAAGTCCCGCGAAAGTTAAACGCGGGCTTTCCGACGCGGAAGTCGAAGATTTGAAAAAGTTCTGGCGCAATTACGTTGCATTAAGCCGGATTTACCAAAGTCAACCTTCGTAAAAAAACACGAAACAAAAACATCAGATTAAAAAAAGCAAAGCCGTTAATTCAGATTATCGCCGTCATCACCGCTCGCAGATCAATATCGGCGAAATAAATCCGGGCGGCAATGCCTGAATTTTCTACGTCGGCGACTTGTTTTTCGACCGGCAAACTTTCGTCAAAAACGGATTTTGGTTTATGCTTGACGAACACGCTTTTTGCAAGACGCGCGGTTTTAATTTTTCATAAAAACATTTGAGGAGACATTTTTAATGCGAAACTTTTTCGCCGGTTTACGGCACGGCATCGGCTTTTTAATTATCACGGCGGCACTTTCCGCGTCCGCGCTCGCCCAGAATTACATTGGCAAAACAGAAAACACGGCATCTGACAAAAGCGCGTCCGGTGCCAAACGAGCCGCGAACGTCTCCGGCGACAAAAACGAATTTTCCGTTTGGGGCGCATTCGCGCCGGACATTCCGCGCCTGTTCAGCGGTTCGCGCCGATCATCTTTCGGCGAATTCGGTTTTCAATACGCCCGCCGCATCGCCTCCAGCCGCAACGTCGCGCTCAAATATACGATTGACGCGATTCCGCTCGCCATTCTGAATTACCGGCGCGAACTGCTCGTCCGGCTGTCGCCGAACACGCTCGGTTACGACCGCCCGCGCACGACCGCTTACGCCGTCAGTTTAACGCCCGTCGGTTTCCAACTGAATATCCTGCGGCAGCGAAGAATTCAACCGTTTATTACGGCAAACGCCGGGTTTATTATTTTCAACAAATCCATTCCCGACGACCGCAGCGCACTGCGCCCCGACCGGCGCGGCAGACAATTTAATTACACGCTCGCCGGCGGCGGCGGTGTCGAATTCGATGCCGACAAAGAGCGCAGCTACCGCGTCGGCTTCAAATTCCATCACATCTCGAACGCTTCGACCGGCAACATCAATCCCGGCTTTGACCAGAATCTTTTTTATTTCGGCTATACGTTTAAGAAATTTTAAGTCGCCTTTATCAGTTGCCGATAGCTTCGGCTAGTGGTAAAAGCTAATAAGAAAAAGGCTTGAGCGGAATAATTGAAAAGTAGATTTTCCACGAGTTAAAGCGGTTCGGAAATCTTGTTTTTCTGGACATTCGGCTTAAGCCTTTTTAATTTATCAATGCAAACCACTAGCTGAAGCTAGTGGCAATTTAACCAAATGTCAGCACCAGCAAACACCAAACCGGCGCGTGGAATGCGCGATTTTTTACCGTCCGACGTTCGCAAACGCAATTACGTTATCGGCATCATCAAGGAAGTTTACGAAAGTTACGGTTTTGAACCGCTCGAAACTCCGGCGGTCGAAAACATTGAAACTTTAACGGGCAAATACGGCGAAGAGGGAAATCAGCTAATCTTTAAAATCCTCAAACGCGGCGAAAAGCTCGACGCGCAGGCGAGCGAAAAAGATTTGTCCGATTTAGCCCTGCGCTACGATTTAACCGTCCCGCTCGCCCGCGTCGTCGCAAATTATAAAAACGATTTACCGAAGTTTTTCAAACGCTACCAAATTCAGCCGGTGTGGAGAGCCGACCGCCCGGCGCGCGGACGTTTCCGCGAATTTTACCAATGCGACGTTGACGCAATTGGTTCGAGTTCGATGATCGTCGAAGCCGAACTCTGCGCGGCGATCAGCGAGATTTTAACGCGATTAGGATTTGATGATTTTGTGATTCGTGTAAATCATAGAGAACTACTGACTGAACTTTTGAATGCTGTAGATGTTCCTTCAGATAAATATACAGAGGCGTTGGTTGCACTGGATAAATTAGACAAAATTGGACGAGAGGGAGTTACAAAAGAATTTCTTCAGCGCGGAGTCAGTCAAGGTTCTGCTGAAAAATTATTAATTTTCTTTGAATCTCTTGTTGAGAGCGATATTAAAAATGTCATAGGAAAGTCTTCAACCAAAAAGTTGATCGAACTACAAAGAAAAGTAATTGAAAATGAAAAAGAAATTTTGACTGAAAAAAATTCAATAGAGACAAAATACAACCTCTCACTTAATTTTGAAGGTGAAGAAGATTCACTGATAGAAAAATTTGAGAAATCAGATTCATCGGTAAATACAGAAAAAGTTCGGGAATTAGCTAGCAAGATTATCGAAGGTAAAAAACGTATTAACCGATTACTTAATCAACAAAGGAATTACAGTTTATTAATTAGATTGCTAAAATTTTTACAAAATAATAGCGAAAATTTTGAAGGTGTAGGAGTTTCAAACCTTTCAGAATTCCTTAAAACATTTGAGGCGAACCTAAATACAATAAGAAAAACGGTAGAGCCAGTGTCGGCACGAATAGTAATAGACCCAACACTTGCGCGTGGATTGGCATATTACACGGGTGCGATTTTTGAGATAAATGTTCCCGATTTAGCGGGCAGTCTTGGCGGCGGCGGGCGTTATGACGGATTAATCGGGATGTTCGGCAAGGAACAAATTCCGGCGTGCGGTTTTTCCCTCGGACTCGAACGCATTCTCGTCGTGATGGAAGAACGCGGAATGTTTCCGAAAGAGTTGAACGTAAATTCGGCGGACGTTCTCGTCACCGTCTGGAACGAAACATCAATCGGCGAATCGCTCAAACTCGCCGCCGAATTGCGAAAAGAAAATTTGCGCGTTCTCGTTTATCCCGAAGCCGACAAACTCGGCAAACAATTCAAATACGCCGACTCAATCAAAATCCCGTTCGTCTGCGTTTTGGGCGAAAACGAGTTAGCCGAAAACGTAGTTACCCTTAAAAATCTGCGGACGGGCAAACAGGAAACTGTTTCGCGTGAAGATATTGCGAAAAACTTAAAAGCATAAAATATGCCAAGATTAAACAAGAGAAACATTCTCTACAACATCAAAGACGCGCGGGAACAATTGGAAAATATTGAGAAATTTTTGGAAGAAAACAATCTCTCCGAAATAGAATTGCAGATAAAACTTGAACACACTTATCACCATTTGAATTTTGCCTGGAACATCAGATACTTAACCGATAAAAGATTCAAGCAACTATCCGATGACGATTTTAACGAATGGGGCAAATATCCGAAAGAAATGGAAATTTACAGAATCGAGAAAGAGCAATGAACGAAATAGTTCCATAAACCTACGCCGAACTGCTCGCCGAAATAAAATCGCGCATTCGCCCGGCGCAGTCTGCCGCGCTGGAAGTCGTTAATCGAAAATCTGGGCGGGCAACTGCCGACGGCGGAACAGATTCATATTCTACTGCGAGCCATTGATTGAAAGTGAACGACAAACTCCGTTGCATCTGAATCTTTAACGGGATGAAGATTTATAAATTATGAAGCTAACTTTGAAAGGTCGGGCGATTTTGCTGATTATACTTTTGACCGGTTTTGCCGCCGCTCAAACGACGACAAAGGATCGGGATTTGCCGAATTTTGCGGAAGTTCACGCCAATTTTTATCGCGGCGGACAGCCGACCGAAGCGGGCGTGAAAAAGCTCGCGGCGATGGGCGTGAAAACCATTATTGATCTGCGCGGCGAAGACGGTTTGGCGGAACAGGAAAAAATCTGGGCGAAGAGCGCGGGCGTGAAATTCGTCGCCGTCAATCTGAGCAATTGGTTTAAGCCGAAAAACTCCGAAATCGAAAGCATCATCGGGCAAATTGACGCGGCGGACAATCAACCGGTTTTCGTTCACTGCCGGCGCGGTGCGGATCGAACCGGAACAATTGCCGCCGTTTATCGGATAAAGCACGACCATTACACGGCGAAACAGGCGATTGCCGAAGCGAAAACTTTCAAATTCGGCTGGTGGCAGTTTTGGATGAAGGATTATATCGAAGATTATTATGACAAAAACGCGAGTTTAAAGTGATAAGTCCGAGTTGAAATCGGAATGAGACGCGGATCAACGCCGATTGAGCGGATTTTCGCCGATTATTTTTAGTCATTTTTCCGGCGAATCAAACGAAATATATTTATTGAATCCGTCAAATTGGCGAGCGCTCGCTTCTACTTCTCTTGCTTATTTCATCAACTTTCAAAAGTCGTGGGCGGCAAGCGTTCGATCAGCAAAGCGCAGGCGAAAAAACTGGCGGAGTTTTTTAAGGTTTCGGCTAAGCTGTTTATTTGATTAGCTCCTGAATCGTCTTAAAATGTTCGTGTTTCGCGTCCGCCAGCAATTCAAACAACGCCGCTTCCACCGACGACGGAATCACGCCGCTCGACTGCATTTTGCGAAGGGCGATTTCCTTGTCGAGCGTAAAACGTGAGCTGACGCAATCGTGCAGCAAATGAACTTGAAAATTTTCGTTCAATAAATCGTGCGCCGTCTGATTGATGCAAACGTGCGCCTCCAATCCGCACAAAACGATTTGCGTTGCGCCGGTTTCACGCAATTTCTCTATAAACGATGGTGCGCCGCACGAACTGAACGCGGTTTTCTCGACGAACTCGAAATCGGGCGGCAGGATGGAAACGATTTCTTCCGCCGTTTTCCCTAAACCTTTCGGATATTGCTCGGTGATGATGACGGGCAAACCTAAAATCTGAAAGCCGCGCACGGCAATCGAAATACGCGAAGCGATCTGCTCGAAATCGTTGATCGGCGAGCGAAACGCTTCCTGTAAATCAACGACGACGAGCGCGGTCTTTTCTCGGTCTAAAATGTTCGGATGTACCATTTTGCTTGATTCCAAAAAGGAAATTCTATACTGTAACCTAGTCCTGAAATTAAAGCGTCAGAGAAGTTTAACTTATGCGGGACGGCGGCGTAAAGAAACGCGCCGATTTCCGACGATTCTTTCACGGACGCGAAAATTTCCACGATTTCAAAAATAAATAAAGACAAAGTTTTATGAAGTCAAGTAAGTTTTTTTACGCCGCCGCAGTCCTTTTGCTCGTCGCGTGTTGCGCGCCGACTGCCGTTTTTGCCAAAGACGAATGGCTGAAAATCCAATCGAAAAACTTCGCGCTCTACGGCAACGCGAGCGAAAAACAGATTCGCGGCGTGGCGACGAAACTCGAACAGTTCCGCGAGGCTTTTCGCCAGATTTTCCCGAAAGTGAAATATAATTCGGCGATTCCGACGAACGTCATCGTCTTTAAGAGCGACAAATCCTTCCGCGATTACAAGCCGGTTGACAAGAACGGGAAAACCACTAAATGGATCGCCGGATATTTTCAGGGCGGCGAAGATGTCAACTACATCGCCCTTTCGACCGAGGGCGAGAAAGCCGATACTTACCAAACGATTTTTCACGAATACGTTCATTTTCTCGTTGACAACGATTTGGGACGCTCGAACATTCCGGCGTGGTTCAACGAAGGAATCGCCGAGTATTACGAGCAGTTTACGATTGAAAACGATCAGAAAGTAACGCTCGGCGGACTCGATAATAACAATTTGCTGTTCCTGCAGCAGAACAAACTGATTCCGCTCGACACGTTTTTCAACATTGATAATTATTCGCTTCACCAGCAGGGAAGCGACGGCGCGGGACTTTTTTACGCGCAGGCGTGGGCTTTGATGCACTATTTGATTCAGAGCGACAACGGCGCGAGAAATCCGCAGTTGTCGAAATTTCTCAATTTGCTCTTGTCCGGCAAACAACCGAAAGAAGCGTTCGGCGAAGCGTTTCAAACCGATTACAAAACGATGGAGAAAGAGTTGAAAAAATACGTCGAACAGCGAACTTTCCGCGTTCAGTTCGTCAGCTTCAAAACCAAATTACTTTTTGATGCCGATATGAAAGTCGCGCCGCTGTCCGAAGCCGATGCCCAAGCGACGCTCGGCGATTTGCTTTATCACTCGAACCGGATTTCAGAAGCCGAAGCGCATCTGCAAAACGCCCTGACGCTCGATGCCGATTCCGTTCTGGCGAACACCGCGCTCGGATTGGTCAAAGCCAGGCAGCGAAATTTCGTCGAGGCGAAAAAATATCTGGAAAAAGCCGTTAGTCTCGACGATAAAAATTATCTGGTGCAGTATCAATACGCCTTCGCGCTGAGCCGTGAAGGAATGAACGAGAGCGATTTCGTCGCGAATTACACGGGCGAAAACGCGGCAAAAATGCGAACGGCGTTGAAAAAATCCATCGCCCTGAACCCGAATTACGCCGAATCTTACGGACTTTACGCTTTCGTCAGCATCGTTCAGAACGACGAACTCGACGCGGCGATAAATTATATGAACAAAGCCGTCGCGCTCGCGCCCGGCAATCAGTGGTATCAACTGCGCGTCGCCGAGCTTTACCTGCGAAAACAGGATTTCGTCAACGCCCGCCGCATCGCCGAAAAAATCGTGCAGACGGCGGACGAACCGGCGGTGCGCGGCTACGCCCAAAACACCATTCGCTCGATTGATTCGTATCAGGGACAGATGGAGCGAATCAACAATTATAATCAGGAGCAGAAACAGAATCCGCGCCAAATTTACGTCGAATCCGACAAACCTTTGACCGCCGAAGAATTGGAAAAACTACAATCCAAAGCGATGCTCGACTCGATTAACGAAGCGTTGCGAAAACCGGAAGCGGCGGAGAAAAGAGTTTTGGGAACTTTGACGAGCGTCGAATGCGGCGCGAAAGGCATCGTTTACACGGTCAAGCTCGAAGCCGAAACTTTGAAATTAACCTCCGCCGATTTCCAATCGCTGACGTTTTCCGTCTACGGCGTTGACTTGAGCGATCTGCAAATCGGTTGCGGAACTCTAAAAAAAGAAGTTTTCGGCGTGATAACTTTTCGCCCGACAGTGAACGCGAAAACCAAAACGACGGGCGAAGTAGTAGCGATTGAACTCGTGCCGAAAGATTTCAAGCTGGCGAACTGATTTTCAAACGGTATGAAGTCATTTTAAGGAAAGGCTTTCTTCGCGTCAGAGTCCACGCTTGAGCGTGTTTCCGCCGCGCTTCGCTGGCGGTAACAAAGTGCGTTCCGCGTTTGGACCCTGAACGAAGCAAGCCTTTTTTTATTGCTCGAAGTTTTCTTTTTCGGCTTGTTCGCGGGATTTACGTTCGGCGCGTTTTTTCCTTTCCGCCATTTCTTTTTTATAAGTTACAAAGAAAAAATAAACCGCCGCCGCGCTGATGACTAAAATCAAAATCATCATCGCGGCAATAAAATAAATCTCGGCTCTCGAAGCATACGGCATAAATTCAATCTTAACTTTCAAACGGAAACTTAGCAAAGCGGTTATTGCCGCCGTTTGACAGTCAAATCGAAACTTCGAGTATGCCGAATAATCTTCTATATGAAAGTTGATTTGATCGTTGAAAACGCCGTGCAGCTCGTCACCTGCGACTCAAACGGCAAGCCGAAACGCGGCGCGGCGATGCGCGATGTCGGCATCGTCGAAAACGGCGCGTTGGCGATTGCTCAAGGCGTAATCGTCGGCGTTGGCAGATCAAGCGCAATCAACGAAAATTTCCAGAGCGAAAACCGCATTGACGCGAGCGGCAAAGTCGTTTGTCCGGCGTTTGTTGACCCGCATACGCACGTCGTTTTCGCGGGCAATCGTCTGGACGAATTCGAGCTAAAAATCAAAGGCGCGGATTATCTGGAAATTTTGGAGAACGGCGGCGGAATTATCTCGACCGTCCGGCAAACGCGGGAAGCGAGTTTAGAAAGTCTAATCGAACAGACGCGGCGCAGGCTTGACGAAATGCTGGCTTGCGGAACTCTGACGGCGGAAATCAAAACGGGTTACGGCTTGGAGACGGCGACCGAATTGAAAATGCTCGAAGCGATTTTTGCCCTTGATAAACTTCACGCGATTGACTTGGTTCCGACGTTTTTGCCCGCGCACGCCGTTCCGATGGCGGATTTCCGAACGCGGAATGCGGAATGGTCTAACGAACGAATCGCCGACGAATATGTCAATCTAATCTGCGAAGAAATGCTGCCGCTGGCTATTTCCAGATTCCAGATTTCAGATTCCAAATTGCCATTTTTCGCCGATGTTTTTTGTGAGAAAAACGCTTTTAATTTAGAGCAGTCGAAACGGGTTTTGGAAACGGCGAAAAGTCTGGGTTTCGGCTTGAAGGCGCACGTTGACGAATTTACCAATCTCGGCTGCGCTCGTTTGGCAATCGAACTCGGCGCGACTTCGATTGACCATTTGGACGCGACGAGCGATGAAGAAATCGCGCTTTTGGCAGCATCAGAGACGATTGGAATCGTTACGCCGACGGTGAATTTCAATTTCGGATCACTGCATTTCGCCGACGCGCGAAAAATGATTGATAAAAACTGCGCGATTGCCGTCTCGACCGATTATAATCCGGGCAGTGCGCCGTGTCCGTCGCAGCCGTTGGCGATGGCGATTAGCTGCCGCTATCAAAAACTGCTGCCGTCCGAAGCCTTGAACGCCGCGACGATCAATGCCGCTTTTGCCGTCGGTTTGGGTGAAACAGTCGGTTCTCTGGAAGTCGGAAAATACGCCGATGTCTTGATTTTGGAGACGAACGACTACCGTCAAATCGCTTACGAATTCGGAGCGAATTTCATTGAAACGATTATAAAAAAGGGTAAGATTACAACGTATGCCAATCAAGTGTAGAAAAACTCGGCGTTCTCTGCGCCTCTGCGTGAAACCGCTTTTGAGATTTTATCGAGAGTATAAAGTTTTTGAGCGATTTTTTCTCACGCAGAGGCGCAGAGAACGCAGAGAAATATACCTAGAGCAGATTGCTAATCAGTGTATGGCAGACTTCAGTCTGCCGCCTCGCTCAGACCCGACTCTCGACGGCGGTGGCAGACTAAAGTCTGCCATACATTCAATCCGAATTTGCTCTAGATGTCTGAAACAGGTGACCTCGGCGCACTTCCTGATGTTGGAGGCGAGCAGTAAATAAAATTTTGAACGAATGCGGCTGCCGAGACAAAATTAAATTTAGGGACAAGGTTTTCATACAACAACTCCGTCCGGTGATTTGATCAAATTTAATCTTTCAACAAACTCGGATTCCGTTGATAAATGGGTTTTGGCTTTGTCAGAGTTCAGTTCAAATCAGAAATTTCGCGTCAAACAGATTGCCGCGATTCAAAATTCCGTGCGGGTCAAACGCCTTTTTCAGTTCCGCCATTTCATTCAAAAAGCGTTCGCCATATTGCACAGAAAGATATTTCGATTTCAATTTTCCGATGCCGTGTTCCGCCGAAATCGTGCCGCCGAGCATTATCGCCTGCGCGACGAATCGCCCGTAAAGATGCCGCGCTTTTGCCGCTTCCCGGTCGTTTTTCGGTAGAATGTTGGCGTGCAGATGATTGTCGCCGATGTGTCCGAAAATAACGTATTCGAGACCGGATTCGTCAAGTTTTTGCTGGTAAAATTTGAGAAACGACGCGAAGCATTCGTCCGGCACCGCCATATCCGTCCCGATTTTTTTCTGCTTATTTTTGACGATTCGTTCGTTGACGGCAACCGGCAGCACGTGGCGGAATTCGCGCATTCGCGCGCGGTCGCGGTCGCTCGTCGTGAACCACGAAGTTTCCGCGTCGGCGTGATGCTTTTCCAGCAGCGCGTTCCACGCTTCGAGCAGATAGTCTTCGTTTTCTGCGGTCGTTTCCTGCTCGAAAAAGATCGCGCCTTCGACATCCGTCGGAACTTCTGGAAATTTTTCGCCGATAAACTTCAATGATTTCTCGTCAAAATACTCGATCAGCGAAGCATCAATTCCATTTTCCATTTTCCATTTTCCATTTTCCATTTCGCGGTTTCTCGAATCGAACGAAATCGCCCGCGCTTCGCTGACGAAATTCAATAAGTCGGTTTCATTCCCAAAAAATACGATGCCGCTGAAAAAGGCTTCGGGTTTCGGCAGTATTCCGAGTTCGATTTCGGTGATGATGCCGAGCGTTCCTTCGCTGCCGACGAACAAATCAATCGCGTCCGTGTTCGCCGACGAAAAATAACCGGCGGCGTTTTTTCGCACGTTCGGCGCGTCGTAAGTCGGCAGTTTTGCCTTTATTACCGCGCCGCTTTGCATTTCGATTTCGATGAAGCCGTCTTTTGCGAAAACTTCGCCGCGTTTGAGATTGACGATTTCGCCGGTTGCCAGCACGATTTCGAGTCTTTGCACGAATTTCCGCGTCGCGCCGTATTTGAAACTTCGCGCGCCGCTCGCGTTGGCAGCGACGGTTCCGCCGATTTGACAACTCCATTCGGTCGGATCGGGCGGATAAAAAAAGTTTTTCGTCTCGACCGCGTTCTGCAAATCCGTCAAAGTTACGCCGCTTTCGACCGTCGCGGAATTTCCGCCGATTTCTTTGATCCGGTTAAGTTTTTCGAGCGAAATAACCCAGCCGCCGAACGGAATCGCGCCGCCGACGGTTCCCGTCCGCGCGCCGGAAACGGTGACGGGAATGCTCTTTTCGTTCGCTTCCTTTAAAATTTCTGCGATTTCGGCGGCAGTTCCGGGAATGAAAAGTTTGTCGGCGTGTCCGCCCGGCAGATTGCTGGCATCAATCAAATAATTTTCGAGTTCGTCGCGCTGTGTTTTGACTTGCATAAAGTGAAATTATAAACGGAATTTGGATTTACGACAGTCAGCCGCGACAAGAATCATACGAACGAAAGCCGTGCCATCGAACAGTAGAAAATTTTTCTCGATTCGGATAGCCTTCGGTCTAAATCAATTGAAGTTCCCGCTCGCGCAGATATTTCAGTTTGTCACGCAACTCGGCGGCGCGTTCAAACTTCATTTCACGGGCGGCAAAACGCATATCGGCTTCGATTTGCGTGATGGTTTCCTTGATTTGTTTCGGGGAATACTCGTCGTAAGAATCGAGATTTAGCGGAATTTTGAAGTAATCGGCTTCATACGCCGTTACCAGTGTCGCGTCAATTGATTTGATAATCGTCGTCGGCGTGATGCCGTGTTCGGTGTTGTAGGCTTCCTGCACCTGGCGGCGACGCGCCGTTTCGTCAATCGCTTTTTTCATCGAAGCAGTGATTTTGTCGGCGTAGAGAATCGCTTTGCCGTCGGAATTTCGCGCCGCCCGTCCGATGGTTTGAATCAAACTGCGCTCGCTTCGCAGAAAACCTTCCTTATCGGCATCCAAAATCGCCACCAGCGAAACTTCCGGCAAATCCAAGCCTTCTCTCAATAAATTGATGCCGACCAAAACATCGAATTCGCCGCGCCGCAGATCGCGGAGAATTTTGATGCGTTCGAGCGTCAGAATATCCGAATGCAGATAATTGACTTTCACGCCGACTTCTAAAAAATATTCGGTCAGACTCTCCGACATTTTTTTCGTTAAAGTCGTCACCAAAACCCGTTCGTCGCGTTCGGCGCGGGTGCGAACTTCGTTTAATAAATCGTCAATCTGCCCGCGCACCGGGCGCACTTCGATAATCGGGTCGAGCAGTCCCGTCGGACGAATAAGCTGTTCGACCACTTCGCCGCCGGTTTTCTCCAACTCGAAATTGCCCGGCGTGGCGGAAACGTAAATCGTCTGCCCGCGCCTTTCTTCAAATTCTTCAAATTTCAGCGGGCGATTGTCCATCGCCGACGGCAGGCGAAAACCGTATTCGACGAGATTGGATTTGCGCGAGCGGTCGCCTTTATACATCGCTCCGACCTGGGAGACGGTTTGATGCGATTCGTCAATTATCATCAGCGTATCTTTGTGCAGATAATCGAGCAGCGTCGGCGGCGGCGAACCGGCGGGTTTGCCGGTCAGATGCCGCGAGTAATTTTCGATGCCGCGACAAAAACCCATTTCCTTAATCATTTCCAGGTCATACATCGTCCGCTGATGAAGCCTCTGCGATTCGACGAGTTTGCCCTGTTTGATCAGTTCCTCTTCCCACCAGACAAGTTCTTTTTTAATCGTGTCAACCGCGCGCTTGACCGTTGTCTTCGACATTATGTAATGCGTTTTCGGATAAATCGGCAGCCGCGATTCGTGCTTTTGGAGAACTTCGCCGAGCAGCGGGTCAATCGTGTAAATCGCTTCAATCTCGTCGCCCCAGAACTCGAACCGGTAAGCGTTTTCCTGATATGACGGGAAAAGCTCGACGACATCGCCGCGCACCCGGAATTTGCCGCGCTCGAACTCGATGTCGCCGCGTTCATACTGCAATTCAACCAGGCGTTTGATCAAATCTTCGCGCTTGATCTGCATTTTCGGTTCGGCGAAAAAAATCATCCCGTAATAAGCGTCCGGGTCGCCGAGACCGTAAATGCACGATACCGAGGCGACGACGATGACATCGCGCCGTTCAAAAAGCGAGCGCGTCGCGGCTTGTCTCAAACGGTCAATTTCATCGTTGATCGTCGCCTCTTTTTCGATATATAAATCCGACGCGGGAACGTAGGCTTCCGGCTGATAATAATCGTAGTAAGAAACAAAATACTCGACGGCGTTGTCGGGAAAAAAAGTTTTGAATTCCTGATAAAGCTGCGCCGCGAGCGTTTTGTTATGCGCCAAAACCAACGCCGGACGCTGCGTTTGCTCGATGATATTGGCAACCGTAAAAGTTTTTCCGCTGCCCGTTATTCCCAATAAAACTTGGTCTTTCGTGTGATTATTCAATTCGCCGACGATTTGCGCGATGGCGGACGGCTGGTCGCCCTTCGGTATATTTTCAGAAACGAGACGAAATTGCATTTGTAAACTTTACCGCGAACACGGCAAAAATGCACGATGCGAAATTTATAATTTACGCCGCTTCGAGCCGAAAATGTTCTTCGGATCTCGCGTCGAGCGGAAACGGTTTTTTGAACAATTCGTCGCCCGCCGTCTGGGGTTTTTTATCGTCGAGGTGCCGAGCAAACGATCATCCGACGAAAATGCCGGGGCGTAAAATTTACTTTACGCACCGGCATTTTCCCATCAATTTCGGGTGCCGCCTTAGCCTCTGCTGAATGGGTTTCTTATTTTATAAGATTCTGTAAGCCGCCTGTAATGCTCGTCGAGGCTATCGGTTCGCGCCGCGTGAATGCTCGTCAAAACGCTTTTGTCGGGCGGGCGAAAAGCTCTCAGCATTACTTCCCGATGTCGAACGATTCCTTTCGCGTCAATGATGACGACCGCCCGCGTCAACTGCATCGGAAACAGCCAATGCCGCCCGTAGATGCTCGTTACTTCACGATTCACATCCGTTAATAACGGCAGCGGCAGCCGGTGTTTTTGAGAAAAAATTAGATGTTCTTCGATAGTGCCGGACGAAATCCCGACGACGGCGGCTTTGGCTTCCAGATAATCCGCCCAGTTATTGCGAACCGAACACATCTGGCGAGTGCAAACGAGCGTTTCATCCTTCGGATAGAACAAAAGCGCGGTGACGGTTCCCGACTGTTCGGACAAACGCTATTTTTCACCGCGCTCCGAGTCGAGCGTAAAATCCGGTCCTTTTTCGCCGACCTCAACCGTCGAACAATCGTCCGAATCATCCAGAAAACCGCTCATAAAATTTAAATTACCTGAGAAGCTGTTTGAAAACTCCAAAACGTCGGACAACCGTCATTTTTCATTCTACATTCTTCATTGTAAATTTCATTTCATCAAAATAAACCGTTCATTTACGGATATAAAATGAAAAATGAAGAATTTAGAATTACCCGCGTCTTCGAGAGTTTTCAAACAGCTTCTAAGCGGTTACATAACCGATTTCTTCGATTGCCCGGTCAACTTCTTCCTGAAATTCAATCGGCAGATTGCCTTTTTCCAGTAGATTGTAAAGTCCTTCGAGAGCTTTCGGGTCTTTAGTAATCTTGACCGTGTGCAGCAGTGCTTTTCGGACGTTCATATCCCGGTGATTTTCGAGCGCGTTAAAAATTTTCTCGGTTTCGCCCGCCTTGATCAGCAGAGCCATCAGCGTAAAGGCTTCATAGGCGTGTTTGCGATCCTGATGAACGAGCCGTTCAAACGACATCTCGACAAAACCGCTTTCCACCGCCGCCCGCGCCGCCGACACCATTCTGCCTTCTTCCGCGTCCAATTCGGCGATGCGCGTCCAGGCGTTGGCGCGGTCGAAGGTAAGTTTGGTCAAACCGCGCGCCGCCGCCGCCCGGACTTCGCGCGTCGGGTCGGCGCACGCCAGCAGAATCGGTTCAAAAACCGATTCGTGGTCGAATTCACACAGAATCGTCACGGCTTTCGAGCGCAGATTCGCCAGCAAATCATAAAGCGCGACTTGTGAAAGAGCCTCGACCGAATTGCGCGTTTTGAACGCCGCCAAAATCCGCACGGCAAGTTCGCGTACTTCCGGGTCTTCTTCCAATTCATCGTGCGTCTGCTCGATTGCGTCCAGCAGCGCGTCGTCATCGGAGATCGGCAAGGCATCGGACGGGCGGGCGAGTTCCAGCCGCCGCACCGAAAAAATCGGCAGATATTTTTTTTCTTCATCAACAATGAATTGAGACGAATCCGGCAATTCCGGGAGCGCGTTATTTTCTTTGATATTTAAATTACTCTCCGCTAAATTTTCGCTGCTTTTCGAGCGATTGGCGTTGATTCGTCCGTTCTTATCGAGTTTTTTCTTTTTCGACGGCGGCGCATCCTTTTTCCCGACGAGTTTCTGGTTTTTTCTCAGCCATTCCATTTCCTTTTCCGCATCGAGCGAGTTCCGGTCGTAAATGTTTTCGGCTTCCGCCGCCTTCGGCTTTGCGGCGGCTTCCTGACTTCGCCGTTTCGATTTTACGAACCACGCCACCGCGCCCGCCAAAATCAGTGCTAAAGCGGCGAACAGCACATACCATAAAGTAAAATCCTCCACCGGCGGCGCGGCTTTCGGCGGAAATTGTGCCGATATTTTCGCCGCCGCAATTAAAATGAAAGCCGTCAAACCCCAAAATGGCTGTTTGAATTGACCGGGCGATAAATTATTTTTCTGATTCATATTATTCTGTTTCGATTAGTTTGATAAAACTTTGCGGGAGGTTGTTCGATGGGCGAAAAGATAAAGTTTTGACCATGGTTGATTAACCTGCGTCGTGAGTCGAAATAAAGCCGGGTTTGGACGCGAATATACACTGTTCAAGCGGATTTTCGCTGGTTATTCTCAGTCGAGTTTCCGGCGAATTAAATATATCTATCAAATCCGCATTTATCCGCAGTCTGATTTTCCTTCTTATTTCAACTCAGGAATCAGGTTTGATTAGCGCGGAGGTTTTGTGAGGTGCGGATTATGAACTCACTACCCGAATTATGCATGTTTATTTTTAACTTGTCACTTATTTTTTTATTATTGTTTGTAAATGTTTTTGGTTCTACTCTGACTTGAGCCTGACTTGAGCGTTTTCAATTTTTGATTTTCAAACTTTACCTGTCCCGATTTTCGTAATAAAGTTTAGCTTGTTCCAATTTATTTCAAATTCCCCGGCAGAAACGGAAAATGTCAGCGTCACAAACGGTTTCGGAAACAAATGCGGACGGGCTAAAACTTGTCCATCGCGGCAAGGTGCGCGATGTCTATCAGGTTGATGATGAACATTTGCTGCTTGTCGCCACCGACCGAATCTCCGCTTTCGACTGTATTCTGCCAACGGCAATTCCGAATAAAGGCGTGATTTTGACGCAGCTTTCGGCATTCTGGTTTGCGCGTTTGAACGATTTGACGAGCAATCATCTGATAACCGCCGACTTCGATGAAATGCCCGCCGCCGTTCGCCGAACGGCAGATTTTTGCGGACGCTCGACGCTGGTTACAAAGACGAAGGTGTTCCCGGTCGAATGCGTCGTGCGCGGCTATTTGGAAGGTTCGGGCTGGAAGGACTACCTGGCGACCGGCAAAGTCTGCGGACACGTCTTGCCCGAAAATTTGAAGCAGGGCGAGAAACTTCCCGCACCGATTTTCACGCCCGCGACCAAAGCCCCAAGCGGACACGACGAAAATATCTCGGAAGCCGAATTTGCCGAAATAGTCGGAGTCGAAGTCGCCGAAAAGTTGAAATCGCGGTCGCTGATGATTTATCGGTCGGCGAGCGAATACGCTTCGACGCGCGATATTATTATCGCCGACACGAAATTTGAATTCGGCACGGACGCAAACGGAAATATCCTGTTGATTGACGAAATTCTCACGCCCGATTCTTCACGTTTCTGGGCGGCGGAAACTTACGCGCCCGGCGGCTCGCAAGCGTCTTTCGATAAGCAGTTTGTCCGCGAATATCTGGAAACTTTGGATTGGAATAAACAACCGCCCGCGCCCGAATTGCCGATGGAAATCGTCTCTGCAACCGCCTTGCGCTACGCGGAGGCTTACGGAATTTTAACGGGAAAATATATCTGAAAATTACGAATTGCGAATGACGAATTTCAGCCCAGAAAATATCGGTCATTCGTCGTTCGTCACTCATAATTGAATTATGCTGATGCGAACTCGAATGGAAAACTTGATCGAAGAGATGCTTGACGGGCGGATACTGCTCAACGAAGCGATGGCGGAATTTGAAAAAATTTACATTCAAAAAGCTCTCAGCCGCTGCGATACGCATCTGTCGAAAACCGCCGACGCGCTCGGCATTCACCGCAACACGCTTTCCAAACGGGTCGCCGCCTATCAAACTCCGCCGCCCGCGCCCAAGCGTTTACTGGCGAGACGAGCTAAAAAATAACCGCCAGCCGTCGCAAAAATCAAAACTTCTAAATTTTACATTTTTTATTCTGAATGTTACGCGAAAAAAAGAAGGATTGAGAATGTAAAAGAAGGATTGAGAATGTAAAAGCTCGAATTTAAGACGATTGGCGGATTTTTATGACGGCTTCTAAATTATGCAGGTTAAGGGTAGAAAAACTCTGCGGTTTCCGCGCCTCAGGCGTGAAACTACTTTTTAGGTTTTATCGGGATATGTAATTTTTGTGGGAACTTTATTTCACGCAGAGGCGCGGAGAGCGCAGAGAAAGAAAAAGAGAGAGACATCTTCAAATTAACAAAATCTCGCTAATCTTAATTCGCATTGAATCTCAAATAAATTTCGGTTTATTCTTTATTTCGATAACTTCGATTTTATCACCGACATTCAAGACTTCGCCCGCGTTTTCCGCAATCAAATTTTGCCCGAAAAGAATCTTTTGCTGGCGGCTGCGTTTCGGAATGCGGTAATTCGCCAGCGTTTTCAAAGGTTCAGTTCCGTGTTTTACGCCGGTCGTCTGGTCAATCGTCGTTATTATACAGCGGGCGCACGGTTTAACGACGTGAAAAATCGCGCCGCCGATTTTGATTTGCTGCCAGCCGTCCTCGGCGAAAGCGTCCGCGCCGGAAACCACCAGGTTCGGGCGAAAACGATTCATCGGCACGGGCGTTTCCAGCCGTGCATTTAAATCCGCCAAAGATTCCTCGCCGATCAGAAGAATCGGATAACCGTCGGCAAAACTCACCGCATCGTCTTCGTGAACGGCATAAAAATAATTAACTTTGCGCGCCGTCTCCGCCGGCATCAGAACCAGTCGGCAATCCGTTTGCAATACATCGGAGAACCAATCATTGATTGACTTTTCGTAAATTTTAGCGCGACAGCGACTGCTCCAAATTTTTACCATCGTCGTTTCCGTCGTCTCGAATTCAAAAGGAATTTCGAGGCTTTTGTTGGTTGCCGAAACGCTCAAACCGTGCTTGAAAATCTCCACGCCGACGGTCGCCATTTTTGGAAATTCGCGCTGCGTTAAAAATTTATTATTTTCATCCACCAGCATTCGGCGACGGTCATATTGCAAGCCACGGTTTTCGACGGCTGAACTTTTCAAGGCGATTCCGCCAAGTGATTTTATCGGGTAGATATTTATTTCAGACAGAAACATAAACTTGATAGAAGCATTATCAGATTTTCTAAAATATCCTTGGCATACTTGACAGGTTAAACTATGTTTTTTATACTAGCACTCATCAACGAACAGTGCCAGAATTTTTTTGATAACTGCTCGTTTGAATTTGACACGAAAGAAGTAATTTAAAAATATCTCGAATAAGGAGAACAAACAAATATGGCTACATCAATTAAACCATTGCACGACCGCGTAATTATACGCCGCATTGACGACGCATCGGACAAAACCGCCGGCGGACTTTTCATCCCCGACACGGCGAAGGAAAAACCGCAGGAAGGCGAAGTGATCGCCGCCGGAGACGGTAAATACAAAGAAGACGGCTCGCGGCAGACACTCGATGTCAAAACCGGCGACCGCGTTTTGTTCGGCAAATACAGCGGTTCGGAAATCAAGATTGACGGCGAAGAATTGTTGATTATGCGCGAAGACGAAATTCTCGGCATCATTGAAAGAGCGAGCGCAAATGCGAGCTAAGTTTTAGGTTCAAGGTTCAAGGTTCGAGGTGCAAGGTGCAAGGTTTAAGGTTGAAAAATCTGAAATCTGAAATCTGAAATCTGAAATCTGAAACCCGGAACCTGAAACTCCACATTTAACAAAGGAGTTAATAAAAAATATTATGGCAAAGCAAGTAGTTCACGGAGAAGAATCACGCGCGGCGATTTTGCGCGGAGTAAACCAACTCGCCGACGCGGTGAAAGTTACGTTGGGACCGAAAGGGCGCAACGTCGTTATTGACAAAAAATTCGGTTCGCCGACCATCACCAAAGACGGTGTCACGGTCGCCAAAGAAATCGAATTAAAAGACGTTCTGGAAAATATGGGCGCACAGATGGTGCGCGAAGTCGCTTCCAAAACCTCCGACGTTGCCGGCGACGGCACGACGACCGCGACGGTTTTGGCGCAGGCGATTTTCAAAGAAGGCGTTCGCACGGTCGCCGCCGGCGCGAATCCAATGGCTCTCAAACGCGGGATTGAAAAAGCGGTTGAAAAGGTTATCGAGGAAATTCACAAATTCGCACAGCCGGTTTCGGGCGATTCAATCGCGCAGGTCGGAACCGTTTCGGCGAACGGCGACACGAAAATCGGCAGCATTATCGCGCAGGCGATGGAGAAAGTCGGCAAAGACGGCGTGATCACGGTCGAAGAATCAAAAACGATGGACACCACTTTGGAAGTCGTCGAGGGAATGCAGTTTGACAGAGGTTATCTGTCGCCGTATTTCGTGACCGACCCGGAAAGAATGGAAGCCGTTCTGGAAAATCCGTTTATCTTGATCAACGAAAAGAAAGTTTCTTCGATGAAGGATTTACTGCCGATTCTCGAACAGGTTGCTAAGTTGGGCAAACCGCTTTTAATTATCGCGGAAGATGTCGAGGGCGAAGCGTTGGCGACTTTGGTGGTTAACAAACTGCGCGGCACTCTGAACGTCGCGGCTGTCAAAGCTCCCGGCTTCGGCGACCGCCGCAAAGCGATGTTGGAAGACATCGCGGTGATGACCGGCGGCAAAGTTATCAGCGACGATATGGGCGTGAAGCTCGAATCAATCACGGTTGACGATCTCGGACAAGCCGCGAAAATCACGATTGACAAAGACAACACGACGGTCGTTGACGGCGGTGGCGAAGGCTCGGCTATCGAAGGGCGCGTTAAATTGATTCGCAATCAGGTTGAAGAAACCTCTTCGGATTACGACAAAGAAAAATTGCAGGAACGTCTGGCTAAATTAGTCGGCGGCGTAGCAGTAATCAAAGTCGGCGCGGCGACCGAAACCGAAATGAAAGAGAAAAAAGCCCGCGTTGAAGACGCGATGCACGCGACCCGCGCGGCAGTCGAAGAAGGAATCGTGGCGGGCGGCGGTGTCGCTTTAGTTCGCGCATCGCGTGTTCTCGACGACTTCAAAACGAACGCGGAAGATGCCGATGAGCAAATCGGTGTGACCATCGTCAGACGCGCACTCGAAGAACCGCTTCGACAAATCGCGCAGAACGCCGGACAGGAAGGCGCAGTCATCGTCGGCAAAGTCCGCGAAAACGACAGCCCGAACTACGGCTTCAACGCGGCGAGCGAAAAGTTTGAAGATTTGGTCGCCGCCGGTGTCATTGACCCGGCAAAAGTCACGCGCACGGCACTGCAAAACGCCGCTTCGATTGCAGGCTTAATGCTCACTACCGAAGCGATGATCGCCGATGTCCCTGAAAAAGACGACCACGCCGGCGGCATGGGCGGCATGGGCGGCGGTATGGGCGGCATGGGAATGGGCATGTAATCTGAGATTTCAGATTTCAGATTTCAAATTCCAAAATATAAAAAGGCTTCGTTCAAAATTGAACGAAGCTTTTTTATATTAGCTTTTGATTTTGTTGTGCTAAGAGTTTTCAACTACTGTTTGCATTTATCATTAAAGTTGAAATATTTGACAATCCACAAGAACCAATTTTATAAAAATTATCAAACTTAGATGCGGGCGAAATTATCTTTGAAATTAACGACAAAAAATAAACTCACTTCTCGCAGGTAACTATGTGTTATTGTTAAACACAGAAAACTAAAGGCATATTTGTTCAGTATCTTTAGAGAGTTTCAAATAAAAAGAACACTAGGATTTATATTATGATAAGGATGAAAAAGTTTTTAAAAAAGGCTTCGGCTTTAGTTGGAATGTGCCTGTTGCTGGGCGTTATCAGCTCGCAGGCGGCAAATTTGACGGTCACTACGACGGCTGACGGCGGCTTCGGCAGTTTGCGTCAGGCAATCATTGACGCTACGACAAACGCCGCCGCCAACACCGTTAGTTTTAATGTTTCGACGAGCGATTCAGGATACGACGCAGCGGGGAACCGATTCACGATTAATTTGTTAAGCCCGCTTCCGAACCTTCCTCTCGCGCCTCTGACTATCAGCAACAATCAACCTCAAGGGATGACCGTGAAGGGCAACAATAGCTTTCGAGTCTTTACGCTTGTGAACAGCGCGGTCGTTACGATGAATAACCTGACCATTAGTAATGGTTTCAGCAACGACGGTTTAGGCGGCGGTATTTTTATGGGCAACAGCAGCACGCTGAACCTTAACGGATGCACCGTCAGCAACAACACCGCGTCGGGCAACGGCGGCGGAGTTTATATGAATAACAGCGGCACGTTGTTTCTTACCAACTCGACCGTTCGCGCCAACACCGCCATCAACGGCGGCGGCATCTATATCAATGACAGCGGCACGCTGAACATCAACGCCAGCACCGTCAACGGCAACACAGCCGGTAACGGCGGCAACGGCGGCGGTATTTTTAACAACACCAGCGGCACAATAAATTCCGCTAACAGTACGATTGACGGCAACTCCGCCGGAAATAACGGCGGCGGAATTTATAATACCGCCACAATTACCGTTACAAATAACACCGTCAGCAGCAACACGGCTGGCAAAGGCGGTGGCATCTATAACAATTTCACCGCTACCTTAAATAACAACATCGTCGCGCTGAATACGGCAACCGACGGCAATGATTTAGTAGGAAGAGGAAGCCTCGGCAACGCCTTCACCGGCACTTATAACCTCATCGGCAACGCTGACGGCAGCGAAGGATTAGCCACTTCCACCAATCAACTCGGTTCGACCGCCAATCCGATTGACCCGCGAATCGGAATTTTGAGAGATAACGGCGGCACGACCTTTACGCGAGCAGTTCTGACCCGCAGTCCGGCGATTGATAAAGGCAACAGTCCCGCCATTATCACCGACCAACGCGGACGGGTGCGCCCGTATGACAACCCGCTCATCCCCAATGCGCCCGGCGGCAACGGCGCGGACATCGGCGCGTTTGAACGAACATTCTCGCCTACGCCGTTTGACTTTGACGGCGACGGCAAAGCCGATGTTTCCGTATTTCGCCCGTCAACCGGCTTTTGGTATACGTCGCAGAATCCGACGATAAATTACGGAGCGACGCAGTTTGGAATATCAACCGACACGCTCGTTCCCGCCGATTTCGACGCGGACGGCAAAACCGATTTGGCTGTCTTTAGAAACGGAACCTGGTATATCCAACGTAGCAGTCTCGGATTCATCGCGCTTAATTTCGGCGTGTCCACGGACATTCCCGTCCCGGCGGATTACGACGGCGACGGTAAAGCTGACATTGCTGTTTTTCGTCCGTCCAACGGCACCTGGTATATCTACAGTCTGGTTACAAATCAAGTAACGAGTTTAGCTTTCGGACAATCGGGAGACGTTCCTGTCGCCGCCGATTATGACGGCGACGGCAAAGCAGACATCGCCGTCTTCAGACAAGGAATTTGGTATTTGCAGCGCAGCCAACTCGGATTTACCAGCATTGCTTTCGGATTGTCAACTGACAAACCTGTCGCGGCGGATTACGATGCTGACGGAAAAGCCGACCTTGCCGTCTTCAGACCGAGCAACGGAACTTGGTATTTGCAAAGAAGCGCATTAGGATTTACCGGAATAGAGTTTGGATTTGGAACTGATTCGCCAGTTCCGGCGGATTACGACGGCGATGGTAAAACGGACGTGGCGGTGTTCCGCAACGGCACCTGGTATCTGAATCGTTCAACGCAAGGCTTTACAGGCGTAGCGTTTGGCACATCAACCGATAAGCCAATTCCAAATGCTTTCATTCCCTGATTGCAGTTATCATTCAAAACGCGGCTTCGATTGCGGGCTTAATGCTCACCACCGAAGCGATGATCGCCGATGTCCCGGAAAAAGACGACCCCGCCGGCGGAATGGGCGGAACGGGAACGGGAATGTAATCTTAGATTTCAGATTACGGAGTTCAAACTCAAAATAATGAAAAGGCATCGTTTAAATTTAAACGATGCCTTTTCATTATTTTGGTATTTGAACTTCAAATACCAAACCGATTATAGTTAATACGAAAGCACTTGCAAGGACATAACCGGCAAAGACTAACAACAAATACCCGACAGCAATCAACCCTCGCTTGAAACCACGCGACTTGAATAAATAAACAATCAGGGCAAAAACTCCGAATAAGACAAGTAAAAACCGAAAGCCTGCTCTTAATTTTTCATTACGTTCATCACTATCGAGGTTACACCACAGCAAAATACAAAAGCCTGTGCCAATCACCGAAATGAATGTCAATGTCTGTTCAACTGAAAAATTGCCCTCGAATCGCAGCGAAACGACATTTATCAATATGTTGAAAATTACTGCCCCGATGATTACGTTGCGCTTATTCTTTTGATAACCAGATGAAGAATTTGAATCAAGACTTTCCATTCAGGAAGTCTATCTGACAAGAATAGGTATTAGCAATTTAAAATATCAATTACGCCAAAGCCATAAAAGCTTCTTCCGCGAGTTGCGGCAGTTCGATGGCGACGAAGGATTTCTGCGAGTAGAGATAATCCTCGCCCGATTCGTCAATCACGCGAATCATTTGATGTTCGGCGGCTTTTTCGTCCGGCACGACGCGGTAGATTTTGCCGAATTCGAGCGACGCGGGATAGTTTTTGTTTTTGATGCAGACGACAAATTTCGTTTCGGTTTCGAACAGTTCTTTGATTTTCATTTCCCTTCTGCCGATGCCGTGCGCTTCATACCAATGCAGTTCGGCTTCGCATTCGCAGCCGTCTTTGAGCCGCGCGAAAGCGCGACCTTATAACTTACGCCAACGTCCGCTCCCGTAGGTCTTCCGCAATCGTTCGACATCGCGGATGCTGCCAGCGACGGCGATAATTTCAATCGCCTCAATCGGACTGATAATCTCGAAGACTTCGACGGTTTAGATGATGCAATGATACCAAATAATTTTAAGGTATTTTAGATTGTCGCTTCGATTGCGGGCTTAATGCTCACTACTGAAGCGATGATCGCCGATGTCCTGGAAAAAGGACGACCACGCCGGCGGTATGGGCGAAATGGGAACGTAATCTGAGATTCCAGGTTTCAGATTGCAAATTCTAAATTATAAAAAGGCTTCGTTCAGATTTGAGCGAAGCCTTTTTATTTAATAAGTGATGGTGCGACCTTCGGAACGCAGGCGAATCGCCTGCGTTCCGAAGGTCGCACCATTATTCAGTAATTCACCCGTTCGACCGCGATGACACCCGGAACCTGCTGAATCGAAGTGACCACTTTATCGAGATGCTTTTTGTCGAAAACTTCAATAGTAACTTCTATCAAGCCGCGATCCTGTTTGGAAACTTCGGCGCGGGCATCGCGGATTCCGGTTTTGATTTCGGCAATCGCGTTGGTAATTCCGGCGAGCATTCCGGTTCGATTCTCCGTGGTCGCCAAAAGTCTGACCGATTGAATTTGCTGTTCGTCGCCTTTCGCCCATTCGACCTCAACGATGCGTTCGCGGTTAACCATTAATTGCCGGACGTTTTTGCAGCGTTTGTTGTGAACGACGATTCCTTTGCCAAGCGAAATATAACCGATAATGTCTTCGCCGCGCAGCGGATTGCAGCAGCGGGCGCGAGCGGTTAAAAGATTGTCCACGCCTTTGACGATAATTGCGTCTTCGCTCAAACCGATGAACTTTTTAACGGCTTTAACACCGCTTTCAAGGCGCGTTTCTTTTTTCTTTTCGGGGTCGAGTTCGGCGAATTTTTCCGCGCCTAAAAATTTCGCCAGGATGTTGCGCGGCAGTGTTCTACCGTAACCGACCGAAGCCAGCAAATCTTCGGCTCTGCCTAAACCGTATTCGTTGGCGATGCGTTTCATTTCGTCGTCATTGTTGATAAGTTTTTTCGGCGAAAGACGAAATCTATCAATTTCCTTTTCGAGCAGTTTGCGCCCGATTTCGATTGATTCGACGCGTTGCTGGTCGGCAATCCAGTGGCGAATCCGGTTTCGCGCTTTTGAGGTGACGACGTAATTCATCCAATCCTGCGACGGTTTCGAGTTCGGAGTCGTTAAAATTTCTACGACATCGCCGTTTTGCAGTTCGGTGCGAAGCGGCACGATGCGTCCTTTGATTTTCGCTCCCGTGCAGTTGTCGCCGACTTCCGAGTGAATCGCATAGGCAAAGTCAATCGGCGTGGCTCCGCGCGGAAGCTGAAAAACTTTTCCCATCGGCGTAAAAGCGTAAACATCTTTCGGATACAAATCGAGTTTCAGCGATTCGATGAATTCTTCGGAATCTTCATTCTCCCGCGTCGTTTCAACCAACGGCAAAAGCAGTCTTTCGACGGTTTTGCGAAGTTCGTCAAGGTTCGCGTCATCGTCGCGTTTGCCGAATTTGCTCTCCTTATATTTCCAGTGCGCCGCCACGCCTTCCTCGGCGATCTGGTGCATTTCTTCGGTGCGAATCTGCACTTCAAACGACTGTCCGTTGTCGTTGATCACCGACGTGTGAAGCGAACGGTAAAGGTTGTCGCGCGGGTTGCCGATCCAGTCTTTAAATCGTTCGGGAACCGGTGTCCAAATGTCGTGAATAACGCTCAAAGCCAGGTAGCAATTTTTTTTGTCGTTCGGCGTAATGATTCGTGCGGCAATCAAATCATAAACTTCTTCAATCGTCAGTTTGCGCTTTTTAAGTTTTTTCCAGAGCGAATAGAGACGCTTGACGCGCCCTTGAACTTCGATAAACGGCACTTCGTTTTCGGTTAATTTTTCTTTGATCGTGCCGGTTATTTTCTCGATCATCGCTTCGAGTTCGGGGCGGCGCGATTCGACCTCTTTGGAAAGATGTTTATATTCTTCGGGATAGATATTTTGAAACGCCAAATCTTCGAGTTCGCTGCGAAGTTTCCCCATTCCGAGCCGGTGAGCAATCGGCGCGTAAATATCCAGCGTTTCCTGCGAGATGCGAGCGCGTTTTTCGGGTTTCAGAAAACCCATCGTCCGCATATTATGCAGACGGTCGGCGAGTTTAATCAGCACGACGCGCACGTCCGTGATCATCGCCAGAACCATTTTGCGGACGTTTTCGGCTTGCTGTTTTTCTTTGGAAAGATTGCTGATGTGCGCGATTTTCGTCAAGCCGTCAACGAGCCGTGTGATTTCGTCGCCGAAATACTCGCGGATAGTGTCCAGATCAACCAGCGTATCTTCGACCACATCGTGCAGCAGTCCGGTCGAAACGCTCGTTTCGTCGAGCCGCATATCAGCCAGAATATCGGCGACTTCCAGAGGGTGGATAAGATACGGTTCACCCGAAGCCCGCTTTTGTCCGCGGTGGTGCATTGCCGAGAAAAGATACGCCCGCCGAATCAAATCAATATTCGGTTCCGGGCGATTTCTCTCAACCTTTTCGATAACGTCTTCGATACGAATCATACAACTTCGTTACTTGCCGCTTTTTTAAAGCTGATAAATGAAAAGGCGACACCCGATTTTTATTGCAATCGAGTGTCACCTGTCCTGAAAGAAAATTCGGAAATCTATTTCTTGTTTGCGCTGCCCGTGTTTTGTTCAGCTTCTTTTTTGGCTTTTTCCGCGTCTTCTTTATCCTTCTTGGCTTTTGACAGTTCGGTAAATCTGACCTTCGCCTTATCGGATTCAGATTTTAACGCTTCCTGCTGCTGTTTGTTGCCTTCCATTTCGGCGAGCCGCGACTGCTGAATCAGCATATTCGCCTTGTATGACCAGACGGCATCGCTGTTCGTATTAAGTTTTTCCGCTCGATTCGCCAAATCTACGCCTTCCGCGACACATTTCTTAAAAGTCTCGAAAGTCGCTGAATCCTGCGGCTTATTAAAGATGAAAACCTGTTTTCCGTCTTTCGTCACCGTTTTCTTAACCGGCTCGACATCGGATATTTCGTTGGCGCAGGAATACTTTTTGGCGGCGAGTTTAGTCAGGGCTTCCGCCCGCTGCTCGCCTGAAACCGCTTCGTTGTTGGTGCGCTCCGTAACCCATTTCAGCCACTCGTCATCTTTGTTGAGATTTTCCAAAAGATTGGCGACGGCGTTAAACGAGTTCTGGTCTTTCGGGTCTTCCGCCAAAACTTTTTTGTATTCCTGAATGGCACTATCCGCCATTGCCGTGTCCGAACGATTTCCGATGAACTCGGAATGCAGTGTTCGGGCTAAAAATAATTGTGCGGCTTTGCCTTCGGCACTCTGACCTTGCGGGTCGCGGCTGATGGCGGCGCGAAATAGTCTTTCGGCATCCTGAAACTTTCTGTCCTTGTAGGCTTGTCCGCCGTCAACTAAATTCTTTCGAATAATGATGCGGTTGTAGTATGAGCAGTTTGCGCCCATTAAAACTGTTAATAAAATTACCGATAATATCCCTAAACGAGAAAATCTCATTTTGATTCGACTCCATTTACCGTTCGCGGTAACGGAAAATATCACGATATATTTCCGTTACGGCAAACTGAATTATTCTGCTAAATCGTCAATCTGCAACCCAATCGGCTGCGCCCCGGCTTGTTTGACCGCATCAATTACGCGCACGACTTCGCCGTATTTCATCGAACGCGACGATTTAATAAAAACCGTCTTTTCCACTTCATTCGTGCCTTCGCGCAATACGCCGCCCGCTTCTCTTTCTTTGAAGATATTCGTCAAACGCGCGGTCAATTCCGTCGCATTTGAAACATCACCGGCTGGCTCGTTATTTAAGGTGATTTTCTTATCCGAATTATTGATTCCGACAACCAAGGTCAAAGGATTCGGTTTCGGCACCACCTGTTGTTCGTTGGGCTTCGGTTCAGCCGGGACTTTTGCCTCGAATTTGTGCGGTTTCGTCGGAGTGATGACCATAAAAATAATCAAAAGCACCAACAAAACGTCAATCAGCGGCGTTACATTAATGTTCGGCGTGGCTCCACCGGAGCCTGATGACATTCCCATATTTAATACTCCCTGCTTCTTAAGAAATTATTTTTGGGCGGCAGTTTTGCTGTCTTTCTTTTTGTCGGCAACCAACCCTATTTTATCAATATCCTGCTTGCGAATCGTGTCAATCGCTTCGACGACTCTGCCGTAATCAACGTCAACGCCGCTTTTGATATAAACGATGCGTTTATCCGGTGCTTTATCCTTCATCAAGGTTTTGATTTGTTCGCCCAGCGTCGTCAGCGGATACTGATTTTTCCCGATATAAAAGTTACTGTTGTCGGGAATGGCAATAATTACCGAAGTGTCTTTCGATATATCGCCGTCCTCGTCCGGGCTGATCATTTCACGCGGCAGATTAACGGAAACTCCCTGTTGAAGCAACGGTGTCACCACCATAAAAATGATTAACAACACCAGCATCACATCAACCATCGGAGTCACGTTGATGTCCGAATTATACTCGTCATCGCCGCCAACTTTTGCTCCCATATCAATATCTCCCTTTAATAATCCTCAGGTTTTACAAAAAATTAACTATTTAAGTTTTTGGTTCTCTGCTTGAGAAAATAATCTACCAATTCCGAAGCCGAATTTTCCATTTCGACACTGAAACTCGTCACTTTATTAGTGAAGTAGTTGAACATCCAGACTGCCGGAACCGCTACTGCGATACCGAAAGCCGTCGCCACCAACGCTTCGGCAATTGCCGCGCCGACCGCGCCGATACCGGCGTTTTCAGCCGATGCCAAAGCGACGAATGCGCCGATGATTCCGACCACCGTTCCGAATAAACCGACGAACGGAGCCGTCGAGCCGACCGTCGCCAAACCGGACAAGCCGCGTTTTAGTTCGGCGGTTTTCACCGCAATCGCCCGCTGCAAAGCGCGTTTCGAGGCTTCCATTTCGTCGCCTGAGATGTCGGAATTGCCCTGGTGTGCCGCAAACTCTTTTAAGCCCGAAGAAACAACCATCGCCAGATGCGAATCTTTGTGCCGGTCGCTGATATTGATGGCTTCGTCAATGTTGCTGGTTTTCAATGCCTGTGCCACTTTCGGCGCATACTGACGCGATTGCGATTTCGCTTTGTTATAGGTCAACAGCCGCTCGATGCCGACGGCAATCATATAAATTGATTGCAGCAAAAGAACACTGATCACGATCCAACCGGGAATCGTTAAACTTTTTGCGATGTCATAGATGCCGAAGGAGAGTTTGCCCTCCGCGAAAAGTAAAAACAAGCCTAAAAAACTTACTAGAAAAGTCATGATTTATCCTCCAAAAGAATCGAAAAAATTTTATATTTGCAAATATGATAATCGGGAGAAGATACTTCACTTCTCCCGTTAACGATTGTTCTTTACGGAACAAAGTTATAAACGATCACGCCCGTCACGGAAACCGCTTGCCCGGAAAGCGTCGTCGGAGCAAATCGAGCCTGCCGCGCCGCCTGTTCCGCCGCCTGCCGCAGAAGCGGATGACCTGAAACGGCACTCGCCGAAACCACGCTGCCCGATTCGTTGATCGTCACCTGAACATTAACCGGACCGGACGCGCGCACGGCTCTGGCTGCCGCCGGATACGGCGGTTTCGGTAAACTCGTCGCCTTGCCGTTTAAGACACCGCCGGAAATTTTCTTCGGCACAACGGGTTTCGGGGCGGGCGGCGGCGGCGGCGGCGGCGGCGTATCGCCACCGGTTTTGCCGCCGGTCGGCGCATCGCTCTTGCTTCCGGCAAGTCCGGTTCCTTCCGTATTTCCGCGTCCTTTATAATCGTCGCCAGCCGAGTCCTTAAAATCATTATTGCTCGTGCCGATGCGGGTGGCGATGCCTTCACGCGGCGGTTTCACCGGGTTCTGCACCGTACTGACTTTATCCGGGGTTTTCGGAGATTCGTCCATTCTCTGAATAATTATCGTTCGGGTGTCCACATTCGGCGCGGCTTTAACTTCGTTTTTGGGTTCTATTTTCGGCGGCGGCGGATCATCCTCAGCCACCGGAACCGGTGCCACCAGAGCCGAAAGTTCCAGGTCTCCCAAGCCGGGACCGTAGTCTTTGGCGAAGAGACTATACATCCAACCGCCGACCATAACGGCGGTCATAATGACGAAAGTGGTCAGCAGAAAACTGCTTCGTCTGGTGTTTTCTTTTGAATTACTTTTTGATTCAACTAATTGATCAAACATTTTTATTATCCTCCGTGCGATTCCGGTGCCAAACGGGTCAAGAGTTACGAAACTTTATAATTGCCTAGATGATGAAAGTCACACACCGAGTTGTTGCCGTATATTACTTTTTACGATTCTGCTTTAGAAATAATTAACTTTCTCTGTGCTTGAACTTCATTATCATTTTGATGCAGGACGGTCGAACTTGTGCCGGTATTACATACAAAAGTTCTGCAACTTCCCAACGCCATTCAACGCAAGCGGAAAAAAGCAGACACGAGATATTTAATTGACCAGCAACGATTTGAAGTCTAAAACCTTAGAGTTGGAAAGTCAAGAAAAACCACCGACTTTTTCTTGAAAGTTTGATTTTTCGCCTAAAAATTTACTTCGTCTGAAAACCAAAATACTGCCCGCCGCCGCGATTTTCAAAATCGTGCGAATTGCCAGTCGCAATGTTTGAACCAACTTCAATAGCCGCTTGCAGTTATCAACGGCAAGTCTTCGACAATGGCGTGATCGAGTTCTGCCGGCGTTCGCCCCTTTTGCTTTATCTCGGATGAGTTTTCAACTGTGACCACGTTCGTTCAATCGGCGTAAAGTCCGGCGAACACGGCGACCGTCGAAGACCGACGGCTCGGCAACTCAAAAAAATTTCTTCAATACGGCACACTTTCCATCGTTTGAATTCCGAATTTTTTCACTTGGCAAAAAGTCTTTTCAATTGTCTTCGGATGCCGCTTTTGATTTTGTCGCTCAGGGCGGCAGAACGAAAAATGCTGCAAGCTAATCTTACCGTTTGATTTTTCGCGCCGTAAACCTTATTCTTACCGTTTGTTTTAACGCAACTTTTTACATTATATGATTAACCGAGAAAATATCAGAAACATCGCTATTATCGCGCACGTTGACCACGGCAAAACGACTTTGGTGGACGCGATGCTTAAACAGTCCGGGACTTTCCGCGACAACGAAGCGACGCAGGATCGAATGATGGATTCGATGGATTTGGAACGCGAGCGCGGCATTACGATTATGGCGAAAAACGCGGCGGTTCGTTACGGCGATTACAAAATCAACATTCTCGACACGCCCGGACACGCCGATTTCGGCGGTGAAGTCGAGCGCGTTTTGAAAATGGTGGACGGCATCGTTTTATTGGTTGACGCGGCGGAAGGCTGTTTGCCGCAAACCCGTTTCGTTTTGCGAAAAGCTCTCGAACTCGGACTGCCCTGCATCGCGCTCGTCAATAAAATTGATAGACAAGATGCCCGACCGGAAGAGGTTCTGGATGAGATTTACGATTTATTTATTGATTTGGGCGCGGACAACGACCAGATTGATTTTCCGGTTTTATATTCGATTTCCCGCGACGGCATCGCCAAGAAAAATTTGTCGGACGAATCAACCAGTCTCAAACCGCTGTTCGATCAAATCATCGAAACGATTCCCGCGCCGAAGCAGCTCCGCGACGATTCCCTGCAATTGCTCGTGGCGAACATTGATTACAACGCCTTCGTCGGACGACTCGCCATCGGCAGATTATTCTCCGGCGAAATCGCCAAAAACCAGGAAGTCATCGTTTGCAAACGCGACGGCTCAACTCAGAAAACCCGCGTCAAAGAGCTTTACGTTTTTGAAGGAATGGGACGCGAGACGGTTGAGTCGGCGAGCGTCGGCGAAATTGTCGCCCTCGCCGGATTCGACGACATCAACATCGGCGAAACGATCACGCTGGTTGATAATCCGAAACCGCTTCCGGTAATAAATGTTGACGAACCGACGATTGTAATGATTTTCGGTGTCAACAATTCGCCGTTTTCCGGCATTGACGGTAAGTTTGTCACATCGCGTCAAATCGGCGAACGGCTGCAAAAAGAACTTTTGGGAAACGTCGCCCTGCGCGTCGCCCCGACCGATTCGCCCGATCAATTCAAAGTTTCCGGGCGCGGTGAATTGCAATTATCAATTTTAATCGAAATGATGCGCCGCGAGGGTTACGAATTGCAGGTTTCCAAACCGGAAGTCATCACCAAACGCGGCGACAACGGTGAATTGCTCGAACCGATTGAGCAAGTCGTCGTTGATTGTCCCGATGAATTTATCGGTGTCGTGACCGAAGCCTTGGGGCGGCGCAAAGGTCAGATGTCGAAGATGATTAACAACGGAACCGGGCGCGTGCGGTTGGAATACGAAGTTCCGTCACGCGGGTTAATCGGTTTTCGCGGCGAATTTTTGACCGAAACTAAAGGCACGGGTTTATTGAATACGATATTTTTGCGCTTCGACAAATGGCTCGGCGATATGAAAGGGCGCGGCACGGGTTCGCTGATTTCCGACCGAATGGGCGAAACGACGACCTACGCCCTTTACGCTTTGCAGGAACGCGGCAAAATGTTCGTCAACCCGCAGACGAAAGTTTATGAAGGCATGATCGTCGGCGAAAATGCCCGCACGGTTGATCTGGATGTCAATCCGATCAAAGAGAAAAAGCTGACTAATATGCGAACCTCTTCGGCGGACGAAGCGATGCGCCTCGTTCCCGTCAAAGATTTGTCGCTGGAAGAAGCGTTGGAATTTATCGCCGACGACGAACTGGTTGAAGCGACACCGAAAGCGATTCGCCTTCGCAAACGCTTTTTGAAAGCGAACGAGCGACCGAAGAAATAACTTTTCGTCAATCGCAAAAGCAAAAATCGTGAACAGAATTGAATTCTACTCACGATTTTTGCTTTTTTTGTCAGAGGTTGTTTGGAAACACCGTGAAGACGCGGGTAATTTTACATTCTACATTCCTCATTTTAGACCCGTAAATGAACGGTTTATTTTGATGAGTTAAAATTTAGAATGAAAAATGACGGTTGTCCGACGTTTTTTAGTTTTTAAACAACTTCCAAGTGAATTTTCAACTCTTGATTCGCATAAGTAGTCGGACAGAATTATTCGGCAGTTAAAGTATGAATAAGGTCGGAACCGTCGGTAGTTGCCGATTGTTTAATTTTATCGCGGGCTAATCATCGGCGACCGCTGACGGTTCTGACCTTATCAAAATAATTTTGTCCAATTACTTATCCGCCAACCGCGTCAGTCCTATTTCGTCGTCAATCAAGTTCTTTCAACCGCCAGCGCGACCGAATTGCCGCCGCCCAAACAGAGCGCGGCAACGCCCTTTTTCGCGTCGCGCCGTTTCATTTCGTGCAGCAAGGTGGTCAAAATTCGCCCGCCCGAATTGCCGATTGCGTGTCCGAGTGCGACTGCGCCGCCGTTGACGTTGACGTTTTCGCCGTTCATTCCGAGTTCCTTCATCACGCCAAGAGCCTGCACGGAAAACGCTTCGTTGAGTTCAAAAAGGTCAACGTCCGCCATTTTCCATTCGGCTTTTTTCAAAACCTTTTTTACGCCTTCGACCGGAGCGAGCATTATAAATTTCGGCTCGATGCCCGACTGCGCCGACGCGACGATTCGCGCCAGCGGTTCGATTCCGAGTTCCTTCGCTTTTTCCGCCGACGTAATGACCAACGCCGATGCGCCGTCGTTCACGCCCGGAGCGTTGCCCGCCGTCACCGTGCCGCCGTCTTTCTTAAACGCCGGTTTTAACTTGCCGAGCGTTTCCGTCGTCGTGTCGGCGCGCACCGTTTCGTCGTAATCGAGAATAATCGGCTCGCCTTTTTTCTGCGGAATTTCAATCGGAATGATTTCGTCCTTAAAACGTCCGTCACGCTGTGCTTCCATCGCTTTGCGGTGCGAATGATAAGCGTATTCGTCCTGCGTTTCGCGTGTAATCTGATGTTTATCGGCGACGATTTCGCCCGTGTTTCCCATATGCCAATTCTCGAACGGACACCATAAACCGTCGTTAATCATCAAATCAACCGCCGTCTGATTGCCCATCCGCATTCCGTCCCGCGCCGTCGGCAGCGCGTAAGGAATGTTCGACATTGATTCCATCCCGCCCGCGACGACAAATTCGGCATCGCCCAAAATGACGGCTTGCGCGGCGAGCGCGACGGCGCGCAGTCCCGAACCGCAAACCATATTAATCGTCAGAGCCGAAACTTCCGGCGGCAATCCGGCTTTCAGAGCCGCCTGCCGCGCCGGAGCCTGCCCGATTCCGGCTTGCACGACGCAGCCCATAATCACTTCGTCAACCGATTCGGGCGCGATTCCCGCTTTTTCGACCGCCGCTTTAATGGCGATTGCGCCGAGTTCCGGCGCGGTAAACCCTTTTAACGCGCCTTGAAACTTGCCGGTCGGCGTTCGCATCGCGCTGATAATAACTGCCTCTCTCAATGACATTTTAATAAATTCCTCGTTAAAAAATTAGAATCAAATCTCTTTCTGAATTGTAGCAAAATCGTTTTCAATTCTCACCAGGAACGAGCCTCAAATTAAAATCAATCGGATTGGCGGCAACGGCGTTTCAACTTTGCCGGACGAAATAACTTTTTTCAGGATTTATCCGGCGAATATTTAATTTTTGAGAATTAGAAAGCAAAACTTTATTTTCTTCACGTCAAACCATCTGTAATTTTTCTAAACCAAAACCGACTTTAATTTTTAACCGGACTGAAAAAATCGCCGAACGATTTTGAGAAGTTCACCACAACGAGAAAACTATGCTTATTGCGCTTGAGGGAAGCTCGCCGACGACGGCTGGGTCAAACAATTATAAATACTACGTTTGGGACGTTTACCAGCACACCAGACAAGCCCCGAAAATTTACGAGAAAGGTCCGGCGGCGATCTCGACGACGGGCAGTGCGATCAACATCAGAAAAATGGCGAATGCCGCCACGACGTTTATCGAAAGCAATTCAGGTTCGATATTTTTAGTCGGCTGGAGTCGCGGCGCGGCAGCCTGCATTCAAACGGCACTCGATTTGAAAAGGTCCGGTTACGCCACCAAAATCGAGGCGATGTTTTTGTTCGACGCGGTTGATCAGGATGGCTCGACCAGCGATTTTTTGAATTTTATCCCGGACAATGTTTCCAATGTTTATCACGCGATTGCAACGGATAAAAGCTGGCTCGACCGAAGGCTTTTCCCGACCTGCGGCAGAACGGCGGCGAGCGGCGTTAATTTGGTATCCCAGAATTTTCACACCTCGCACGGCGGCATCGCCGGTGCCGATAAAGCGAAAGGCGATGCCGGATCGTGGCAATGGATGAGCAATCACCTGCAAACCTACGGCGTTATTTAGCCGACGAACTAATTTAATTGAAAAAGGCGCACCATCAGACCGCGCCTTTTTTATTTTTTAACCAACAAGTTTGTTTCGCCGATTTTTTCTCATTTCGGCGGTAAAAAACCGCAGATTTAAAAAGATCATTCTTCGCCGATGTCTTCGTTCCAGATCGCCGGATTTTTCGCAATATATTCGCCGAGCATTCGGACGCATTCCGCCGAATCCAGATTAATTATCTCAACGCCGTTCTCTCTGAGCCATTCGATGCCGCCGTCAAAATTTCGCGCCTCGCCGACGACGACCGTGCCGATCTTAAATTGCCGGATCAAACCCGAACAATACCAGCACGGCGCGAGCGTCGTCGCCATAATTTTATCGCGGTAATTTGTCTGCCGACCGGCTTTGCGAAAAGCATCGGTTTCGCCGTGAACGCTCGGATCGTTTTCCTGAACACGCCGGTTACGCCCGCTTCCGAGCAGATTTCCCTCGCCGTCGAACAACGCCGCGCCAATTGGAATGCCGCCTTCCGCCAAGCCTTTTCGCGCTTCCCGGACGGCGATTTTCATCATCGCTTCATAATCCAAATGTTTATTCATACGCGATTGATTATACATTTACCCACCCGAAAAAAAGGATTGTTTGACAAATTACTTTAAGGGTTGCAATGCCGACTCTTTAAGTTTTGCTTTAAGTTTGCGACAATCTGTTTTGTGAAGATTTCCGCCGTCATTATTGCCTTTAACGAAGAAAATAAAATTGCCGAAGCGATTGAATCGGTTGTCTGGGCGGACGAAATTTTAGTCGTTGATGCGGAAAGCGTTGACCGCACCCGTGAGATTGCCGAGCGATTGGGCGCGCGGGTTGCGGTTAATAAATGGAGGGGATTTTCCAGACAAAAACAGTTTGCCGCCGATAGTGCCGCGCACGATTGGGTTTTCAGCCTCGATGCCGACGAGCGCGTGTCGGATGAATTAAGCGAGGAAATTCGGCGGCTGAAAAGTTCGCCTGAAACCGATTTGGCTGACGGCTATCGAATTCCCCGCCAATCGTTTTATATGAATCGCCCGATTCGGCACGGCGGCTGGTATCCCGATTGGCAATTACGACTTTTCAATCGGAGCAAAGGAAAATGGAAGGATGTTTTGATTCACGAATCGGTTGAAATGACAGACGCTGCGCGGGTTGAAAAATTAAAAGGCGACATTCTGCATTTCAGCGTTGAAGACGCATTGCATCACCACCGGATGATCGGGACTCGTTACGCGCCGCTTGCCGCGCAGCAAATGTTCGAGCGCGGCAAACGCGCTTCAAAGACCAAAATCTACACCGCCGGAATAACGGCTTTTCTGCAAACCTATATTTTGAAGGGCGGCTTTCTCGACGGTTTAGCCGGTTTCACCATCGCGCGTTTTGCGGCGCATCACGCTTTTTTGAAATATCTGCTTTTGCGGGAAATGCAGCAGGCGCGTCAGGAGTCGGAAGTCGAGCGTCGAGAGCCGTAATCGCCCGTTACAACTATTACAAATTTACTCACATCAAACTTTTGGTTCCGCCGAATTTTTGCGCTATATTTTAATCTATGAAAAGAAATATCATTTCGATTTTCGCCGTTCTGCTGCTCGCGTCCGGCGTGTTCGCTCAAAAAGGCGTTGACACGCAAACCAAAAAGATTCAGGACGAAGGCGTTAAATCTACCAAAACGCCGCAGCGCAGCACCGAGCCGAATCGGTCATTCGATTTCGGCAAAGGCAAAACCAAAACGCGCGACCGGCTGGCGAACCCGTATCGGATGAACTCGCGCCGCGACATTCTGATCGCCAATGTTTTAAGCGTTTTTGAAGACCGGAAACTTATTATCAACGATGGAGCTTCGAGAAAATCGGACGGCATCATCGTCACCGAACCCTACGTTTTCGCCAAAGGCGCGATTATCACGCGCAATGAACTGAATCGTTACGCGATTTTGCCGAACTCCGATGCTTCTTGGACGCGCGGACGCTACACTTTGACCGTCGAAATTCAATCAATTGACGGCATTCAAAATAATGTGTCGGTAACGGCGAAAGTCGAAGGACGCTCGGAAAACGGTTTGGAATCCGAATGGACGACCCTGCAAAGCACCGGCGCGGCGGAAGACGAATTTCTCGCCAAATTGGTTGAAATGGTTACGGGCAAAAATGTTGACGCGCCGCAAACTATCGAACCCGGCAATTAAAAATAGACTAGGGACTATGCTTCGGAATTACAAAAATTTACTTTTCACGATATTTATAGTTTTGGCGGCGACGGTTTTCGTTCACGCGCAGGGCAGCGACGCTTCGACCCGAAACGGGCATCCGTCAAAGGAAGAGCTGCCGAAAGGAGTGTTGGAATCGCTCGCTAAACAGCGGATTGACCGCGAGAAAAAAGATTTTGACGAAATGCTCGAACGCGGCGAAGAGGTTTTGAAAATTACCGGTCAATTGGAAAAATCGTTCGCCGAAAAAAATCAATTTTCGGCGGAAGACCGAAAAAAACTGGAGCGTTTGGAAAAAGTCGTCAAAAAAATCCGCAATGAAATGGGCGGCGGCGGCGATGGCGGTGATGACGATGAAATCGCCGCCCAGCCTTTATCCACTGCCGACGCTTTGGAATCGTTAAAAAACGGCACGACCAATTTGCTTGACGAGCTAAAGAAAACTTCCCGTTACAGCGTTTCGGTGATCGCGGTGCAAACCTCAAACACGCTCTTAAGGGTCGTGCAGTTTCTTCGGTTTCGCAGCAAATGAAAGGTGTGAGAGGTGAGCAATGAGCAAAAAGAAACTCGAAAATATTTCGGTCATTCGCCGGGCGTTCAAACGAAAGCTGCACTTTACCGCTCATTGCTTATTGCTCATTTTTATCGGCTTCGCCTCAATAATTTCGGCTCAGAACAATGATGACGTGATCAGTGTCGAATCGTCGCTGGTCGTCTTAAACGCCACGATTACCGATGCCAGAGGCAAGCCTGCGCTCGGTTTGAAACAAACTCAATTTAAGATTTACGAAGACGGACAGGAACAAAAGCTCGATTTTTTTGAAGCCGAAAAAGCCGCGTTCGCCGCCGTCATTTTGATTGACACTTCGGGCAGTATGGAACAGCGCGTTTCGATGGCGCGTGCCGCCGCGATAAATTTTCTCGACGGTTTGCGCTCCGACGATATAGCGGCGATTTATAATTTCGACACGAAAATCTCGCTCGTGCAAAACTTTTCCAACAGCCGCGACATCACCGACAAGATTTTTGATTTGAAAGCCGACGGCTATACGGTTTTGAACGACGCGATTTTCAAAGCCGCCCAGGAACTGGGCAAACGCCCGGAAAAACGAAGAGCAATCGTCGTTCTCTCCGACGGCGCGGATACGAAAAGCGAAAAGTCGGGCGACAAAGCGTTGAGGGCCGCACTGGACGCGAACGCAACTATCTACACGATTGATATGTCGGCGATTGACGAGGGCGGCACGGATCGGATGCAGAGTCAGGGCGCGTTAAAAAATTTTGCCGAAAAAAGCGGCGGCGTATTCGTTTCGACGGCGGGCGGCGCGGCGATGCGCGAGGCTTTCAAAAATATCGTCGAAGAACTCGGCGTGCAATATACGCTCGGTTATCAGCCGTCGAACGCCAAAAAAGACGGCAAATATCGAGCGATTGAAATCAGAATCGCCAAGCCGAATCTGATTATCAGAACGCGCAAAGGTTACAACGCTCCCAAAGCGAAAAAGTAGCAACCGACTCAAAAACTCGTTTTGTTTCTCGATTTATCCGCGTGTCGTTCCAACGCCAATCTCACCAATTCGTCAATCAACTGCGGAAAATCCAAACCACTTCCCGCCCACATTTTCGGAAAGCCGGAAGCGTCGGTCAAACCGGGCAAAGTGTTGATTTCATTGATTAAAAGTGCGCCCGTATCGTTCCGTAAAAAGAAGTCAACCCGCGCCAACCCCGAACCGTCAACGGCGCGAAAGGCGGTGATCGCCATCTGCTGAATTTTCGCGGACAATTCATCGGAAACAAGTGCCGGCACGACAAATTCGTTGTTGCCCGTGCCGGTGTATTTTTCCGTGTAATCGAGAAATTTTTTGTCATCGGCTTTGATAATATATTCGCCCGGCAAACTCGCGCGCGGCGATTCGTTGCCGATCACGGCGCATTCGATTTCGCGCATCTCCAATCCTTCCTCGACGATGATTTTGCGGTCGTATTCGGCGGCGAGCGCGATGGCTTTACGGAGCGATTGCTCGTCCGTCGCCCTTGAAACTCCGACTGAAGAACCGAGGTTTGCCGGTTTGACGAAACACGGAAATCCAAGTTTCGATTCGACTTGTTTGAGGACGGCATCGGTGTTGCGCTCCCATTCGCCGCGCAGAAACCAGACGTATCTGCACATCGGCAATTCCGAATCGCGGAACAGAGATTTCATAAAAACCTTGTCCATTCCGCACGCCGACGCGAGAACGCCGCAGCCGATATACGGAATATCCGCCATTTCCAAAAGCCCCTGAATCGTGCCGTCTTCGCCGAAAGTTCCGTGCAGAACCGGGAAAATAACGTCGAGCGGCGCAGATTTTTCGCCGTGATCCAGATTCGTCAGACCTTTATATTTCGTGTCGCCGATCAGCGCGACGGCTTCATTTTGGTATTGACCGGCAATGTCTTTCAGAATTTCCCGCGACTCGAACGGAAGCAGATTCGCCGATTCAAACGGATTCAGCCAATTGCCGGTTTTTCCGATGGCGATTGGAAAAACTTCATATTTTTCCCGATCAATTTGTTTGATAACAGCTTTCGCCGAACGAATCGAAACTTCGTGTTCGCCTGAACGCCCGCCGAAAATTATGCCGATTTTGGTTTTCATAAATTCTTAGTGCTGGGTGCTTAGTCCTTCGCTCTTTTGTAAAACTTTAAACTTAACTGACAAATGACTAAGCACTCAGCACCCAGCACTAACTAAAGAATCGTTTTTCCCAAAGCCGAAAGAATCAATTCGCCGGCGAGTTCGACCGTGATGTTGTTTTGGTCGAGCATCGGGTTGACTTCAACGATTTCAAACGAGCGCATTCCGCCGCGCTCGGCGATGATTTCCAGCGCGAGATGCGCTTCTCGATAAGTAATTCCGCCGCGCACGAGCGTTCCCGAACCGGGCGCAAATCGCGGATCAATAATGTCCACGTCGAATGTGACGGCGAAACCGTCCGGTGCTTTTGACGCGACTGCCACCGCGTCTTCGATACAATCAAGCATTCCGCGCCGGTCAATGTCCGACATCGTAAAAAAATTATCCTGTAAACCGAACTTTCTAATCCGTCGTTTTTCGCCGTTGTCCAAATCTCGCGCCCCGACGTGCGCGAAGTATTTCGGATTCAGTTTCGGAGCGTAGCCTTCCAGATTAACCATCGAAGGTTCGCCTTCGCCCAAAAGCGCGGCGAGCGGCATTCCGTGCAGATTGCCCGAAGGCGAAGTTTCGTGCGTATTGATGTCGGCGTGCGCGTCGAGCCAAATCAGCCCGATTTCCTTTCCCTGTTCGTGGTAAAACGAAGCGATTGCCGAAAATGTGCCGAGCGCAATCGAATGATCGCCGCCTAGAATCACGGGAAGTTCGCCGTTCCGCAAAATCGGCTTAATGCCTTTCGCCATATTGCGATACGACGGCAAAACTTCATTCAAGTATTTCGGATTATCTTTCGCGTCGGCGACGTAATCCGGTTTGACGATTTCGACATCGCCGTAATCTTTCACTTCGTAGCCGAGTTCGGCGATGCTGGAAATGAGCGAACCACCGCTTATTTTCGCCAATCTGATCGCCGTCGCGCCGAGTTCACTGCCTTTTGCGCCCGCGCCGTAGCCGAGCGGAATGCCGATGATTCCGACTTTTTTTCCCGTTCCTGGAAAATCTTCGTTGCTTGATGACATAAATAAAAAACTAAATTTCGCCGAAGCCGTTCGCAAAAATTTCGACGATGGCGGCTAGGGCCTCTTTTTCATCCGCGCCGCCGACTTCAATTTTTACTTTCACTCCTTTGGAAGCGGCGAGCGTTAAAATGTCTAAAATTGATTTCGCGTCAGCCGTCGCGCCGTTGTCCGGGCGGCGAATGATAATTTCGCTTTTGAAACTTTCCGCTAATCGAACGAGCTGCGCGGCGGCGCGGGCGTGAAGTCCGAGCGAATTAATAACTTTAATTTTACCTTCAAGCATCTTTCTTCGCTTTCGACGACTCGAACATCAAACTAGTGCGGTAAATCGCCTGTTTTCCCTGCTCTTCGACTTCCTTCGCCATTTCGGTCAGCGTCATTTCTTGGTTCTGCGAAGCCAGTTTGATGACCATCGGCAAATTTACGCCGGTGACGATTTCGACTTCGTTCGCTTTGATAAACATCGCTGAGATATTCGTCGGAGTGCCGCCGAACATATCGGTCAAAAGCAAAACGCCGCTGCCGCTCGAAACCTGTTTGATAGCGCGTTCGATTTCAGATTTCGCCAGTTCCACATCGTCGTGCCAGCCGATGGAAACCGCCGCGATATGACTCTGCGCCCCGACCACGGTTTCCGCCGCCGCCAGCAATTCGTTGGCGACTTGCCCGTGCGACACGATCACGCCGCCGATTTTTTTTGGTTCTGACATAAGATTAGGTTTCAGGTTTCAGGTTTCAGGTTTTAGGTTTTAGGTTTCCAGTTCCTAATTCCCAATCAAAAACCTGAAACTTGAAACTTGAAACCTGAAACCAGAAACCTATTTTTGCACGTCTCGGTGAATGACCGAGACTTCAAAATTGTCTTTTTTTAACGCTTCGCTTAAACGATTCGCCACCATCACCGAGCGGTGTCGCCCACCGGTGCAGCCGATTCCGACGGTCAGATACGATTTGCCTTCGCGTTTATAGAGCGGCAGAAGGTATTCGAGCAAATCGGTGAAACGTCTGATCGTTTCTTCGACTTCCGGCTCGTGTTCCAAAAAACCGATGACGCGCGAATCGGTGCCGGGCAATTCCTTCAGATTTTTATCAAAATAAGGATTCGGCAGATGGCGCACGTCGAATAATAAATCCACTTGGTGCGGCACACCGTGTTTATGCCCAAAACTGATAAACTGCACGTTAAGCGGCGAACTTTCCGTCGTTCGGCTGAAAATGCCGATTAACAGCCGCCGCAGCGTGTGAACCGTGTGATTTGAAGTGTCAATGATAAAATCCGCCATCGCCCGAATCGGCATCATCGCTTCCCTTTCGGCGCGGACGGCGGCGGCTAAACCATTGCCTGCGTCGGTCGGATGCGGTCGCCGGGTTTCCGAAAATCGCCGCTGCAAAACTTCGTCCGAGGCTTCAAAAAATACGACGTAGGGCGTAATTTTACCGCTGATTTTTTTTATTTCGTCCGGGAATTCCGACAAAAAATGGCGTTCCCGAATGTTGATGACGAGCGCGGCTTTTTCAATCGCCGAGGCTTCTTCGTTGTTCGGCAGCAGCAGCCGCGAAAAAGTCGAAAGCATCGTCAGCGGCAGATTATCAACGCAGAAGTAACCCAAATCTTCAAAGGCGTTGGTCGCCGAACTCATTCCCGAACCGCTCAAACCCGTGATGATGACGAAATTCGGCAAATTTTTTTTATCGTCTTTTATTTCCGACATGGCAAACATAGTGAAGTAATATTTATTGTTTAAGGCAATTTACGAGTTTACGCGATTGATGCCGGCAAAAACAAGAATTCGACGACTTTCCGGCATATTGATATATTTCCATTCGTCCGATCCGTCGAAATTCTAAAAGCGCAAATGTAATCGGTGGAAAAACTTTTTGCGCTCTAAAGTCCTGCGCCCGCGTCAATTCAATCGTTGAACCGGCGGGCGCATTTTGATATTTTCAACCACGCTTCCGATCAGGGAGCGATCAAACCGTAATTTCCGTCTTTGCGTTTATAAATAACCGAAACGCATTCGTCGTCGGCATTGCGAAAAACGAGAAACTGATGTTCTTCGTCCTGAAGTTGCATCATCGCTTCGTCGGTCGTCAGCGGTTTAACCGCGTAAGTATTCGACGCGATCACGCGCGGCGCGGGCGGTGCGGGCGGAACTTCGATTTCAACCGACGCAATCGCGCTGATTTTTTTTGCCCGGTGACTTTTGTCTATCACTTTATTTTTAATTTTCAAGGCTTGTTTCTGAATTTTATCAATCGTCTGTGAGAGCGATTGATACATATCGGAATTTTTCGTGGCGGCGGTCAGGACTTCCTTGCGCCATTTGACGATAATTTCCGAACGATGCCGACCTTTTTCGACTTCGATGATAACGTGCGCGGCGGCATTGTCGCCGTCGAATAAATGATTGAGCCGTTCAAAATGCTCTTCGACGTGGGAACGCAGCGCCGGTGTAACCTCGATATGTCTGCCTGTGTATTCAAATTTCATAAACTATTCCTCCTTGATTAGATAACGGTTTTTCGTTCGCGTGAACCCGGAATCTGCATCTGGTCGCGGTATTTGGCGATGGTGCGCCGCGAGAGTTTCACGCCTTCTTTGCTCAGCAGTTTGACGATTTGGTCGTCGGTGTAAGGTTTGCGCGTGTCTTCTTCTTCGATCATTTTTTTGATTCGCAATTTTAAAATCCGTGTCGAAACTTCCTCGCCGTCTTCGTTGAGCATTCCTTCGCTGAAAAATCGGCGCAACTCGATGACACCCTGCGGCGTGTGCGCGTATTTGCGATTAACGACGCGCGAAATCGTCGAAAGGTGCATTCCGATGTCTTCGGCGATGTCTTTGAGCATCATCGGTTTGATATATTGAACGCCCTTGTCCAGAAATTCGCGCTGGCGGTCAATGATACATTCGACGACGCGGTAAATCGTCTGGCGGCGATGCTCGATATTTCGCAACAGGTCAACCGCCGAACGGACTTTTTCCTTGATAAAATCCTTCGTTTCTTTGGAAGTTCCGTCCCGGTCAACTATTTTTTGATAAGTCGGCGAAATTCGCAGACGCGGGCTGCCGTCGTCGGTGAAATAGACGACGTATTCGCCTTCGATTTTCTCGATGTAAACTTCCGGCGAAACGTAAATTGGTTCTTCCGACGAATAACGTCTGCCCGGATACGGATCGAGAATACGAATTTTATTGATTTCTTCGTTGAGAATGGCGAGATCAACGCCCGTCTGTTTGGCGAGATGCTGAAGACGATGCGGCTGTAAATCTTCCAGGTGATTTTTCACCAAATCCGCCGCGAGACTTTCGCCTTCGCCGTTGGCGACGAGTTGGGCGAAAAGGCATTCCTGCACATTCCGCGCTCCGCAGCCGACCGGATCAAGCTGCAAAACGACTTGACGGGCTTTTTCAACGAACTCGGTCGAACATTCGCACATCGCGGCGATTTCTTCATCGCTCGTCGTCAAACGCCCGTCATCATCCAGATTCCCAACGACGCAAACCGCGACATCTTCGAGCCGTTCACTGATTTGATGAAGATTGAGCTGCCATTCCAGATGCTGCGTCAGCGTCGCCGATTTCGATAAAAACTGGTCGAAGCTCGGCGCGTCTTCCTTAAATTCGAGTTCCTGAGTTTTATAACCGGGATCAAGGTAATCCTGAAATTCCCTGCCGTAATCCACTTCTTCAAACGGATCGGATTTGTCCGCCGAAAAATCTTCCGTTTCGTTTTCAAAATCCGGCGGCGCACCGTCTTCGTTCAAACCGTTTTCGGTCGGCATCTCCGGCGTGAAACTCTCGGCTTGCTCAAAGTTGGCGGCTTCAAAATCTTTTTCGTGTCCGTTTTCGTAAGTATCATTATGTCCGTCGGAATTTTGGTCGAGAATTTTATCGGCAATTTCACCGATTTCGTCTTCCGACTGCACTTCTTCCAACACGGGATTGGAAACAATTTCCTGCTGTATCAAATCGCTGAGTTCGACGGTCGTCATTTGCAGCATCTCGATTCGCTGCCGCAGTTGCGGAGTCAGAACCATCCGCTGAGATAATCTTTGAGTAAGTTTTAGCGATGACATAATAGCTTAAAAATTATTTTATGAAATCCTCGCAGATCAATGGAATGTAATTCGGCTGCCGGGCTTTATTATAACCGTTTGGATGCCCAAAAGGGAAACGAGTTTCAGATTCCAAACTTCGGATTTTAGATTAGCTTTTGAGTTTGGAATCTAAAATTTGAAATTTACAGGCTGAATCTTTCGCCCAAGTAAAGCCGCCGCACGTCCGCGTCTTCGACTAATTCGGCGGGTTTGCCGCTTCGCAAAATTTTCCCCTCCGCCATAATATAAGCGCGGTCGGTGATTCCCAAAGTTTCGCGGACGTTGTGATCGGTAATTAAAATTCCGATGCCCTGTTTCTTCAAGTAAAGAATAATTTCCCGAATGTCGTCAATCGCAATCGGATCAATGCCGGCAAACGGTTCGTCCAGTAAAATAAACTGCGGTTCGGTCGCCAGACAACGCGCGATTTCGACGCGCCGCCGCTCGCCGCCCGACAGCGCATCGCCGCGAGTTTTGCGAACGTGTGCGATGCCGAATTCGCCCAGAAGTTCTTCTAATCTTTCAAACCGTGCGGCGCGTTTCATCTTCATCGTCTCCAGAACCGCGAGGATATTCTGCTCCGCCGACATTTTGCGAAAAATCGAAGGCTCCTGCGCTAAATACCCCAAACCGAGCCGCGCCCGCAGATACATCGGCAAGCTCGTTACGTCCCGTGAATTCAGGAAAATCCGCCCGGCTTCGGCGCGTTCGAGTCCGGTCATCATGTAAAAAGTCGTCGTTTTCCCCGCACCGTTCGCGCCTAAAAGCCCGACGATTTCACCTTGATTAACGAACAGCGAAACGTCGTCCACGACGCACCGCCGCCCGTAGGTTTTCTGCAAATGCTCGGCGGAAAGCGAATCGGCAGAAACTTGGGAGTTGCTGCCGTTGGTTGAATTTAAGTTTTCCGCTTGATTTGAATTCGCCATTAAATATGTTTAGCCGCCCAGCGAGAAATATGTTTAGCTGCCCAGCAAGACTTCCGCCTTTTTTTTGACTTGAAAACGTCTGACAAATTTCATTTCAGACAAAATATCCATCAGCGTCAGCCGCATCAAATCGAAAATCAACAATTGATTGTAAAGTGTCGGCGTTTCCTGTTCATTTATTTTAGATTTGAATTCGGAAAGTTTGGGAAATCTATCAAAGAAAGATTTGTTCAGCCTGATTTCGGTATCGGTAATTTTTTCGGCAGACCATTTTTCCATTCTTTTCCCCCAACTGCAAAATCCCGCCACGTCTGAGAAATAAACGTCCAAACACGCTACTAAATCGTCATTTTGATTGGCGGTTTGCCTTGTAATTTTCCGGCAGTCTTCATACGGAAACGGATGGAGAAAATCACTTTTGTAGAGTTTTTGAAGAATCTCTAATTTTTCCCCAACTTCGTTTTTCATAATCTCTCCGACCCGTAAGATAAAATTTTGCCCGCGTCGTCTTTAATAACATAATAACCGCTTTTCATATATCGAACGACTCCGGCATCTACTTCGCTCGTTCTCGCGCCGCGCAAGTTGTCGGCAAAGGCAAATGTCTTTCTCAAATACTGCCAAACATCTCCGGCGGAAACAGGGCTTTCCTATAAAAATTCAAGGTTCAACAAACACGCGCAAAATGAAGGTTGAACTTTTCTGAAAGAAATAATTGTGAATCGGAAAGCAGCAATGAGTTAGCGGCTTCGATGGCAGCACATATTTTTTATATAGCGTGCTGGCCGTGGTCGGCCCCGGCACCGGCCTGGGTGTGGGCGCGGTGGTGGCCACCCGCAGTGGCTGGGTGGCGTTGCCGGGTGAGGGGGGCCATGCCACGCTGGCCCCGGCCGACGACCTGGAAAGCGCGGTGCTGGCGGCGGTGCGGCGCCAGTTTGCCCACGTCTCGGCCGAGCGGCTGCTCTCGGGCATCGGGCTGCCGCTGCTGCACCAGGCGCTGGCCCAGGTGCTGGGCGCCGCACCCGCGGCGCTGAGCGCAACGCGGAGCGCGGCGCAGATCGTGGACAGCGCAGAGGACGGCAGCAACCCGCTCAGCAGCCAGACGCTGGACC
>JAYVKL010000094.1:0-8530 GCA_043768465.1 Pyrinomonadaceae bacterium
ATTACAGCGGTGGCGGGAGGTAACTTTGGAATGGGTCTTGCGGTTGGAAGGCGAGAAAGGCTTCAAGCTCTTGCCGAAACGGTGGATCGTTGAGCGGACTTTCGGGTGGCTCTCGAAACAACGGCGATTATCAAAAGATTACGAAGCATTAGGCGAAACCTCGGAAGCGATGATTTATGCCGCGATGATACGCTTGATGGTAGCTAGACTGGACTCTTGAATGACTTTTCAGACACGCTCTTAGGAATTTAGAACGCCAAATCATTCGTGCTTTTGAATTTCCAAACAGGTTCTTATACGCTTTTCAACTGGAAATCGTGCCATAGATCAGAACCACCTGCCGTAGCGGGCGGGTTGCAGGCTCAGTTTTACCGGTCGCTACCGCTTCCTGTTCTGACTTCTTAATCATTTCTAATGCACAGTCTCTAAAAGCGTGTTTAGAAATTCACCTGGTCGAAAGGTGGATCGCTTAATTTTACATTTGACATTCGACATTTTTAATTTTTATCCGGTAAAAATTTAGAATGAAGAATGTCAAATTGCCGGTCTTTTTTGAATTTTCAAACACGCTCTCAGTGGAAACGGTATTGGTTATTGAATCGTCATTTTTTCGACATCGAGAATCGAATAGCGTCCGATTGTGCCGTCTTTCGAAATGACGGTCAGGATGCCTTTATCAACGCCGACTTTCAGAATTTCGCTCATCGGACGTTGGATTTTCGCGCCGTCTTTAAATTGAATAATCAGGTTGATGTTTGCTAAAGCCGCCGTCGGAACCGGCTCAATCGCATTCGATTTTTTCTTGTCGTTCCGCGCTCGAACTTTGTTTTCAGCCTTGACCACGTTTTTACTCTCAGCCGCCGTGTCCGATTCCCGCTCTTTAATTTCCGCTTTTTCGACTTCCCGTTTCGCCGCCGCTTCCGGTGTTTTCTCAGCTATTTTATCGTTTGTCATAGCTGGCGGCGTTTCTTCATTTTTCGGCGGGACGGCGGCGGGCGTTTCTTTCGCTGCCCCTTCTTTTATTTCAGCTTCCGCAATTGTCTCTTTCGGCGGCGCGTCCGTTTTTTCGACTTCGGCTTTATCGGTCACGCTTTTTTCTATTTTCTCCGGCGTTACCTGCGGTTTCCCAACCTTGATCGGCTTTTCGACTTTGGCGACGACGGCTTTCGGCGCGGGAGTCGGTTTCGGTTTGATTTCGATGATCGTGCCGACGGAATTAACGCGCACGTCCCGTTCGTTATTCGATTTTACAACGGGCGTTTGATCGGTTTCGGCGATTGCCGTTGAAGGGGCGAAACTGCCCGCGAATTTCATCTGAAACGTCGCCGCGTCGTCGTTCGGCGTTCGTCCCTGAATTCGCAGAATCAATTTGACCGGCTGCCGCAGATAGATGACGCGCCCGGTTTCGTTGTTGGAAGCATCGGCGTAAGCCGTAATTTTCGCTAGCGGGCGCAGTTTGTCGGCGGTGAAAACGTCAATATCGCCGTTGAAATTCGTCGTCACGACGTTGATAAAAACATCGCCCTGAACGCCCTCGAAAGTGTAAAAAAAGGTGGTCAAACGCGCGTCGCCCAAATCACGCGCTGGAATTACGCCGCCGACGGCATTCGTCGTAATCGGTGTCGGAGCATTTTGATTGATTGACTGCGCGTTCGCGGAGAAAATCGAAACAATCAGCCAACAGACCAGGCAAAAAAACTTTGCCATCCGCAATTCGCTATTCGTCATTCGTAATTCGTAGTTTTTCATCTCAATCCAAAACTTTCCGCAGATGCACGAGGCGCGAAGTTTCTTCGTAGCCGAGTTTTTGATGCGCCGTCAAACTCAATTCGTTCCCGACTTCCGCGTCCGAAGCCATCTCTTCGCAGTCTTTCTCACGCGCCCAATCTTCTGCCGACTCGACTAAAGTTCCGCCGATGCCCTGTTGCCGATAATTTTTTTCGACGAACCAGCCTTCCAAATAACCGACGTTATCGGTTTCGCAGTCTTCGACGAACGGGCGAATGCTCGCTTCGAGAAAACCGACGAGCCTTTCGCCGTCGGTTTCCGCCACTAAAACCAGTTGCGAATCGGTATGCTCGAAAATGTCGGTCATCTCGGCTTTGTGTTCCGCATCGCTCGATTCGTCCCACAAAAGTTTCCGCAAACGAAGCCATTCGGCAAGATCGTCTTCGGTAATCGGGCGCACCCGGTAATTTTGTTCGTTCATTTGAAGGTGATTTTAGCAGTGAACGGTAAATAGTGAAAAGTGAAAAGTGAAAAGTGAAAAGTCAGATTTTATTTTAAGCAAAAAGGCTGCCGAAATTTGTTTTTCCGGCAGCCGTGCATTCTGAATTATTCACTTTTCACTTTTAGTTTTTCACTGCTCACTCGCCCGCTTTCGCCGCGTTCGCCTTATCCTGCAAAATTTCCAGAGCCTTCTTTAACTGCAAATCTTCGAGCGACGCTTTCGGCAAAGGTGTCGCCGCCGGTGTCGGCGCGGCGGTCGGGTTCGGCTGTTGTTTTTCCTTTTCCTGCTTATCAATTAAATCTTCGACATCGAGCGGTTCGGGCGTTTCGGGGCGTTTGACTTCGATTGAAGGCTTCACGCCGGACTCGGCGCGTTCGGTCGAGAGAAAGGTTTTGCCGCTCGGCGAAGCCCATTTCGCCGTGGTCAGTAAAAGTCCGTCGCCGCTGCGAAGCGTAAATAATTGTTGCTGCGTTCCCGCGCCGAAACTGCGCTCGCCGACGACTTCGCCGCGCTGCCGGTCTAAAATCGCCGCCGCGACGACTTCCGCCGCGCCCGAAGTTCCCAAATCAATCAACGCCGCCACTTTGCCGTCGAAGATAAATTTGTTCGCGTCCGCCGTAAAAGTCTGCGTCGCTTTATTGTCGCGCCCGATGATTTGCGCCAGCGTGCCATCCTTGATAAAGATGTTCGCCACGTCCGCCGCTTCCGTCAAATCGCCGGTCGCCACGCCGCGCAAATCCAGGATAATTTTGCCGACACCCTGTTTTTTCAGTTCGTCAACCCGCGCTCTGACATCTTTGGCTTCGCCCGCCGCCAGGCTGAAGACTTTGACTACGCCGATTTTGCCCGTCTCGATTCGCGCCTGAGCTTCGGGAGTTTTGTAGATTCCGCGGGTGACGACGAGCGTCTGCGGCTTTTCGCCGGTTCGCAGAACGCGCAGATTCACTTTTGAATTCGCTTCGCCGAACAGCATCTGCCGCGCATCGTAAAGCGAAATATCGCGCGTCGCCTTGTTTTCGATATATTCGATGACATCGCCGGATTTTAAACCGGCTTTGTCGGCGGGCGAATCTTTGATCACCGAAATAATGTAAAGATATGAGGAAACCTGCGAAAATTCCGCGCCGATGCCGATTTGATTGGTCGCCTTTTTACTTTGAAAATCTTTGACCTGTTCCGCCGTCAGATATGACGAATACGGGTCAAGTCCGTAAGCCAGACCGCGCAAGGCTCCGGCGCGCACCTTTTCCAGGTTCGGCTCGTCAACGTAATCGTTTTGAATGTGCTGCAAAACCGAATCGAAAATCCGCATCTGCGCTCCGGCATCGTTAATCGGCTGCTGCGCATTCGCCGTGAACATATTGTAAACCGGTGCGCTGGCGTAATAAATGATGTTCGCAATCGAATAGAGTGCGATGACCGACGAAAGAAATGCGATTGAATACTTCAGGCGATATGACATTATGTGTGAATCCTCTTTTGAAATTCTACGTCTGCGGCGCGTTAAAGGTTATAATTTACCCGAATAACTTTAATGCCAGACAATTATTACTTTAATAAATTTCCCGTGCAAACCCAAGAAACGACTAATCAAAACGATTTTGCAGATGTTTTTCGCGCTCCCTTAAAAGGCAGATTGCTCGCGCTCGATTTGGGAATGAAACACATCGGCGTTGCCGTCAGCGATGAACTGCAATTTACCGTCCGCCCCGTCGCCGTCATCGAACGCCCTAGCTGGAAAAAACTGCTCAAACGGGTCATCGCTTATCTAGCCGAGTTTGATGCCGTCGGATTGGTTTTAGGTTTGCCGCTCGAAACCGACGGCGGCGAAAGCGCGATGTCGCTCGAAGCGCGCCGTTTGGCTCGCAACTTTTCGCTGTCCGTCGCCGTTCCCGTCTTTTTAATTGACGAGCGATTAACGTCTTACGAAGCGAAAGGCTATCTGACGAAATTAGGTTTGAGTGTCGAAGAAATCTGGAATCGCGTGGATTCCGAAGCCGCCGCGATTATTCTGAGCGATTTTATCGAAGCGAGAAATCACTCAAAACACAACCGACCCAATGCCGTGTAACGAAAGTATGTTCTTCGTTCAGAGTCCGAACTTTAGTTTGCATCTTCCGCCAGCCAAGCGCGGCGGAAACACGCTGAGAGCGTGGACTCTGAACGAAACACGAACTTCGATTATCAAAAAATTTTAGTTCACGTCGCACCGGCATCCAAAATTAGTTTTCAATCCTGAATACCCTGTCCATCCTGTCAAACTATCGCGGCGGAACCAGCACAATCGTTTCCTTCGCCGCCTTTTCAATCGCCGCTTTCGTGAATGGAAAAACCGGCGTGTTCCCAGAATACCAATCGTCCGCTTGATCTTTCCAATGCGGCGATTGCGGATCGCCCGATTCGCCCGTCGGAATAACGTGGCGCGTCAAATCCCAATCGCCGGGCGCGGCGATTAAACGCATCGAAACGCTCGCCCCAACGTTCGGCGACGCGCCCGCGCCGCCTGAACCGTTCTGCGGACGCGGGGCGATTTGAAACTGCGAACCGATGAACGGCACAATCGCCAACGGATGCGGGAAATTCACTTTCACGCGATTTCCCCAAGTCCATTTCGTTTCATCCGCGCCGATTGATCTGCCGATTGCCGCCTGCGCTTCCGTTTCGCAAGCCTTCAACAAATCCGCGTAACTCGCCGACGCTTTCGGCAGCCACTCTTTCGGTTTCTCCGCGAGCAGACGATCAAAAAACGCGCCGTCATACGGTAGAAAAACCGTTTTCGCCCGTTCCGCGCCGAAAGTTTCCGTTAAAATTTTGCCGCGAAACGCCGAACGCATCGCGTCAACGACGAGCGCGGCTTTCGATTCCTGATTCATTCGCCCGTCCCAATCCGCCAGCAGTTTCAAGGTTTCCGCCGACGCGCCTTTTTGATTGACGACTTCTCCGGCAAACCGTGAATTGACAATACTGAACGTATCGAATTGATAATCGCGCACGTCTTCAATCGAAACTTTCGGCTTTGAATTCAGCAGATTCTGAAGCCGTTTCGCCCGCGCGACCGTGTGCGCCCGCGCAATCACGCTCTGATATTTATACGTTTGCCCGACGGTTCGCTGGTTCGCCGTGACGATGAAATTTTCCGGCGGATTATACAAAAAAGGCAGTTCTTCAAACGGCACGAATCCCGTCCAATCGCCCGCGTCGGTTGCGCCGTCATAAGGCAGAGAGCCGTCGCCGGTTTTGCGAATCGGCACGCGCCCCGCCGCCGTCCAGCCGATATTTCCCTGCGTGTCGGCGTAAACGAAATTCTGCATCGCCCCGCCCCAGGATTTTAAAGCCGCCCGAAAATCCGTCCAGTTTTTCGCCTTCGCCAGTAGTGAAATCATCGTCAGCGAATCGTTTTTGGCATCGAATGCCGTCCATTTCAGCGAATACTTTTTATTGCCGTCTTCAAAAAACACGACTCCGTTGGGCGTTTTGACGACTTCCAGAACTTCCGTTTCGGTATCGGGCGCAAGCGGGTTTTTGCGAACTTTTATTGTTTCGCGGCGAACCGTCGCCGCTGCGTAACCGGTCGGCGTTTTAACTTTGCCGTCCGCGTCGAAGGTTTCCAGATAAACGTCCTGCACGTCCGGTCCGACGTTGGTCATTCCCCAGGCGATGTTTTCGTTATGCCCGATAATTACGCCCGGCAATCCGGCGGTGGAAACGCCCGCCACTTTCAGGTTCGGCGCGGAAAGGTTAATCAGATACCAAATCGGCGGCTGCGTCGGCGGCAAATGCGGATCGTTCGCCAGCAGTGGTTTCCCGTCAACCGTTTTCTTGCCCGAAATCACCCAATTATTACTCGCCGCTAAATCCTCGGCGTAAAATCCGATTCTGCTCAAGGAGGATTTTCTCACCGCTTCGGCTTTCGCCAAGGCGGTTTCAGATTCCAGATTCCAGGTTCCAGATTGAAGACGGAGGAATCTAGAATCTGGAATCTGAAACTTGGAATTCCCCGTTTGCGACTTGGAATTCGACGAATCTTTTCCGATCAGAAGCACATCGAGCGGCGATTTCGGGTCGAGAATTCGCGCCAGTTTTTCTTTCGGCAAATCCATCAGACTCGCCTTCATCAAATCCATTCGCCAGGTATTGCTCAAACCGTCGTCAAAGATTTTGCTGATGACGAGCGAATCTTCCATCGTCCAGACACGCGGCTGGTAACGCAGAATCTGGAATTCGACGGGCAGATTTTTATCGTTTCGCGTCGCCAGATAAGCGTTCACGCCGCGCGTGTAATTTTCCAAAACAGCGCGAGTTTCAGCAGTTAAATTTTTGACGTTTTCGACGGCGACACCGGCAAAACCGAATTTGCGCCAGCGTTTATCTTCTTCGAGCGTCGCTTTTCCGAAAATTTCCGCCGTCTCGCCGCGAGCCACGCGCCGGTATAAATCCATCTGCCACAAACGGTCGGAAGCCGTGATATAGCCTTGCGCGAAATACAAATCCGCTTCCGTTTTCGCTTCGATATACGGAATTCCGCGCCCATCGCGCCGCACCGTCACGCCGTCCTGCAAACCCGCAACCGCCGCCGTCCGCGTCGGAGTCTGCGCGAAACACGCCGCCGTCAGAAAAAAAACTAAAACGGTAAACAGGCAATTCGTTTTTTTCATAGATTGGTTCAGCCGGCAAATAACTGTTTGACGGACAATTTGAATTTCGGGAGAAAATTCGTTTTGACCGTTTTGTTCTCCGCATAAATTTGGCCTTCTTTTCCGGGTTTGAAAACCTCGATTTCCATTTCCAGCGGTTTGACCGCCCGGTTATTCGGAAACGCCGTAAATTTCGTAAAGCTCGCGTTTGATCTGCCAATCGCGCCACGCATTAACTCTGCCCGGAATTTGTCAATCGCAAATCTTTTGACATCTTTGTTGGTAAAGAGTTCGCCTCTTTCCTCATCCAACGGATGAAAAACATACTGCGGCGGCGGCGTAACTTGTTCGAGCATAACTTTCTCCTCGCTTTTTGTTTTATGAATTTACCACAATCAGCCGCGTTGCGCCCATTTCTTTTATCGCGCAGCGAATGCCTTCCCATTCGCAATCCCGAATGTTCGGCGGCGTGATAAACTTCGGCAATCGTTTCACTCGAAGATGAATTTAACACCGGCGAAAGTTTTGCCGGCTTCCCGCCGCCGGTTAAAATTTTTCGGCAGTCGTAATTTTTTTAAACTTTGCCAAATCCATATTTTATAAGTTAAACTTTCAGAGTCTCCGACCGTAATTTTTGCGAAGATAAAAAATGAAAACATTAAAAATCGGCTTAATTTCGTTGATCGTCGCGCTGTTCGTTTTCGCTTGCAGTCAAACCCGAACGAATAATCCGGGCAATTCGGTTAATTTAACCAACGCGGCAAACGTGGCAAATACGGCAAATGCGGCAAATACCGGCAGTCCGGCGGTCGCCGCCGAGACAAAATCGCCGTCGTCGCCGATGCCCGATGAACTGGCGGCGGCGCGTGTTAATTATTCGGAGAACTGCGTTAAATGTCATAAAGAGGGCGGAGTCGGCGGGACTTCCGAAATTGACGGGAAGAAAATCAAGGCTCCGAATTTCACTTCCGCCAGAATGATCAAAGACGACGGTGCCGATTGGATCGAATCAATCCAAAACGGCATTCCCGAAGAAGGAATGCCCGCTTACCAAGATAAATTCAGCGAGCAGGAAATCAAGGATTTGGTCAAACTGATTCGGAAGGATTTTCAGAAAAAATAATCGAACCGGCGTTCGTCCGATTTGCAAATCCCGGCGCATCAATCTAAAATCGGAAATACTTTAGCACCTGTAGCTCAGCTGGATAGAGTATCTGGCTTCGAACCAGAGGGTCGCAGGTTCGAATCCTGCCGGGTGTACCATATTAAATAACGGTTTAGAGGCATTGAAAAATGCCTCTTTTCCTTTTCACACCTAAATTCACACCAAATAATTTCGATTTTCTTATTTCACACCATTTTTTCGTTTAATCTTTCCAATCTGCGCCGAAGTTTCAACCAAAAGATTCCGGCATTTTTCGGCACGACTGGCGGAAAAAAGTCTATCTGCCTGATAATGGCGTTTCTTTCGTTCGTGTCAGCGTTTTGGTAGATAGTAGGCATCTGCGCGGCTTGCCGGTCGAGATACGCTTGTTTAGCTTCAATTTGCGACTGTGTTAAATTATTCATAATGCGAATCAAGGGTTAAAATTAGATGCTAAGAATCAACAGTTTACAGGCTCAATCATAGTAAAAGCCAAAAATTTGATTTCCTAAGCCCTTTATT
>JAYVKL010000095.1:0-6861 GCA_043768465.1 Pyrinomonadaceae bacterium
GTCAGGAATATGGAGTCAATTTATGTGAAAGTTGTTTAGATAAGCAGCGTGAGATTGACCGTTTGAAAGAGGAAAACCAACGGCTTCGACAAAAACTCAATCTCAATGAAAGGAAACTCAAACAAGGATTTTTTGGCTCATCAACCTCAAGTGCCAAAGTTCCGGTTAAAGCAAGTTCACTCGCGGAAAAGCAAGCCAAACAAGGTGGTGGGCAACACGGACACGCGGGAATTGGACGAAAAACATTTAGTGCTTCAGAAGCAGACGAGCGACGAATTGCCGAAGCCCGCGCCGAAATCTGCCAAACTTGCAGTTGTGCTTTGCATCAACAAAGCGCAAATGAACGAGGAGTTTACGAACTGGAACGGGAACGAGTCAAAAAGATTCATTACCAAATTGAGCGCAAGAAGTGTCCTGTTTGTCAGAAAATAATTAGTGGGAAAGTAGTAAATGCCTTTCCGAGAGTCAGTTTAAGTAACGAATTGGTGGTCGAAGTAGCCGAACAGCATTATTTATTAGGACGCAGTTTAGGACAAATAAGTGAGCGATTTAAGTTAAGCGAAGCGACAATTTGTGCAAGTTTGAAACGGATCGGGAAGAAGTTGAAACCAAATCTGGAACGGCTCACAGCGATTTACCGAAAATCATTGGTCAGACACGCCGACGAAACCGGATGGCGCACCAACGGGGGCAATGGTTATGCGTGGTATTTTGGTGCAAAAGAAGTCGGTTTATATTTATTTCGCTTAACCCGAAGTGCGAGCGTGGTGGAAGAAGTGTTTGGGAAAGGGCAATTAAGCGGAGTTTTAGTGGTTGACCAATATGCGGGATACAACCGGGTCGGGTGTCGAATTCAGTATTGTTAGGCTCATTTGTTAAGAAAGCAAGAAGATTTAGCAGGAGAATAGCCGCGCCATCGGGAAATCCGAAACTACACAACGCAGATGATAAAACTGCTCGTCCAAGCAATGAAATTGAGAAAAGCGGGGTTGAGCGAAAAGCAGTATCAAGTGGAAGCCAAGAAAATCAAGGCAAAAATCCGGAGGTTAAGTCAGCGGCAGGTCAAACATCCGGCAGTCAGGGGTTGGCAGGATTTTTATGTCGAAAAGGCGGAAAGATTGTATCAATGGTGTGAAAGTGCCGAAATACCGGCGGAAGATAATTATGCGGAAAGGGAGATTAGAAAAATCGTGATCGCCAGAAAAAACAGTTATGGTTCGCAGTCGGACGAAGGAGCGGAAACGCGGGAAATTTGGACAAGTGTGTTAGCCAGTTTGAAGAAAAGAGAAGCTAATCCAAAAGAAAAACTAATTGAAGGACTTAATAAGTTGAGTGCTGATGAAAACTTTGACTTAGCAGAGTTCTTATTTGGAGAACCTAAATCTCAACGTGACTAATCAAAACTAATAATTGAGCCTATACGATGAATTTATAAAATGACTTGACAGATGAAAGTTTATTTTCAATCCTTTATAATTTGAGTTCTCAAATTATAATAAGCAGGAAATCTATAAAATATGCCTTTAACAGTTGTCGGTTCAATCGCGTTTGACGGTTTGGAAACGCCTTTCGGTCAGCGCGATAAAATTTTGGGCGGCGCGGGAACGCATTTTTCACTCTCCGCAAGTTTTTTCACGGACGTTCGCGCCGTCGGTGTCGTTGGCGGCGATTTTTCCGATGAAGAATGGGCGGTTTTCAAGCGTCATAATATCAACACGGACGACATCGAAATCGTTGCCGACGGCAAAACTTTTTTTTGGAAAGGTCGTTACGATTACGATATGAACACGGCGCACACGCTCGACACGCAGTTGAACGTATTTGAAACTTTTGATCCGAAATTGTCGCCGGAATCGAAAAATTCGCGCATTTTATTTCTGGCGAACATTTTGCCGATGCTTCAGAAACAAGTCCGCGAGCAGTGCGAGAAAGCCGAATTCGTCGCAATGGACACGATGAACTTCTGGATTTCTTCGATGAAAGACGCGCTGATTGAAACGGTCAAAGTCGTTGACTGCATTATCATTAACGATGCCGAAGCCCGGCAGTTAACCGACGAACCGAATATTCACAAAGCGGCGAAAGCGATTTTGAATTTCGGTTTGAAAGCCGTTGTCATCAAACGCGGCGAATACGGCGCAACCTTGTTCACGAAAGATTCTTATTTTGTCGTTCCGGCTTATCCTTTGGAAAGCGTTTTCGATCCGACCGGCGCGGGCGACACTTTTGCGGGCGGATTTATGGGCTATCTCGCTTCGCAAAAGGAAATCACGGAAGAAACGATGCGCCGCGCGATGATTTACGGTTCGGTGATGGCTTCGTTCAACGTCGAAGAATTCGGCACGGAGCGCGTTGACCGTCTGACTCAGGCAGAAATCAACGAGCGGTTCGCGGCTTTCAAACGAATGACGCATTTCGACGATATTCCGTTTGAAAAATCGGCTTCTGCATAAAATAGAAAATTCAGCCACGAACAAACACGAAATTCTAAGAAATAAAATTATAAAATTTTCGTGTTCTTTCGTGTTTGTTCGTGGCTAAGTCTTTTTGCCTTTGTGGTCAATTCGATTCAATATAAGTTAAAATCTCGAAATTATGCTCGAAAACAAAGTCGGAATGATTTTCGGTGTCGCCAACCAGCGTTCAATCGCCTGGGCTTGCGCGTCGGCTTGCGCGGAGAAAGGCGCGAAACTCGCTTTCACTTATCAAGGCGACCGTTTGAAAGAGAACGTCGAAAAACTGACGAAAGAGATGGACGGCGCGCTCGTCGTCCCGTGCGATGTCACGAATCAGGCGGAAGTTGACGCGGCTTTTGCGGCGGTTGAACGGCAGTTCGACAAACTCGATTTTTTGATTCATTCGATTGCGTTCGCGCCGAAAGAAGCATTGGAAGGCGAGTTTTTGATGACTTCGCGCGAAGCGTTTTTGACCGCTTTGGAAATCAGCGCGTTTTCATTGCCGCAACTGGCGCGAACCGCCGCGCCGCTAATGAAAGACGGCGGCAGCATCGTGGCGATGAGTTATTACGGCGCGGAAAAAGTCGTGCAGAATTACAACGTGATGGGCGTTGCCAAAGCCGCGCTCGAATCTTCCGTCAGATATTTAGCCGAAGATTTGGGCAAACAAAACATTCGAGTCAACGCGATCAGCGCGGGACCGATCAATACTTTATCGGCGCGCGGCGTGAAAGGTATGGGCGCGATGCTCAAACATATCGCCGAAAACGCCCCGCTCCGCCGCAACGTCGAAGTCCGCGAAGTCGGCAACGCCGCGCTGTTTCTCGTGAGCGATTTGTCGTCGGCGATTACCGGCGAAACGATTTACGTTGACTGCGGGTTTAACATTATCGGCATTCAGAGACCAGCCGCCGTATAAAATTGAAACTTACCAAATGACAACCAAGAAAAAGCCGACTTTCAAAAAAATCTCCGCACCCAAAACCAAAGCCAAAACAATCGAACCGAAAACGGTTGCCGAAGCGAAAGAACTCGAAGAAAAAAACGATTACTGGCAGTTGACCGACGACGAAGTTCTGCTGCGTTCGCCGAACCCGGAAGACGAATATAAAACTTCGGATTCGTGGCGTGTTTTTCGGATTATGGGCGAATTCGTCAACGGTTTCGATTCGCTGGCGACGATCACGCGCGGCGTTTCGATCTTCGGCTCAGCGCGCACCGGCGAGGATAATGAAAATTACATCGCGGCGCGGGAAACCGGCAGATTGCTTGCCGAAGCGGGTTTTGAAATTATCACCGGCGGCGGACCCGGAATTATGGAGGCGGCAAATCGCGGCGCGTTCGATGCGAAAAAAGTCTCGGTCGGCTGCAACATCGAACTGCCCTTCGAGCAGCAGCCGAATCCGTATCTGACGAAATCGCTGACATTCAAATACTTTTTCGTTCGCAAAACCGTCTTTATCAAATACTCGAACGCCTACGTTATTTTTCCCGGCGGCTTCGGTACGATGGACGAATTATTTGAAGCGTTGACGCTGATTCAAACCAAGAAAATCCGCAATTTTCCCGTTGTTTTGTTCGGTTCGCAATACTGGCGCGGGCTTTTATCCTGGATCACTTCGACGATGCTCAACGAGAAAAACATCAACGCCGAAGATTTGGGTTTGATTCACCTGACCGATTCGCCGAAAGACGCGGTGGATTTTATCGTGCGAACTGCCGGATTGAATAAAGCGGAAACGGGCGACGCTTAAATTAAAAGCATCACCCGTTTTCACCAAAGTTAAAATCAATTTTTATGAATTTGAATTCGGCAGCAGTTCGTAATTTCCCATTGCCCGGTTGTGCGCGTCGAGTGCGCCCATCGCGTCGGAAGTTTGGTCGAGCATCTGTTTGGTCATCGCAATCGAATCGGACAACTGCTCGAAATCCAGCAGGGAGAATTTTTCCGGCGTGGACATCGTAACGATTTCGTCGTTCAAATAGCCGAAGAAGTTTTCGATTGACTGCAACTGCCCTTCAACCAATTTGACGCTTCGCTCCAGTTCGTCAAACGAAGCTAAACGGCGTTTCAGAATCTCGACGTTCGTTTGCTGAACGCGCTTGGTTTTCTCATCCGGCGAGTTTTCGGCGGCGCGGAAGGCTTGCGACAACTGATTGTGAACGGCTTGCCGGTTGATTGATTTCAGATGCGATTTGCGGCGGCGATAGACATCGAGCAAATCCACGAAATCTTCCCAACGCTGGTCGAGCGAAGTCAAATTGTTCGGCAGGGCTTTCGTTCCCGTAAACTTAAAATAATTCTCCTGAATTTTATCTTTCTGCCAGCGCAGATATTCGACGGCTTCGCGTTCGCGGGGCGTAAAACTTTTGATCAATTTCTCGCGGGTCGCCTTGTTCAGCATAAACAGACGTTCCTTTTCCCGGCGTTGGACGAGTTGGCGATACGCGGGCAGCACGGGAACGATCAATAGAAAAGCGATTTCGCAAATCAGCGCGATGAGCAGCGGAATCACGCTTTGCGTATAAGCCGCCGCGACTGCAAAACCCGCCAATCCCCAAAAATTGACCGGCTCCTTGATGGCTTCTTTAGCGTAAGATGAGTTGAATCTTTCGATTCCCTGTTGATACTTGGCAATGTCTGGCATAACTATTAACTAGATGCGGTTTTGGGCGTTCGGGTTTTGCCGATTATTACTTGAGAATCATTTTTCTTTCGCTTCTTCGAGCAGAACCTGGTCGAGCGTAATTTCGTCCGGGACTTGAGAGTTGGCGGAAATTTGTTTGCCGCTGTTATTGGAGCCGCTGCCGAGCATTCCCATATTTTGTTTATATTCGAGCAGTTTATCTTGCAATTGAATGTCCATCGCTTCGCGTTCGATGTCCTGCATTTTCGAGTCAACCGATGATGAGCCGAGTTGAAGTTTGGCTTCGGCGGCAGCAACGCGGCGATCAATTTTCTCGCGCATCTCGTTGAAGGTCGAAGAATCGTCGCCGATGTTGAAAGTCTCCATCGTCTGCGCGAGCTGCTCCTGCAATTTTGCCTGCTTCGACGCGCTGATTAACTGCATCGCTTCGGCGGTGCGTTTCTGCATTTGCAAAACGTAATTATCACGCGCTTTTAAGGCTTGTTTCGAGGCGTTCGAGGCGTGGTCGAGTTGATTGGTGGTTTTTTCCAAATCAATCTGCGACTGCTGCAACTGTCCGATGTAAGCGGTCGCAATATCGTCGCGCCCCAACTTAACCGAGGCTTTGATTTTCGAGTCCAAATCAACGACCTGTTCGCTCAAACGCTCTTTATTTTTCGCCAGCAGCCGCTCGGTCGCCATCACCTGCGCGACGGAGTTATTCAAATCTGGCACGCGGTCGCGCATATCGCGGATGGTTTGCTGAAGCACCATTTCCGGGTTTTCCACGCGGTCGAGAGCCGCGCCCGTTCCGGCGCGAAACATTCGCATTATCCTTGCCCACAATCCCATTTCTTATCTATCGCTCCTCAAATAATTTAACCCGCTCGAAAGAACTCGCCGCACAGCTTCTACGACTCAAATTTGCCGAAGTTGCAAATTGAGGTTTTAGTATAACAAGAAAAAGGGAAACGCGAAATAAATAGTTAAAGGTTTACGCCCGGCAATTCGTATCTGCCCGACGAGCGTCGGAGGCGAGTGTCTGCCGCCGATTGACGACGGTTGCAGCGAATAAATTTTGTTGACTTCGATTATCTGAATCTTTAGACTTGATCCGGCATCACGCCGCGCCCGTCTCCATCCTGAACTCCCGTTATACGATGTAAAAAATTATGATTCAGCCGAATGATTTCAAGAGATATTTTCTGCTAGCCGGTTTGTTTTTCGTTTTCGCCGGATTTGTTGCCGGACAAACCGAAAATGCGAAACTTACCCAACTCCGCCGACAGCTTGCCGCCGAATATATGCAGCCCGCGCCGCATCTCGCGCTCGCCAAATACTACTGGCAAAAGGGCGACCGTCTTCAGGCATTTTATATTTCGGAATACGCGCGGCGGGCGCGGTTTCCCGAACCTGTTTTCAATCAGGCATTTGCAGCCGCCTTCAGCGGCGCAGTGCGATTCAGCAACGCTCCGGTCGGTATGTCGTGGCTCGACGAAAGCAAACAAACCGTGCCGACTCCACCGGCGGCAACCGACAAACAGGCGACGGAAATTTTCAACCGAGCGGCGGCGATGCAAAAGCAGGGCAATCTCAAACAGGCGGAGGAGTTGTTCGTCAAAGCGGCGCAACTCGCGCCCGAATCCGTCGAGATTCAGGCTTGGACGGGCAGATTTTTCTATAGAACCTGTTTGCAGTTTAGTGGGAAATCGTTTTTACCGGGATAATGGCGTATACAACTGATTTAACCATGCCGCAGTTCGAGCGGTTAGAATCGC
>JAYVKL010000096.1:0-3099 GCA_043768465.1 Pyrinomonadaceae bacterium
TGGGGTTATTTGCCCAACCCCTCGAACCGGAGCAATAACAGTGTTTAACAGATAGATTTTTCCGTTTTTCGTCCTTCTCAAAAACGAGCGTTTTTAGGACATTTTAACTACCTTCCAAATTCACCTCGAAATTTGCCGTTTTGTTGTATCAAAACTTATCTCATAATCAATGTCCTAAAAATATTGCTTGTTCCTGACTTTTGGGATACTCTTCAACTAAAATCACTTTTGTTTGTTTTTGAGAAATAGAATTCAGTTTATGAATCTTGGCTATGCGCGAGTTTCCACACTCGACCAAAATTTGGAACTACAAGAAGACGCTCTGACTAAAGCAGGATGTGAAAAAATCTTTCGTGATGTAGCAAGCGGGGCGATTGATTCACGCAAAGGTTTAGCAGAAGCGATTGAATTTGCCAGGAGCGGTGATAACTTGGTGGTCTGGAAACTTGACCGGCTCGGACGTTCACTCAAGCATTTGATTGAAACGGTTAATCTGCTCAAAGAACGCGGAGTCGGATTATTGAGTTTGCAGGAAAAGATTGATACCACTACTTCCGGCGGCAAATTGATTTTCCACGTCTTTGGAGCTTTAGCCGAATTTGAACGGGAATTGATTCGGGAACGCACGAACGCCGGATTAAAAGCCGCCCGCACCCGCGGCAGACTGGGCGGCAGACCGCCTAAACTGACCACCAAACAAATCGAAATGGCAAAACGGCTTTTGAATGATCCAACGGTTGACGTTAAAGAAATTTGCCAAACATTAAAAATATCCCGCTCAACCCTTTACCGGTATTGTCCGCAAACTAATCCGGTTGAAATTGAAAGCTCTGCTTCGAGATGAAACGATGAGTTTGATTAATTCAGAGACTTACCCGGAACTATGAAAGGAGTGAATGATCCCGACAATAACGCGAATTCACGCAGATTGAAAATTCTTGGTAAAGATGAAATTCAAACTATTTTTGAGTTACCTCAGTTTAACCACGATGAGCGTTTTTTGTATTTTTCCCTGACTGAAGCCGAAAAGGAATTTCTCAAACAATCACGTTCTTTGAACGCTCAAGTTTATTTTATTTTGCAGCTCGGATATTTTAAGGCTCGTCATATTTTCTTCAATTTTGAGTTTGAGGAAGTTCGGGATGATATTGAATTTGTCGTGCGCTCATATTTTCCCGGTCAGAAGATTAATTTCGGGCAAACAGCAGCCAAAAACACTCGACTAAAACAACAACAGTTTACCGTTAATTTATACCGCTATCAGTGGTGCGGAAAAAATCAGCGGCGAATGATTGAAGATAAAGCACGCCGGTTCGCCAAAATTTCGGTCAAGCCGATTTATATTTTTCGGGAAATTGTTTCGTTCATACAAGCGGAAAATATCATTCTTCCCGGATATAGCCTTTTACAGGATATTGTCGGACAGGCGATAAATCTCGAACAAGCCCGGTTAACAAATGTGCTGGAGAAATCTTTAACATCCTCGGACATTAATCTTTTAGACGGACTTTTAGTAGCTTCAGCCAATTTTTATGAGGTTACGCAATTAAAGCGCGAACCCAAAGATTTGAGTCTCAAGGAAATAAAACGTGAAATCGCCCGGGCTGCACAACTTTATGAAATCTACCGATTAGCCCAAAAATTATTGCCGGAGTTAGACATTTCCAATCAAAGCATTGCTTACTATTCTTCGCTGGTTTTCTATTACTCGGTCTATAAACTGAAACGATTTTACCCGCGCGTGGTCTATCTTTATTTGTTGTGTTTTGCTCATCAACGCTACCAAAAAGTGAATGATAATTTGATTAATTCTCTTATTTATCGACTCCGGCAATACACTGACCAAGCCAAAGAAGAAACCCTCGAGAGACTTTTATCAATGAGACTGGAAACCAATCAGGATATTGGCAAAGCTCCGCAGGTTCTCAAACTTTTTACCGACCGGCAAATACCACCGGAAACTCCTTTTGGCGAGGTGCAGCAAAAAGCCTTCAAAATTTTAAGCCCGGAGGCAATCAATCGGGTGGCTGAACATATCACTCACGAAAAAAAGTTTGATGAAACGGAACTTCGCTGGGAAGCTCTGGAAAAAATCTCGCATCGGATAAAATTAAACTTGCGCCCGATTTTAACTTCAGTCGAACTTACCGCTTCTTCAGCCGATGCCCATTTGCTCGAAGCAATTAGCTTTCTGCGGCAAATAATTCTTGCCGACAAACCGTTTCAGCAAATTCCGTCAGATAAATTTCCCGTCTCTTTTATCCCGGAAAACCAAAAGCGTTATCTTTATATTATTGATAAAAAGGCAAGGCAGAAAAAGATTATTCCCGACCGTTATGAATTTCTCGTTTACCGGCTTTTGCGTGACAGGGTGGAAGCGGGCGAAATTTACTGCCGCGATAGTATCAGATTTCGCAGTTTTGAAGATGATTTACTTGACGATGACCAGTGGCAAAATAAGGAGCGGCTGATTGAAAATGCTAATTTACCGATTCTCAAGGACTCAATCACAACTCATCTCGAATTTCTCAAAGAAACTTTGGAGAACCAAATCGAGCGCGTCAACGAGCGAATTATTTCCGCCGAAAACAAACATCTTGTTTTTAAGAGCGGAAATTCTCAAAACCGCTGGGTGCTTGAGTATCCGGCGAAAGTTGATGGTGTCAATGATTCATTTTTTGATTCAATTCCTCAGGTAAATCTTCATAATGTTCTCCGGTTCGTTCATTGGAATACAGGTTTTATGGACTCTTTTGAACATCTTTTGGGGCGATATGTCAAAAAAAATGCAGATCAAACAATTATTACTGCCTGTCTGATGGCTTGGGGAACAAATATCGGTTTGGGCAAAATGGGCGATATTTCCGACCTCGATTATCAAACTCTAAAAATAACCTCGGAAAACTTTATTCGTCCCGAAACTCTCCAAGCCGCTAACGATTTGGTGACCAATGCGATTGCTCGATTTCCCTTATTTCGACATTACGACATTAATGAAATGGTTCATTCAAGCAGCGACGGACAGAAATTTGAAACCAAACTTCAAACTTTTAATGCCCGCCATTCGCCTAAATATTTCGGTTTGCAAAAAGGCGTGGT
>JAYVKL010000097.1:0-54110 GCA_043768465.1 Pyrinomonadaceae bacterium
CACCCCAACAGAAATAAGTTAGACTTTGTAAATCTAGAGCCCTTATAATTATTGGACTTTGACAGATGAAACACTAATCTAATTTTGTTGAGATGCTTAGTTTCAAATCTGATTGCCGATAAAAATTCAATCGCGGCAAAGCGGCGGACGGCGGAAAAGATCGCAGACACTGCAAATTCCGTTTCGACGATTGCCGTTGGATGGCTCAACGCAAAAATGAATTATTCACCCATTTATCAATTTTATGCCGACCGAGCGATTTCGTTGGCGTGGACGTTGATTTTATTAATCGTCATCGGCGGTTTACATAAAGTCACCGGACAGAACGGAAGTCCGGCAGCGGATAAAACGGCACCGGTTGACCGCAATCGCCTTGAAATGGTCGAAGAATTGTCGGAATCGCTGGCAAACGATTTATTGGGACTTTCGGTTGCCGTGCGCGACCGCGATTTACCGGCGGCGGCTGAATTTTTTCCCTTCGAGATGGCTGCCAAACCTTTTCCCTCGCGTCCGATGCCGCTTAGAAATCAGGTCAAATGGATCGGCGCACACGACTGGCAGGCAAAAGAAAGTGTCGCTTTGAACGTCTCCGATAAAGCGGCGGGCGCGAATAAAATAACGGGCAAAGCGTTTTTGGAGGGTTGGACGGAATTTCTGGCGCATTTTTCCGAAATCGAAGACGCGCGGTTTAAGGTCAAAGAGGCGAATTTCGCCGACGACGCAAAATCCGTCGCGGGAGCGGAACAGCCGACGGCGGTCGTCGGCGCGAGCGGCAAAGCGCGAATCGCCTTTTACGTTATCGGGCGCGAGGTAAACGGCAGGCGCGAATGGGCGCGTGGTGTTTTTTGGGCGAACGTCCGCGCCGCCAAAAATAAACACTGGCAGTTTGATTCGTTTGAATTAGTCAGTTTCGATTCGCTGGTTGCCGAAAAAGATTTATTTTCCGAAGTCGGCTCTCCCGCCGGTGTCGGGGCAGTGATGCCGGGTTTCGGAACGCCGGAAAACAGCTCTTTCGTCTGGCACGGCGCGGCTGCCGGAGATTTTAACAACGACGGCTGGATTGACCTTTTCGTCGTCGGAGCAAACCGCAATTATTTGTATTTGAATGACGGCAAAGGCGGTTTCCGCGACGTTGCCGAGGAAGCGGGCGTGAAAATTACGGCGGCAGGAACGGCTCCGATTATTTTCGATTATGACAATGACGGCGACGAAGATATTTTTATTTCGGCGGTCGGACAGCAGATTTTGCTGGAAAATAAATTCAAGCAAACGGGCAAACTCGAATTTGAAGACGTGTCTTTGGAAAGCGGCGTGGCGAAAGATGCCATCGGGTTTTCGGCGGCGGCGGGCGATGTCAACGGCGACGGGCGGCTCGATATTTACGTCGCTTCGTATAATCGTTACGGGCAGGTAACGCCGAATTCGTGGTTCAGGGCGACGAACGGGACACCCAATTTATTATTCATCAGCCAACCGGACGGAACTTTCCGCGAAGAAGCCGCCAAATGGGGCGTTGACGATCACCGTTGGAGTTACGCGGCGGAATTTGCAGACCTCAATGGCGACGGCAAAATTGATTTATACGTCGCCAACGACTTCGGCGAAAAGGCGATGTTTATCAACCAGGGCGATCACTTCGTTGACGAAGCCGAGATACGCGGCGTTCTCGATCCGGGCAACGGAATGGGCGTGTCGTTCGGCGATTACAACAACGACGGTTTGCTCGATCTGCACACGACGAATATGAGTTCGACGGCGGGCAATCGAATTCTGACGCGCCTTTTTCCGAATTCGAGCGCAAAGGATAACGTCTTGAAAAAACTCGCGGCGGGCAACAATCTCTATGAAAATACCGGGGACGGAAAATTTAAGGATGTCACGGCGGAAGTCGGCGGATTCAGCGGCGGCTGGGCGTGGGGCGGCGGCTTTATAGACTTTGACAACGACGGTTGGGAAGACATCTACACGCCGAACGGCTTTATTTCGGGCAAGTCTATGAAGGACACCTGAAGTCAGTTCTGGCGGCAAGTTGTGTCGCAGGACAATACGGGGAAAGCGGAAAAAGGCGCGCTGCGCTCAGATCAAAATCAATTGATGTTCGGGCAGGGATTTTCGTTCAGCGGCTACGAACGCGATCCGCTTTATTTGAATTTGGGCGGCAAGAAATTCACCGATATTTCGGGCGTTTCGGGCATTGATTCGATTACGGACGGACGCGCCGGCGTGTTTGCCGACTTTGACAATGACGGCGATGCGGACGTTTTTTTGACGACGATTCAAAACCAGACGCACCTGCTTTTCAGGAATAACGTCGGGCAGGACAACAATTTTTTGCGTGTCATTCTGGAAGGCGACGGCAAAACAATTTCACGCGATGCCTTCGGTTCGGTCGTGCGCGTGAAAACTTCCGCCGGAACTTTGACGAAAATCAAATCCGGCGGGGCGGGTTTTATTTCACAGAATGATCCGCGTCTTTTGTTCGGGTTGGGCAAGGACGAACGTGCCGAATCAGTCGAAGTGACGTGGGCGAACGGCGTGGTCGAAAATTTTGCGGGCGAAATGTCGGCGAATTCGACGCTCATCCTGAAGAAGGGTCACGGCAAAATCGAAACGATTCAATTGGCAAAGGCAAACTTGCCGAATCCATTGACGAAAGCCGAAATTTTCGCGCAAAGTTTGAAAATCAAAATCGGCGCATCGCTGCCGGATTTCGCCGTCAGAAAGATGAACGGCGCGGCGAGTTCGCTGGGTAAAATATACCAGCCCGGACGCGAGACTTTGATAAATATCTGGGCGACGTGGTGCGTTCCGTGCGGGAGGGAGATGCCGGAGTTGGAGAAAATGCGTCCGTCGCTGGCGGCTCGCGGCATTGATTTAATCGGTTTGAATGTTGACGCGGAGAAAAACGCCGATGTTAAAGGCTATATCGCCGACAAGCGCGTGACCTATCCGATTTTAATCGGCGGCGCGACGGCAATCGAGCAGCTTTACGCGACCGATGAACTGACCGTTCCGCTGACGATTCTGGTTGACGAGAAAGGCATCGTCAAAGATTTGATTCCCGGCTGGTCAGCGGAAACTCAGAAGAAATTTGCCGTTTTGGTCGGCGACAAAACGGCAAAGACGGCGATTCCGCCGCCGCCGTCGAAAACAAACAAAAACCGCTGAAATTCAGAGTCGCCGCGCGCGTTCGCCGGTGTCTGATTTAACGACAATGGCAGTTCGCTCGATCTGCGTTGGTCGAGGGTTTTCACGTTCAAAAAAAGATTCCGAATTGACACCGATTTTCTTTTTGCTGGTGACGACGATTGTTCGGCTGTTAATTGCGCTGCAAAATCCGCTGCCGTCACTTCTCGGCGCGGCGGTTGTTTTGTCGGACATTCCCGTTTATTATTTGATTTTCAGCACAAATCGCCGATCTAAAATCTAAAATCTAAAATCGAATATGGCTTGGATAAAAACCGTTCCGTGGGCGGAAGCGGACGACAAATTACAGAAAATAATGTCGGAATTGCGGGCTTCGTATCCGTCGGAATACAACGAACCCGTGCCGCAGGCGAGCCAATCGGACGAATCGGTGATCGCGTCGCACACTCTGATTCCCGAAGCGATGTTTCACGCTTTCGCCGAATTCAGCGTTTTGATGTCGCCGGATTTGCCTTTGAAACGACGGCAGCACGAAATGATTGCAACGATGGTGTCAAGCGTCAATAATTGTCATTACTGACTGGAATCTCACGCAGAGTTTCTGCGTCGCGTAACTTTGGACGACGATTTGATTGTTGCTCTGCGGGCGGATTATAAAACCGCGCCGATCACGGAAGCTGAAACGGTGATGTGCGATTACGTCGTGCAGTTGACGAAGGATGCGACGAAAATTTCGCCGGTATATCACGAAAAATTGCGCGAAGCCGGTTTCAACGATCAGGCGATTTTGCAGATTACATTGATTGCTTCGTGGTTTAATTATATCAACCGCGTCGCCGATGCTTTGGGAATCGGTCGAGAATAAAATTATGAAAACTTATCGGTCGTCTGCATTGTGGTTATTGGCAATCGGTTTTGCCAGCCTGATTCTGTCGCCGTCTTTCGCGCCGAAAACTCTGGCGCAAATGGCGAAATCGGCAGCGAACTCGAAGGAGTCGCCGCCCGTAAAATCCGCCGCCTACGAATGGCTCGATGTCGCGCTCGAAGCGACGGCGCGGGAACACGGGCGCGTTTCGCCGCGTCCGACGATTGGCTCGCGGATGCTGATGATTATCACGACGGCGATGTATGACGCTTGGGCGGCTTACGACGACAAAGCGGTCGGAACGCGATTGGGCGGCAAACTGCGCCGTCCGAAAAAAGAGCGCACCGAAGCCAACAAACGAACGGCAATCGCGTATGCGACTTATCGCGCAATGCTCGATCTTTTTCCCGAAGATAAAGTTTGGCTCGACGAGCAGATGCGGCAGCGCGGCTTCAATCCGAACGATAATTCGACCGACCCGACCAAGCCGCCGGGCATCGGCAATGTCGCGGCGGCGGCATTGCTCGAATATCGCCGACACGACGGCGCGAATCAACTCGGCGACGAATTAGGCTCGAACGGCAAACCGTATTCCGATTACACTTTTTATCGTCCCGTCAATCCGTGGAACAAAATTATTGACCCGGATTGCTGGCAGCCGATTGAATTCACGCTCGCCGACGACAAAAAAGCCACGCCCGGATTTTTAACGCCGCAGTGGTATCGCGTCAAGCCGTTCGGCTTGGAGCGCAGCGATATGTTTCGCCCGCCGCCGCCGCCGAAAACCGGTTCGGATGAACTGAAAAAAGAGGTTGACGAAGTGCTGATGTATAACGGCAGTCTGACGCTCGAACAAAAAGCCATCGTCGAATTTATGCGCGACGGACCGCGTTCGACCGGACAATCGGGACATTGGCTGAAATTCGCGCAAGCCGTGTCCTTGCGCGACAAAAACGACGTTGATAAAGATGTCAAAATGTATTTTGCCGTCGGCGTGACGGCGTTCGATGCCTTTATCGCGGCGTGGGAAGCCAAAAGATTTTACGATTCGGCGCGTCCGTGGACGCTCGTCAGATATTATTACAAAGACCAGATGGTGCGTGGCTGGAGCGGCGCGGGCAAAGGCGTGACGATGGTTCGCGCCGAAGACTGGCATCCGTATTCGCCCTTATCATTTATCACGCCGCCGTTTCCCGGCTACGTTTCCGGTCACAGCGCGGTCAGCGCGGCGAGCGCGAAAACCCTGGAACTTTTCACCGGCAGCGACTTTTTCGGCGCGACCGATACCCGTCATCCGGGCGAATTAACCGAACCGGGCATTTCCTGTGAAATCAAACAAAGCTACGACGGCAAACCGAGCGACAAAATAGGGGGCGACGGCACGATTGTTCTGCAACTGCCGACGTTCAGCAAAACAGCGGAAATGGCTGGACTGTCGCGCGTAATGGGCGGCTACCACATCCAAGCCGACAACCTCGCCGGTTTGGAATTGGGACGCAAAGTTTCGACGCATATTTTCCCGAAAATCAAAAGCTATTTCGACGGCACGGCGGTCAACTCGGAAGATTTGAAGACGACCGCCGGACGATAAATTTTTGCCGGCGAATTTGAGCGAATTATTTATCTGAATGAGCGAGCAAAAAGTTACTGCGCGGCGCAAAATCGCGGTCGTCACCACTTCACGAGCAGATTACGGGCATCTTTACTGGACGCTCAAGGAACTGCAAAATCGTCCTGAAATTGACTTGAAACTGATCGTTTTGGGCGCACATTTTTCGCCCGAATTCGGGCAGACTTTCAAGGAAATCGAAGCCGACGGGTTCACCATTGACGAGCGCGTCGAGTGTCTGTTCAGTTCCGATTCGGATGTCGGAATGGCGAAGACTATCGGCGCGGCGACGCTCGGTTTGGCGGACGTTCTGGGCAGAATGCGCCCGGATATTGTGCTGCTCATCGCCGACCGCTACGAAATGCTCGCGCCGGCTTCGGTCGCGCTCGCCTTGCGGATTCCGATAGCGCACATCGAAGGCGGCGATGTCAGCGAGGGCGCGATTGACGACGCGGTGCGAAACGCGCTAACGAAAATGAGTCATCTGCATTTTACGACGAACGAGAATTCACGGCTGAGAGTTTTGGCGATGGGCGAAGAAGCGTGGCGCGTTCATCTGGTCGGTTCGCCGTCGCTCGACAATCTGCGCCGCCGAAAATTATTTTCACAAGCCGAAATCGAAGCTGATCTGGGTTTGGATTTCGATCAAAAAACCGTTGTCGCCGCGTATCATCCGGTGACGATTCAGCGCGATACCATTGCCGAAGCCGACGCGGTTTTCGCCGCTCTGGAGAAACTTTCAACGCAGATTGTTTTCTGCTATCCGAACTCCGATGCCGGAAGTCATCAACTGATCGAACGCGCCCGAATCTTTTGTCAAACGCGCCCGAACGCGCATCTTTTCGTCAACTTAAATCATTTGAAATACTGGAGTTTGCTCAAATATTCGGATTTGCTTTTGGGAAATTCGAGCAGCGGAATTATGGAAACGCCGTCCATTCCCGTGCCGTGCGTCAACGTCGGAATGCGCCAGAAAGGACGCGATCAGGCGAAAAATATTATTGATGCCGCACCTGAAACAGACGCGATTTCGCAGGCAATTGAAAAAGGCTTGAGCGCAAGTTTTCGTGAATCCTTAGACGGGATGACGAATCCCTACGGCGACGGACACGCTTCGGAAAAAATCGTCGAAATTTTGTGTGAAGTAAAATTGGGCGACGAGCTTTTGATCAAACGCGCCGTGCCGCTGAAGGCGTGTTTGGAAAGTCATTCGGGCAAAGAGTTAACGGCTTAATTTTACATTCGGCATTCTGCATTTTTAATTTATATTCAGTAAAAATTAAAAATGCCAAGTGTGAAATTACCGGTCTTTTCTGAATTCCCAAACACGCTCTAAAAGATTTGGCGCAACAGTATAAAACGGTTGAAGGTTTATGAGAATTCCGCTTTCCGCGCCCGACATTTCCGAATCCGAGATCAACGCCGTCGTCGAAGTTCTGCGCTCGCCGCGCCTTAGTTTAGGTCCGAAACTTAAAGAATTTGAGAAAAATATCGCCGAATACGCCGGCGCAAAACACGCCGTGGCAGTCAATTCCGGCACGAGCGGGCTGCATCTCTGCGTTCGCTGTCTCGGATTAAAGGCGGGCGATGAAGTTATCACCACGCCGTTTAGCTTCGTCGCATCCGCCAATGTTCTGCTTTACGAGAAAGCGATGCCGGTGTTCGTTGATATTGATCCGCGAACATTAAACATTGACGCGGGCAAAATCGAAGCCGCGATCACTTCAAAGACGAAAGCGATAATGGTCGTTCACGTTTTCGGTCGCCCGTCGCCGATGCCGGCAATCGTCGAAATCGCCGGGCGTTATAATCTGAAAATCATCGAGGATGCCTGCGAAGCCATCGGCGCGGAATCTGACAATCGGCGCGTCGGCAACCTCGGCGATGCCGGAGTTTTCGCGTTTTATCCGAACAAACAAATCACGACGGGCGAAGGCGGAATCATCGTCACCAACGACGACTTGATCGCCGAACAAGCCGCAATGCTGCGAAATCAGGGACGCGACGCGAATTCCGAATGGTTTGAACACGTCGCGCTCGGCTATAACTATCGCCTGTCCGACATCAATTGTGCGCTCGGCATCGAACAGCTCAAACGGCTCGAAATTATTTTGCCGCAGAGAGCGGCGGCGGCGCGAAAATATAATGAAAGATTGGCGAAAAATCGGCATCTCATAACACCTGAAATTGATTTGCCGGACGGAAAAATCAGTTGGTTCGTTTACGTCGTCCGATTGAACGAAAATTTCACGCGAACGCAGCGCGATTCGGTTGTCCGCGCGATGAATCAAGCCGGAATCGGCTGCGGACGCTACTTCGCGCCGATTCATTTGCAGCCGTTCTACGTTGAGAATTTCGGCTATAAAATCGGCGATTACCCGCTCGCCGAACGCGCCGCCGAACGAGTCATCGCGCTGCCGTTTTTCAACCGCCTCACCGACGCGCAGATTGACGAAGTTGGCGAGACGCTGGACAAAGCGATTGATGCGTTGTAACCGATGCCGGTGTAAATATGGCTGTGATGACGAAAGTTTGCGGCTTCGGGTCAGAGTCCAGACGCGGAACGCACTTTGTCCCGCCGCGCTTCGCTCGAAGGAAGAATACGCCGAGAGCGTGGACTCTGACCCGAAGCCGCAAACTTTCGTCAATTTCGGCTGCCGGACACCGGCTCGCAAAGGGCAAAAAAACGGCGGAAAACTGCTACAATAATTTTATGAAATTGACTGCGTATATTTTAGCTGCCGCTTTTTTACTGCTTGCTGCTGCCGACGGAACGCGCCGTCCGGCGGCGGCTCAACCGGAGAAAGAGATTTCCGCCGGCGCGCGTGAGAACGCCTATCGCGCCAATAATCTCGGCGTGGCGCAGCTCGAACAATATAATCACCAGGCGGGCGCGGAACAATTCAGACGCGCTCTGGAACTCGATCCGCAACTGAAAATCGCACAAATCAATTTGGCAATCGCGCTTTTCAACGCCCAAGACCTCGACGGCGCACTGCCAGCCGCTAAAATCGCCGCCGCCGCTTCGCCCGGACAGCCGCAGCCGCAGTATATTCTCGGACTGATCGCCAAAACTCAGAATCGCACCGAAGATGCCGTCGCCGCTTTTATTAAAGTTCTGGGCGGCGACCCGAACGATGTCGGCGCGAACGTCAATCTCGGTCAAATTTACGTTTCGCAGCGCAAATACGCCGAAGCTGTCGCGGTTTTTCGCGTCGCGCTCGCCGCCGAGCCGTATAATTCGACGGCGATGTATTCGCTGGCGACCGCGCTTTTGCGAAACAATTCGCGTGCGGAAGGACAGAATTTGATGACGCGCTTTCAGGCTTTGCGGCAGTCGGGCGCGGCGACCAACATCGGGCAGAATTATCTCGAACAGGGACGCTACGCCGAAGCGATTGTTTCGACCGGCGCGGAATCCGAGCTGGTTGACAAAACCGTCCCGAAAATCGTTTTTCAGGAAACAAACATCGGTTTGCCGACTTTGACGGCTGACCGCAAATCAAAAATCGCTTCCAATAAATCTTCCGTTAATTCGCCGCCGCAAGCCGCCGCGCTTTTTGACTTTGACAACGACGGCGATTTGGATTTGGTGAAAATCAATGCCGCCGCGCCGCTGATTAGTCTTTATCGCAACGACGACGGCAAATACACCGACATCACGAGCGCGGCGGGCGATTTAAGTAAACCGCTGGAGTTGGAAGGTTTAGGAATTATTGCGGGCGATTTCGACAACGATACTCTGGCGGATTTGCTCGTTTTCGGAAACGGTCAGGCGACGCTTTTTCGCGGCGACGGCAAAGGCGGTTTTCAAAATGTGACGGCGGCGGCAAAAATTCCCGCAAGTTCCGTGACCTCGGTTTCCGCCGCGTTCGTTGATGCCGATCACGACGGCGATCTGGATATTTTTCTCGGCGGTTTCAGCGATAAAAACAAAAAATCAGACGATTTCGCCGCCAACCGGCTGTGGCGAAACAACGGCGACGGAACTTTTACGGACATTTCCGAAGCCGCTAAAATCAATTTGCCGAGCCGCGCCGTCGCCGTCGTGCCGACCGATTACGACAACCGCCGCGATATTGATTTGTTAGTTTTAAACTACGGCGCGAAACCGGAACTGCTTCGCAATCTGCGCGACCGCTCCTTCAGAGACGTTGCCGCCGAAGTCGGTCTTAACCGAAGCGGCAACTGGACTTGCGCGGCGGCGGGCGATTTCAATAAAGACGGTTTCACCGATTTCTTTTTCGGCAGAGCCGACGGCGCGGGCAGTTTTGCCGTCTCCGACGGGCGCGGCAAATTCGTCTTAAAAGACGCGCCGCCGGGAACGGAAAATGCCGCTTCCGCGCAGTTTCTCGATTACGACAACGACGGACTGCTCGATTTAATCGTCAACACCGAGCAGGGTTTCGCCGTCGCGCGAAATTTGGGCGGCGAATGGGCGAAAGCCGATTCGTCAATTTTCAAAATCAAAAGCGGCGCAAACGACGCGCCCGCCGGTTCGCGGCAGATTTTAGCGGGCGACATTGACGGCGACGGCGACGTTGATTTATTCGCGTTCGCCAGAAACGGCAGTTTACAATTCTTCGGCAACGGCGGCGGCAGCGCGAATAATTCGGAGATCGTTAATCTAAAAGGGCGCGTCAGCAACCGAACCGGAATCGGCGCGAAAATTGATATGCGTTCCGGGAGTTTGACGCAGAAACTCGAAAGCTATTCCGCCAGTCCGATGCCCGCGCCTTCGGAGATTCATTTCGGCTTGGGCAAACGCGAAAAACCCGACGCGGTGCGCGTTATCTGGACTTCGGGAACGGTGCAGGCGGAAGTTGATTTTCCCGAAAAAGCTAAAAATCAGACGGCGAAAAATTACCAGTCTTTTAAAATCGAAGAACTCGACCGCAAACCGTCGTCGTGTCCGTATCTTTACGCCTGGAACGGGGAAAAGTTCGAGTTCATCACCGACTTTCTGGGCGGCGGCGAGATGGGCGACTGGCAATCGGCGGGCGTTTACAATTCGCCGAATTCGGGTGAATTTGTCCGCGTCACCAGCAACCAGCTTAAGCCGAAAAACGGCAGATACGAAATTCGCGTCACCAACGAACTCGAAGAAGTTCTGTTTCTCGATCACCTGAAACTCGTCGCCGTCGAACACGACGCGGACGTGGAAGTCTATCCGAATGAAGGTTTGGGAATTCCGACGGCGGGCAAACGAATTTTATACACGACGAAAAATGAACACGCGCCGCTCGCCGCCTTTGATACGAACGGCGCGAGCGTTCTGCCGAAAATCGAAACGCTCGACCGCGTTTTTTACGATAATTTCAAATCGCTGAACATTCGCGGTTACGCCGAAACACATGATTTGACGCTTAATCTGGACGACGAAAAGGACTACAATGGCAGAACACTTTTATTGTTGACGGGTTGGACGGATTACGCCTTTTCGTCGGATAACGTCGCCGCTTCGCAAAGCGGGAAATCGCAGTTTGCGCCGTTGCTGCAGGTTAGAAATGAAAAAGGCGAATGGCAAACCGTCATTGACAGCATCGGAATTTCCATCGGCAGACCGCAAACCGTCGTCGTGGATTTAACGGGAAAATTTCTGTCCGCCAGCCGTGAAGTCCGCATTCGGACGAACTTCAAAACTTACTGGGACAAAATCGCCGTTGACACGAGCGCGGCGGCGGACGTGAAAAAAATCGAGCTGTCGCTGCGGCAAGCCGATTTGCGCGAACGCGGATTTTCGGCGGAAACGATTGTCAACAAAATGATCGTGCCGGATTACGAGCGGGTTCTAAACGACGGACGCTGGAAGTATTTCGCGGGAAGTTTCACGCGAACCGGCGATGCCAAACTTTTACTCGGCGAAATTGACGACGCTTTCGTGATCTCCAAAACCGGCGACGAACTCGTTTTGAGTTTCGATGCGCTGCCCGCGCCGCCGCCCGGCAAAAAATACACATTTCTGCTTTACGCCGACGGTTACAGCAAGGAAATGGATATCAATTCCGGTTCGCCCGACGCAGTGTTTCCGCTGCCGTTCAAAGGAATGACGAAATATCCATACGGCGCGAACGAGCAGTTTCCGATGACCGAAGAAAAACGGAAGGTTTACGACGAATACACGACGCGAACGGTGAAAAGCGGATTGCCGAAACTATTCTGAAACGCTTTGAAGTAGTTTTCACTCAAAGAAAAAAGCGCAGGATTCGCAAATCTTGCGCTTTTAGTATTTATCGAATTGGCGAAAAACTACTGCTTTGTAACCGAAATTTTAAGAATGTCGTTCTCCGTTCGGAGTCCAAACTTCAATTTGTTTCCCCGCCAGCGAAGTGCGGCGGAAACCAAGTTCAAGTGTGGACTCTGAACGAAGACGAAAATTTAATTCTCAAAACTTTGGTCACAAGGCATTACTTTTACTGCGGTGGAACGGTGAAGACATCCCACGCCCAGCGTCCGACTCTGGCACCGTTGCGGTCACGAACTTTCGCCCGATATTTGAAACGGTTGCCGAATTCGTCGGTGCGTCTCGATTCCGTGTAATCGAGAAAAACAGCGACGACATCGAGCGCAGGCAATCTCGAAAGTTCTTCCGGTTCGGAGATTCCGTTGTGGTTTTTATCCTGCCACAAGCGCAGTCGTCTGAAAACGGTATCGGCGCGGGTGATTTTTCCGTCGCCGTTGCCGCCGTTTGTCGCTTTGTCGAATTCGGCGAGACCGCTGAAACCGTTTCGTAGAGTTCCGGCGGGCGGCGCGGGCTGGTCGCAATAATTACCGAACATCTCCCTGCCGTCGTCAATTTTGTTATTGTGATTGCGATCCAGCACGAGCCACGCCTCGTCGGAGTTTGCCGTCGTCCACGAAGTCTGTTCTTTAATGCCGTCGCCACCGAGATCGAATAAAACGCCGTTCGCGCCGTTGGTCATCGCAATACCGTTTCCGGCAATGTCAATGACAATCGGCGAACCCTGACAGCAACCGCCAAAATGATTGAAGAACGGATACGGACAGCCGCCCGCTGGATATGAGCTGTAATTGGCACAACCAGCGCAGCCTAATCCGGCATAACCGCAAGAACCACAACCGCCGCCAGCAGTTGGATTCGGAGTTAGGGTCGGCGACGGAGTAGCAATTGTTAAGGTCGTGGATTGGCTGGAAGTAATAAGTTGCGGTGTCGGGAATGGGGTTGTCCCTGGAGAAGGAGTTGGAGTCGGAGGAACTACCACGCCTCCAATCACGACATTAACATTTACCGTTCCACTTCCGGGGCTGCCTCCATTACCGCCGTTGATAACTTCAAATGGGAAAGTTGAGACGATTGCGCTGGGAGGTGTTGCCGTATTTAAAGTTCCTGTCCTGCTGTTATTAGCTGTCCCTCCGCTTGTAGGAGTGTAAGTTGTGCTGTTGATATTGTAGGTAGGATTTCCATCTGTCGGAGCATCAATAAGTTCGATGCCGACAGTAGTTCCGCTCACTACAGAACTTGAAAAAGTTACGATTGCCCTAGCGTCGGATGTCTGACCAACGGTAGGGTTGATTCGCGGTCTGGACATAACAACGCTAAGCAAGGTTATTCTCGGCGGAACTGCATTTACAAAATTAGAACTGCCGACTAAATAGCTACCGTAACTGTAATAATTTCCCCACTCATCATAGTAACCGCCGGCATCAGCTTCAAAGTTTGCTTGAACATTATACGACCCGTCCTCGTCTCCAAGTGAGAGTCCCGTGCTGTTGCTCAGTGTAGCGTAATTCCAATCGCCGCTCGTCGTGTTTGTGCGTCCACTCGGCGACGTGATTGTTACCGAAACCAAGTAACTCGTTCCACTTGCATACTGTTCTGAAATTGTTCCTGAGCCGGAGATATTTACGCCGTCGTTCCAACCTGTGCTGTAAAGGTAAGCATTGCCGACCTGGGTTTGCGCGGCTGATTTTTCGGCAAAAGCTTTCACGAACGCAACATTTTTCAACTCTTTTTTTTGTGATTTTGATTGTGATGACGATTTGGCATCAATCACCTGCATCTGACTTTTGACGATTGTTTGCACATAGTTCTGCAATTTTTCCCAACCGCTATCGAAACGCTTGGCTTCCTGCAAATTACGCGAAATAAATCGTTGAAGAATAGTCGTTTTGTCTGTCTGCAAACGGGTTAAACCGTTTTTGACTTTGGCATCGGCTAAAAAGTTTCTGCCGCCGTCTTTTCCGATTTTTATTTCCTTCGCCTGTTTATCGAGGTTTTCCAAAGAATCATTAAGCAATTTTGCTTTGCTCATAATTTGTTCGATTTTGTCGAAATCTCGATCTTCGTCAAAACCGGCTTGAAGCAGGAGTTGCCGCGCATTATTTTCGCCGACGGTTCGCAAAAATACTTCAAAAGCAATTTCATCGGGAATCGTTTTTTGCGCTTCGGTCGGTATTTTCGGCGCGGTTAAATTGGCTGAATCGGTGATCGGTTCAGGTTGTTCGGCGATAAATTGTGTTTCAGTCGGCTGATTGTTTTCAGCTTCGGTCAATTGAAAAAAGTTGACCCAGACAAAAGCTAAAACAACCGGTAATAAAGTCAGAGAGTATCGTAATCTCATAGAAAATATCCTTGCCGTAAAAACGGCGGAAAACTGAGATGAGAAGAGACAATCAGATGGTAATTTAAGATTGTGTAATTTTGTATTGGCAGATACGCCTACGAAGCTATTAAAAAAAAGGATTTAAGTCAAGTTTTTTGAAAGAGTTAAGCACCCAGACAAAAGTAATGTGGTATTTAGTCCCGATTCCATTCAAGACCTCGAACAATCCTTCACTTATTGTTTTGAAACTCCCATGACTGGAGATTGGACGAAGAAACAAACTAAACGACTCTGCACTGGAAGTGCAGAGGTTTGAAAAAGGACTGAAAGTCCAAACCTAATCATCTTCAAGGATGAACGGATTGTTATCCTTGTTCGATTGTTGCCGATGATGCTCCAAGTATTCTTGCACGGCTTCTTCAGTGATATTGCCGGTTGACCACGCACCGTAACCCGTTGCCCAAAAGTGTCGTCCCCAATATCGCTTTTCCAAATGCGGGAATTCTTATTGGAGCAGGCGCGAAGAACGTCCTTTCAAGCGTTTGAGCAAATCCGAAAGCGCAATCTTCGGCGGATACTCGATGGGCATATGAACGCGGTCTTTCGAGACTACGCCTTTTAATATGCGGACATCTTCCGAATCTTAAATCTGAACCAGCAAGTCGCGGCATCGCAGTTTGATGTCGCCTTGCAAAACGTGGTAACGATATTTTGTTACTCAAACGATATGCGCGGTCAAACGACTTTTCGTATGCGAGCCTTTTCGGTTCTCTTTCATCTTTCGCTATCCTCGAATAGATTTTAGCGGAAATTACTGAAAGTCTTGCACTGAAAGTGCAAGGTTTTGACCTGCGTGTTTTAAAGAATAAAAAAGCAAAGAAAATAAATCGGCAGTTTAAGACCGCTGACGCGAGAATTAAGCTAGCCGGACTTTACCCGACAATTTAAGGTTTTTCAAACACTAACTTTGTATGCCATCATTTATCCGCACAGATTTAATTTTGTTCAATTCAAGAATATCGGCAATCGCGGCGGCAAAATTTTGCGGGCGTTTCGCCGAAAGAATTTCACGAAAATGTTAAAATAAATTATCGAGAACGAATATGTTTGAAACATCAATCGCGGAAATCTCCGCGCAGGTAGAAAAGGCTAATCCGATAGAATATGCCAGGACGCGCAACTTTACGGACGGCGCGGTCACGCGGCTGTCGCCGTATATCAGTCGCGGCGTCATCTCGCCGAAATATGTTTTGGACGCGGTGCAGCGGCGCGGCTATAAATCCTTTCAGATTCAAAAATTTATCCAAGAATTGGCGTGGCGCGAGTATTTTCAAAACGTCTGGCGGGCGAAAGGCGACGCGCTCGACGAAGATTTGAAACAGCCGCAGACGGATGTCGCAAATTCGCTGATGCCGAAAGCCGTGATTGACGGCGACACCGGCATTGAAGCGGTGGACGACGGCGTTCGGCAAATGTATGAAGCGGGTTACGCGCACAACCACCAGCGAATGTATATCGCTTCGACCGTCTGCAACATCGGCAAAAGTCACTGGCGAGTTCCGGCCCGCTGGATGTATTACCATCTGCTCGACGCGGATTGGGCGAGCAACGCCCTGAGCTGGCAGTGGACGGCGGGCGCGTTCAGTAATAAAAAATATTACGCCAGTCAGGAAAACATCAATAAATACTGCGGCACGAACCAGCGCGGAACCTTTCTCGACATGGATTACGGCGATTTCTCCGCGCTTCCCGTCCCGGAAGTTTTGCGGGAAACGGAAAATCCGGTTTTGACCGTCCAACTGCCGGAAAAAAAGCCGCTCGAAATTGATGAATCCTTGCCGACGCTCGTTTATAATTTTTATAATCTCGACCCGTTTTGGAAAGCTGAGATGAATGCCAACCGCGTTCTGCTGTTTGAACCGAACCATTTTGCCAAATATCCGGTCGCGCCGAAAACGATAGATTTTGTTCGTAAGCTCGCGGGTAATATCGGCGGAATAAAGGTTTATACGGGAGAATTCGATGAGTTGCAAAAAGAATATAATTTGTCCGAAATTTATTACAAAGAACATCCGACCGCCGCGCATTATCAGGGCATCGAGGAAGAAAGAGACTGGATGTTTCCCGAACTGAAAGGATATTACCCGTCTTTTTTCAACTTCTGGAAAAAGTGCGAAAAGCTGCTCAAGAAAAGAAATTAAAAAATGAAAATTGCCGCCATCGTTTTTCCGAATCAATTATTTGAGAACAATCCCGCCGTTTCAGAGGGCGGCGAGGTTTTTCTGGTTGAAGAATACCTGTTTTTTCGTCAACTGAATTTTCACCAACAAAAACTCGTATTTCATCGCGCCTCGATGAAGTTTTACGCGGACTTTTTGATGAAAAAAGGCGTAAAAGTAAATTACATCGAATCAACCGACGCGCTTTCGGATGTCCGAAAGCTGATGCCGCATTTAATCGAACAAAAATACACCGATCTGCACTTTTGCGATGTCGCCGACAATTATCTTGAAAGACGCATTAAAAAACACCACGCCGACATCAATCTGATTCAGCACGAAACGTCGCTGTTTCTCAATTCAAAACAGGAACTCGATCTTTATTTCAAAGGTAAAAAGCGTTATTTTCAAACGAAGTTCTACACGCAGCAGCGGACGACGCGCCGCATTCTAATGGATAAAGATTCGACACCGACCGGCGGCAAATGGTCTTTCGACGAAGAAAACCGTTTGAAATATCCGAAAGGCAAGGTGCCGCCCGTAGCCCGATTTCCGCCCGTCAATGCGTTTAGAAAAGAAGCCGAAAATTACGTCGCCGCCAATTTCGCAGGCAACTACGGCGCGCTGTCCGGCGCGTTTGTTTACCCGACGACTTACGCCGAGAGCGACGCTTGGCTCACCCAATTCTTAAAAAATCGGTTCCGCGAATTCGGCGATTACGAAGACGCGATTGTCGCGGGCGAACATCTACTCAATCACAGTCTGCTGACGGCGATGCTCAATGTCGGACTGCTTTTGCCGGGCGAAATCATCGAAAAAACCCTTGCCTACGCCAGTGAAAACGAAGTTCCGATTAACTCGGCGGAAGGATTTATCCGCCAGATGATCGGCTGGCGCGAATTTATGCGCGGCGTTTACGAATACGCCGGAACTGCCGAGCGCACGACGAACTTCTGGAAATTCAAACGCAAAATCCCCGAATCGTTCTGGACGGGAACGACCGGCATCGCGCCCGTTGACATCACCGTCAAAAAGGTTCTGGCAACCGGTTATTGTCATCACATCGAGCGTTTGATGGTGATCGGGAATTTTATGCTGTTGTGCGAATTCGACCCGGACGAAGTTTACCGCTGGTTTATGGAACTTTTTATTGACGCTTACGACTGGGTGATGGTGCCGAATATTTACGGAATGAGCCAGTTTGCCGACGGCGGTTTGATGGCGACCAAACCGTATATCAGCGGCAGCAATTATTTGATGAAAATGAGCGATTACGAAAAAGGCGACTGGCAGAAGATTTGGGACGCGCTTTTTTGGCGGTTTATGGACACGCATCGAGATTTTTTCCTGGGCAATCCGCGACTCGGAATGCTGGTCAGAAGTTTCGACAGGATGAATGCGGAGAAAAGAATTTCGCACGTCGAAACGGCGGAAAACTACCTGGATAGTTTGGACGCGGCGGCTAAGTAGTATTTTTTTACGACTGCATTGCTCGAAAAGCGTTTGACCTTGAATCTCAAGCCTGTAAAATCAAAATTTTTTTGAATATGATAGTAATAATCGGGGCGGGCATTGCGGGTTTGACCTGTGCGAAGTATTTGAAAGATAAAGGCGTTGAATCTCTGATTTTGGAAGCCTCGGACGCGGTTGGCGGACGGGTGCGAACGGATGTCGTCAAAGGCTTTAAACTCGACAGAGGTTTTCAAGTGCTTTTGACATCCTATCCTGAAGCGGAAAAACTGTTGAACTATAACGATTTACGGCTCAAAAATTTGCCGTCCGGTGCCAGAATCAGAACCGGTGACGACTTTTTTGTGATGCCTAATCCGTTAAAGGATATTTTGACCGCACCGAGAGCGTTGTTTTCTCCGGTCGGCAGTCTGTTCGATAAATTAAAAGTTTTGCAGCTCAATTTGGAAACGCGAAATGCCCTTGAGCCGGATTTTTCAAAACTGCAATCGAACGCCTCGACCGTTTCTTTTTTGAAAGATTACGGATATTCGGACAAAATGATCAACCGATTTTTCAAGCCTTTTTTTCGCGGCGTTTTTCTTGAAAGAGAGCTGAAGACGAATTCGAGTTACTTTAAATTTTTGTACAGTCTGTTTGCCAAAGGCGATGTCGCCGTGCCGCAAAACGGTATGCAGGCGATTCCCGAACAGATCGCCGGACATCTATCGCCGCATCGAATTCGGCTGAACACGCCGGTCAAACAAATCAGCGGCAAAACCGTTCACCTGGAAAACGGCGAAGCCATCGAAGCCGAGAAAATCGTTGTGGCGACCGACGCGCCGACGGCGGCGAAACTGCTCGGAGAAACATCGAACGTGGAATTCAACAGCACTGTTTGTCTGTATTTCGAGAGCGATGTGCCGCTAAAATTAAACGGCGAACCTTATTTGATAATCAATTCAAACGCGAACGAATTAATTGACCATTTGCTGGTCAGCTCGGACGTTGCGCCAACGTATGCGCCCGCCGGCAAAACCCTGATTTCAGCTAATATCGTCGGCAATAAGGAAATTTCGGATCACGATTTGGAGAAAAGCGTGCAAACTGAACTAGTTAAATGGTTCGGTCGGAAAAATGTTTGGCAGCATTTGAAAACTTACAGAATTCCGCAGGCACTGCCGCAATTTTTTCAAAGTCCGTCAATTATCCGCCCGCTAAAGATCAATGAATACAGCTATCGCTGCGGAGATTACGCTCTCTATCCTTCGCTTAACGCAGCGATGAAAACCGGGCGTGAAGTTGCCGGAATGCTGCATCAATAGTTTGTGATTTCGCCCGTCGAGGCGGCGAAAAATTATCCGAAGAGGACGAATAAATGATACGCGAATTTAGCGAGGCGGAAATTGACCGAATTATCGGAATGGCTTGGGAGGATCGCACGACTTTTGACACCATTAAAGATCAATTCGGGATTTCCGAAGCCGAAGTTATCAAAATTATGCGGGCGAACATGAAAGCGTCGAGTTTCAAAATGTGGCGCGAGCGCGTTCACGGCAGAAAAACGAAGCACCGCGCCAAAGCCGGAAAAGGTATAAACAGATTCGTTTCGCCGAACCAACGCCTTTTAGATTAGCGGCGGCGCATCGCAATTTATCTTGCATAACAAACGGACATGAGCGTCAAAATTTGAATTTATACCTGCCAAAACCGACGAAGCCTTTTGGAAATTTTACAATCAAGCGGTGTTTAGAAAAACGAAGGACGGCTGACTTTTACTGGAAAGCCGTCCTCCAGCAAAAGCCTTCGCTGCCGGGAAACAGCCGATGCGGTTATAACAAATTAAAATATCGGCTGCCAGAGAAAAAGCTGCAAACTACTTCCGATGCGCCTCGTTTCGAGCGCACCGAATTACCCGATTGACTGGGCTATTTGAAACTGAATTTTTTCACGAATCATCGCCCAAAAACTGGCGCGCGCCTGTTTGTAGCTCGAAGGAGACATCTCCGCCAGTTCGCCGGGAGTTTTATCAAACGCGGGATGAAGCGAGAAAATCTCCTGCCAGAGAAAATCGTCGCCTAAAACCGTTTCCTTAATCATTTTGAGCCGAAGGTCGGTAATCCTTTTCGGGCGGTAACCTCTGTAAGATTCGTCCGTGAAATGATTCCAATACTGTGTTTTCTTTTCTCCGTTAATCATTTTATTCAGTTGCTCGTTCCGCCCGCTTGTCTCGCCAGGCAAACAAGTCGTATTTCAAATATAAGGCGAGTCTCAAGCAAAACTCGCCTTTCCTGCCCTTGTTCGTTATTGTTTCCAAATCTAAAAACAATTTTACCCGTCGCTCGAATTTTTACCGGTGATTTATTATTGTGCGAAAAGAAGTTTGCGCCTATCGGGGAAACGCGGGAAAATAGTAGGGATTTGCCCTAAACCGATGAAAACTTAAAGATTGAAAAATGATTAGACGGTCGCTGATGAATTGTCGAAAAACATTAGTTCTCCTGCATAGCGTCCGGGCTAATTCTACGGCTGCGCGACCGTCGCCTGCTTCGCCGCCGACCGGCATATCTTTCTGCGCTTGGATGATTAATTGAAAGCCTTCGCGGACGGTTTCGTGGTTTTCGGCAATCAGAATTCGCAGTTTATTCACCATCCGGGCGTTTCCTTTTAACGGCTTCGGTCGGAACGCGCACGAAAATGGTTGTGCCTTTGCCGGGCGCGGATTCGATTTCGAGTTCGCCGCCGACGAGTTGGGCGCGCTCTTTCATTCCGATTAAGCCGAGACCTTTACTTTTATTCTTTTTATTTTTCGGGTTAAAGCCTTTGCCGTTGTCTTCAATGAGCAGCGCAAGCAAGCCGTCGCGCTGCTTCAGCATCACTACGACGCTTTTCGCTTTGGCGTGTTTGTGCGTGTTATTTAAGGCTTCCTGCACGATGCGGTAAAGATTCGTTTCGACTTCGGGAGCGAATCGTGCGCTTTTTAGTTTGGAGGCGAGCAGTTCCGCCGTCACCCCGGAATGATGCGACCATTGCCTGACGTAATTATCGAGCGCGGCGACCAGTCCCAAATCGTCGAGCGCCGCCGGTCTGAGTTCCCACGCGAGAAAATCAACGCCGTTGTCTAGGCTTTTGGCGATCAGTTCGATTTCGTCAATCTTGTCGCATACTTCTTCGTCTTTACACATTTTTTTGGCGGCATCGAGTTTCAGGCGCAGCGCGGTCAACTGCTGACCGAGTTCGTCGTGCAAATCGCGGGCGATGCGCTTGCGTTCGTCTTCCTGCGCGCCGACGAGTTTTTGCAGTATTTCCTTGTCGCGTAAGGCTTTTTCGGCTTCGATTTGTTCGGTCATATCGCGGGCGATTTTGGCAAATCCCTGCACTACGTCCACGTCGTTTTTCAAAACCGTCATCACGCCCGAAGCGTAAAAGCGCGAACCGTCTTTTCTGATGTGAAAACGCTCGTCGGGCGCGCGTCCCTTCCGCAGAGCAGTTTTCGTTTCCCGTTCGGGCGCGCCTTTTTCGCGGTCTTCGGGCGTGAAGAGAATCTCGCCGGATTTGCCTAAAACTTCCGCTTCCGTCCAGCCGAAAACTTTTTCCGCCCCCGTATTCCACGAATCAATCAAACTGTCGGGCGACATCGTGAAAATCGCATAGTCCGACGCGCTTTCAATCAGCAGGCGCAGTCTTTCTTCGGATTCGCGCAGTTCTTCTTCGATGCGCTTGCGCTCGCCGATGTCGTTAAAGAGAATGGCGACGCGGTTTTCCTCCGGCTCGCCGACGCGGAAGGCGTAACCGTCGTAGATTCTGCCGAGCGCGGCGGCTTCGCCTTCAAAGCGTCGCGCTTCGCCGGTTTTCGCTATTTGCCCGTAAGTCTCGAACCAGAATTCTTCGTGCTGCGGCACGAGTTCGCGCATTCGTTTGCCGACGGCGTTTTCTATTCCGGTCTGCCGCTCGAATGCCGGATTCGTTTCGAGAAAACGGTAATCAATCGCCTTGCCTTTTTCATCGAAAATGATTTCAGTCGTGCAGAAGCCTTCGTCAATCGAATCGAACAGTGTGCGGTATTGCTCTTCGGCTTCGCGCATCGCTTCTTCGGCGCGGGCGCGTTCGACGCGAATGTAAATCCGTTCGGTGAGTTCCCGAATCAACTCGATTTCGTCGGCGCGCCACTCGCTCGCTTCCGAACGAGCGGCGGTCAGAAGAAATTTCCAGTGCCCGTTTTTGAGATACGGCATGTCAATAACCGAGCGCAAACCGAGTTCGTCGAACTTTTCAAACGTCGCCGGATTGAGCAGCGAACTATTCCGCATATCGTTGATGACCGCGAACTTGCCCGCCGCGTAATGCCGCCTGCCTTCTTCGCTCAAAAAGGTCGAAATGCGGTGTGCGCCGGATAAGTCGGGCATCGAATCGTCGCGCCGCCAAGCGTAAAGACATTCGATATGGTCGGCTTCTTCGTCCACAATCGCAAAATTGCAGCGCGAAAGATTAAGGTGATCGGCGAGCCGTTTGCCGACGCGCTCCATAATCTCTTCGGCGCGGAACAGCGGCGCAAAATCCGCGATCGTTTCGACTAAAAAGGCGAGATTCGCCTCCGTGCGTTTGCGCGTCGTGATGTCGAGAACCATTCCATACATCAGCGAGGCACGCGGCGGGTTTTCACCTTCAAAAAACGTCTGCCCGTAAATGTGCAGCCAACGAAGCAGTCCGTCCAGATGAATGACGCGGTAATCCACGTCGAGTTTGCCGTCGCCGTTCGGGTCGAGCGCGGCAGCGATGGCGGCGGCGTAAAGCTCGCGGTCGTCCGGGTGAATCATCTTGGCGAGGGCTTCGGCGAGCGTTATCGTGTCGCCTTCGCGCAGTCCGAGCAAAGTGAGTATCCGTGCGTCCGGCTCGGTGCGGTCTTCCTGCGGATACCAGAGATAAGTTCCCAGCTCCGCCGCGTCGAGCGCGAGCCGCAACTGATTCTGCGATTCGCGCAGCAATTCTTCGGCGCGGGCGCGTTCAAGGCGCGTCCAGATGCGGCTGGTGATTTCGCGGATCAGCTCGGTTTCGTCGGTGCGCCACTCGCGCGGTTCGGGATCGGTGAGGCTCAACACTAAAAGCCATTTGCCGTCGCGCACAAAGTTCGCGGTGACGAAAGAGCGCGTGTCAACCATCGCATACGATTCGTCTTTCGTCGTGCGCGAATCGTTCGTCGTGTCGCCGACGACGATTATCTCGCCCGCGCGGGCGGCTGAATAAAACTCTTCGGAAATGAAATCGTCGAGGTTGTAAAACTCTTCGACAAAAAGATTCGGCGCGCTGCCGCGATGCCATTCGAGCGGAACGCGGACGGTGCGGGCGTGGTCGTCAATCTCGCCGAGAAAGACGCGGGCGACGTTGAAATGTTCCGCGATTCTCGCGCCGAGCGCATTTATCGCTCCGCCGATGTTCGTCAGCCGCACGAGGTCCTGGCTGATGTCGGCTAAAAAGGCGAGATTCGCTTCACGGCGTTTCCGCTCGGTGATATCGTTGAAAACGATAACGACGCGGCGGCTTTTTTCATCGCCCGTGCGCGAGGCGTGAACGTCGAACCAGCGATTCATCGGCGCGGAATAATTTTCAAATCTTTCCGTTTCGCCCGTCAGCGCAACGCGCCCGTAGGCTTCAAACCAGAACGCTTCGAGATTCGGGACAAACTGCCGCACCGTTTTGCCGACGGCGTTTTCGAGTCCGGTCAGGCGTTCAAAAATTGGATTGATTTCGAGGAAAAGATAATCAACCGGATGATTTTCCCGGTCGAAAATCATCTCGACCACGCAAAAACCTTCGTCAATCGAGTTGAAAACGTGGCGGTATTTTTCTTCGGACGCGCGCACGGCTTCTTCGGCGCGTTTGCGCTCGGTGATGTTGAGAAACGTGGCGACCACGCCGTTAATGCGGTCATCCGCCGTGCGATACGGCAAAACGCGCATCAGATATGTGTGCCCGTCGTTGGTGCGGGCTTCGCGCTCGATGGTTTGCGGATTTCCCAAAACCGTCTCCGCGTCGTGAATCAAGCCGTTCTCTTCGAGCCGGTGCGTGATGTCGGAAATCGGGCGACCGGAATCAGCCGGAATCAGATTGAAAAGGCGGCTTGCGGCGGGCGTGAAAGTGTGAACGCGAAAACTGCGGTCGAGGAAAATCGTGGCGATGTCGGTCGAGTTGATGAGATTGGAAAAATCGCTGGTTGACTGCGAAAGCTCTTCGATTTTAACCTTTAATTCCTGATTGACCGTAATCAATTCTTCGTTGACCGACTGCAATTCTTCTTTGCTCGTTTCCAATTCTTCCGCCGACGAGCGCAGTTCTTCGTTGATCGCCTGCAACTCTTCGTTCGAGGCTTTGAGTTCTTCCGCCTGCACCTCGAATTGTTCGACCGTGCGGCGAAGCTGCGATTGCGAGCGCACCAATTCTTCTTCGAGCTGCCCGATCATCGGTTCAGACTGACTATAAACGGCTTGGCGGTTTTCGCCGCCGCCGCCGTCGCCTTCCCGCGCCGTTTCAAAAAGGACGAGAACGAAGCCGCGAGCCGTATCGTCGCTCGTCTGCGCGACCGGGCGAACGTAAAGGTTGATAATCTCGCCGCGCTCGCCGCCGGGGATTTTTAAGTTTTTGACTTCGACGTTCGTCTGCCGCTCGGCGGCTTGATACAGCGCGGTGCGGAGTTCGAGCCGTAGTTCCGGCACGATCAATTTCAGTAAATTCTGCGTCGGCTCGCCCGCCTTCATTTGCAGAAATCTCGCCGCGCCGCCCGAAATATGGGCGATGTCGTACTGCTCGTTGATTAGAACCGACGGCGTGTATTGTTCGAGCAGCCGCAAATGCAAATCGCCGTAAGAAACTCTTTCGAGCGGGCGCGTTTCGCTTTGTTCCGGCGGCGGCGGCGCGGGCGCAAGCGCGTAGTTCATTTTATCGAATCGAAACGCCCGCGACGACGAATCCGCAATTGGATAAGTGATGCGCGTGGAGACGTGACGGCTTTGAAAAATGTGATGCTCTTTGCTAACCGTCGCGTATAAATCGCCCGCGCCGTCCACCGTTTCCGAATTTCCCAAAAGCAGAAATCCGCCCGGCTCAAGCGCAAAATGAAAAGTCTCCATCACGCGCTCCTGCGCCGTCGGGTTCAGATAAATCAGCATATTGCGGCACGTTACCGCGTCGAGATGCGAAAACGCCGGGTCTTTGAGAATGTTGTGATTGGCGAACAAAACCATCTCGCGCAAATCGCGCCGAACGCGGTAGCCTTCGTTCTCTTTCGTAAAAAAACGCCGCAGACGTTCCGGCGCAACGTCCGCCGCGTCATTCAATGTATAAAAACCTTCACGCGCCTTCACAATCGCCTGCTCGTCAATGTCGCTGGCGAAAATCTGCACTTGCGGCGCGTCAATCACGCCGCCTGTTCGCTCCGCGCACAGCATCGCCATCGAATACGCTTCTTCCCCGGTCGCGCAGCCCGCCACCCAAATCCGCACCGTGTCTTCGGCTCGTTTGCCGTGAAAAATCTTCGGCAGAACGTCGGTTTCGAGAAATTGAAACGCTTCGCGGTCGCGGAAAAAATTCGTCACCGAAATCAGCAAATCCTTCAAAAGCGCGGTCGCCTCATCCGTGTTTTCGCGCACGAAAGCGGCGTAAGCGGGCAAATCTTCAAGCTGCCGGACGTTGATCCGCCGCTCGATGCGCCGCAGAACGGTCGCCCGCTTGTAATTGGAAAAATCGTGTCCGGTGCGAAGTCTGAGCTGTGTGAAAATTTCCCGCAGTGCCTGCTGCTGTTCTTCGGGTCGTGACTCCGGTTCAACCGGAATTTTGATTGTCCCCAAATTTTCTTTGTAACCGATGATATGCGCCGGAATCTCGGCGACGTTTAAAATCCGGTCAATCAGATCGGTCGCAATCGAGTTGCGCGGCATCTCGCTGAATTCGGCTTCACGCGGATTCTGCACGAACGCCGCGCCGCCGCGTTCCTTGACGCGCTTAATTCCCATCGAGCCGTTCGCGCCCGTTCCCGACAACACGACGGCGACCGCTCTGGCGTGAAGCGATTCGGCGAGCGTGCGAAAGAAAATATCCACGGGCGCGCGGCGGTCTTCGACGCTCAGATTCGGCGAAACTTCGATGTCGCCCGCCGCCGTCATCGTCAAATGCTCGTTCGGCGGCACGACGTAAACGTGATTCGGCTCGACGCGGACGCGCCGTTTGACCTGCGTCACCGGAATCGCCGCGCTCTGCTGCAAAACTTCCGCCAAACGGCTGTCGTGGTCGGGCGAGAGATGCAGAATGACGACGTAAGCCATCCCCGAATCCGCCGGCACGTTCTCGAAAAATTCTTTTAACGCCTGAATGCCGCCCGCCGACGCGCCGATGCCGACGACGAGAAAATCTTCCGGCAAGTCCGGTGTTCCCGATAAATCGTCGGCGACTTCACTTTCGCCGCTTGATTTTTTCGCGGTCGGCGTTCTCTGAGATTTTAATTTTTTGATAGGCGGCATTTGTTTATCTGAATTCTGCCAAAATCTGCCGCAAAAGAAAACCGCAAAAGTGCGCGGCGTGAGTAAATGCAAATTGCTTTCCGCTTGAGAAGTGAAAATAAGCCGGTTCTCAATCTTCCGGCTGGCTGCCGTCGCCGTTTTCCGCTTGCTGCAAAAGGCTGTCTTTGCTGAGATGCTCGTGCGAGAGAACGGCTTGGCGGACGAATTGGGCGCGGCTTTCGGATTCCTGCGCTTTCTGGAAATAAAGCGCGGCGAGCTTTCGCTGATTCGTTTCGGCGAAGTGATCGCCCAGATGATTAAGCAGCATAATGCTTTCTTCGACACCGCGCATCGCGCTGTAAAGACTGTTTTCGATGTTTTCGGTAACGGTCGCCAGCAGCGTGTCGGCAGAATACGCGTGTCCGGTGTGACAGCGAAAACGCTTCAAACTGCCGTCCTTTAAAACCAGCAAAACGCCGTGACAATCCGGGCAGGTAAAGGGCGACGGCTCGCCGAGTTTCATAACGCCCGTTTCAAACGCGCTCTTTTCCGCCGCGATGCGAACTTCGATTTCAGTTTTTTCGTCGTTTTCCATAACTGCCGCAGAAGTTTCCGCGATTTCTTCCTTCGATAAACGAACGAGCAAATCAGCCATCTCCGCGATTGAAACCGAATAATCAACCGCCACTTCGCGCAAAGCGTTTTCCGGCATCGAAGGCACTTCGGCATCCATCGGGTTTTGCACGACTGCCAGACCGCCGCGATGTTTGATCGTCCATAATCCGGCGGTTCCGTCGTCTAACGCGCCCGATAAAACCACGCCGATCACCCGATTATTATAAGCGTGAGCGGCGGAACGAAACAGCGGATCAACGGCGGGGCGAAAACGATTTTCCTTGGGACCTTTCGTGACGCGAACGCGCCCCGCTTCGACGAGCAGATGACGGTCGGGCGGCGCGACGTAAATCCGGTTCGGCAGGATCGGCTCATTGTCGTAAGCGTGCGCGGCGCGAACCGTTCCGGCGCGATTGAGAACCTGCGGCAGCACGCCGCGCACATTCGGCGACATATGCCAGACGATGAAAATCGAAGCCGCAAAATCCTTCGGCAAATCGCCGACGAGCTTTTTTAAAGCCTCGAATCCGCCCGCCGACGCGCCGATGACGATGATATTTCGTGCTGCCATTTTATAAATCCATAACCGAACGGTTTCTTTTCACCTTACCACATTTCCCGCCGGCAAACTTACGCCGATTTCGCCGCGCTCCGAAAAGGATGTCAATCGGTATTTACTGCGAAATTTGAAACGACACTTGAAAGTTTGCGTGAACGGCTGAATAACATTCGCCAGCCGACGCTTCGAGCCTCTGCCGGTCGGAGAAAAAACCGAATGTTAAAAAACATCCGTTCGGGAACGCTCAAATAAGGCTGACCGTTGCGATTCGGTTGCCAATGAAGTTCGGTTTGCATATCGTAAAGATGGCAGACGAGCAAGCAGTTTTCGATTTGTTGGTATTCCGCAAATTCATTCCGTCGAATCTGTGCGCCCTGCCGATTTCAGTATTGATTCACATAGACTATGCAACACATCAGATACGCCGCCGCCGCCTGCCAGACCGATTTGCCGAATCCGATTGACCGCCGCGAGATGCGTCGCAGCACCGACCGGATTCTTTCGATGATTGATTCCGCCGTCGCTGGAAGCGCACCTTTTCTGCCGGTCAAGCTCGTCGTTTTCCCGGAATTCGCGCACGCCGCGCCGGTTTACGAAACCGCCGGAGAATTGATAAAAAAACTCGCCGTCGAAATTCCGAACGAACATACCGAACGCCTTTGGCAAAAGGCGAAAGAGCATAATATCTACATTCAAACCGGTTCGATGCTTGAAATTGACGCGAAATATAAAAACGCGCTTTTTAACACGACTTGTCTGATCGCGCCCGGCGGCATTTTGTATAAATACCGCAAAGTCAACACTTGGATTCCGTATGAGGTTCACACCAGTCCGCACGACATCGAAGGTTACGACGAACCGCTGTTTCCGGTTGCCGACACGCCGATTGGTCGAATCGGCGCGGCGATTTGCTACGACTGGCTGTTTCCCGAAGTTTTGCGGCAGCTCGCGGCAAACGGCGCGGAAATCTTGGTCAGAGTTTCGGCTTATATGGACCCGTGGAACGCCACCGCGCCGATGGATTGGTGGACGATTGTCAATCGCTGCCGCGCGATTGAAAACACGGCTTTTGTCATTGCCGCCAACCAGTCCGCAAGCCTGAAGAATTACCCGCCGTATTCGTGGTCGGGCGGCAGCCAAATCGTTGATTACGAAGGCAGACTGCTCGCCGACGCGTCGCCGGGACCCGGCGAGCGCATCGTCGTCGCGCCGGTTGATGTTTCGGCTCTGCGGCACGAGCGCGAAGTTCGGCGCGGGCATTCTTTCCTCGCGCACCTGCGGACAGAGGCTTATCCGGTTTATCGGAAACATTTTTATCAGCCGAAATCAGAAGGAAATGAAGTTCATCCGCCATCTTACGAGAGAAACGTCGAGTTGATTGAACAATCCAAAAGCCGAATCAACCTGAAAGACGATTAAAAAGAATGTAACAAAGATCGAAAGTAGTGCGGTGTAACCGAGGTTTTTGGAATTCTCGTCTTCGTTCAGAGCCTACGCCTTCCGCGTGGGTTTCCGCCGCGCTTCGCTCTGCGGAGCAGATAGAGTGCGTTCCGCGTTCGGACGCGGAAGGTTTCCGGCAAAACCAGAATTCTTTTGTGACGCTCAACCGATCTTTAAGAGCGTGTTTGGAAATTCCAAAAAGACCGGCAATTTTACATTCTTCATTCTAAATTTTTACCGGATAAAAATTAAAAATTTAGAATGTCGAATGTCGAATGTAAAATTAAGCCGTCCACTTTTCGACTAAGTGAATTTCCAAACACGCTCTCAGAGACGGCTTGCGGCGGCGGTTCGCCCGATTCGGATTGACCTTTGTAATTGCGGTCAGTGTCATTTTAATTTTTCGAGCGGTTTCGGTTTGGCGTTAAATCAATTCGATGAGTCGAATAATTTCCCGAACGCGAAATTTTATCGCCGTCCCGACACTCTTTCGACTTCGCCGTCCATTCGCCCGATGAGCATATAAAACACCATTTTGTAATCGGAAATATACGACCAAAACGGATATTTGAAAGTCGCCGGCTGGTTATGTTCGACGTAAAAATGCGCGAACCAGGCGAAGGCGTAGCCGGTGACAATCGGAATCGGCAAATAAAGCCAGTTGCCGCCGCGCACGATCCAGACGAGCAGCACCAAACCGAGCGTCGTCCCGATGAAATGCAGATAGCGCGTCATCGGATGACGATGTTCGGCGACGTAAAAATCCCAGAATTCAGCGTAAGTTTTTATTCTTTCTTCACTCATATTTTGTCTTCCTTTTTATTTCGTCTTTCCTTTTGTTTCGGTTTTAATGTCCGCTCGATTTACCGAACGATCTTTTAATCATTTACCCAAAAACTTGAATCTCGTTTAAGCCGAGCATTTTTTAATCGGCAATTTTCAAAGTTTCCGGGGTTTCAAACGATTAGCAAATCACGTCCGTCGGCGACCGGCAGCGGACGGAGCAAGGCGTTGAAAGCGATTTTCGAGACTTCGCGGCTCACGTCGTCGGGCGTGAGCGCACCGCCGGGCTGAGACCGGCGCGAGACCCGTAAAATTATCCCGACCATACTGTAGGCAGCAGGTTCGATTCCGTCAAGAATTTTATAAAAAAGTAGAGAGCCGTTGTCAAACTCATTAAGTAAATTCTGAAAATCGGTAAAGCAAACCGGCAAGTCCGCGTTAACCAAAACCGACGGCAAGCCGTCCCGGAAGCCGGATTAGGCGGCGGCGGCAGCGCACTCTGCCGGCTTAAAGGATTCGAACAAACCGGAGCGTCTCTGATCTTTGCTGCCGACGGCACGGTCGGCGGTGATCGGCGGTCAGCAAACTGCAAAGTTGACAATCCTTAAACGGCTTGTCAAAATTCTGATAATCTCAAATCGGGATCACATCAATCGCTACACATCGGCTTTATTAAATGATTTAATATATTGCATTTGCCGGCAGATAAAATACTAGCTCTTTGATAGAGCAATATCTAAATGAGGTTATGACGACAATAGCTATTGTAGGCGGCGGTCCGAGTGGATTGATAACTGCTTACTTTTTGGAAAAGAAATTCAATAATTCGTGCCAAACCACTCTTTTTGAAGCCAGTGACCGAACCGGCGGCAAAATCGTGACCGCTCAATTTGACTCCGCGCCGGTCAATTATGAAGCCGGCGTTGCCGAGTTTTATTCGTATCAGGAAGTCGGTCCGGATCCGCTTCTGGGGCTAATCGAGTCGCTCGGTTTAAAAACCGTTCCGATGGACGGGCAAACCGTGGTGATGGACGGACAAATTTTAACGAACAAAGAGTCCATCAAGCGGCACTGCGGCGAAAATACCGTCCAGGCAATCGAAGAATTCCGCCGGCAGGCGACCGCCGCGCTTTCACCGGATAACTGGTATGAAGGAAATTGGTATGACGACAACCGGCATCAGTGGGCGCGGCGTTCCTGTGAAGAGCTTCTTAATCAAGTAGGCGATGCCAAAGCCCGGAAATACTTGAAGATCGCCGCCCACAGTGATCTGGCGACCGAACCTCATCTGACCAACGGGTTAAACGGTTTGAAGAATTTTTTGATGGATGTTCCGGGTTACATCGATCTCTATTCCGTCGAGGGCGGAATGGAAAATATGGCTCGGCGATTGAGAGAGCAGTTAACCGAAACGTCAATCGAGTTTAATTCTCCGGTCACTCGGATCGAAAAGAACAAGGAAGGCACTTATCGCGTTTATTACCGGCAAAACCGGCAAACCGAACATCGGGATTTTGACGCGGTGGTTGTGTCGCTCCCGCATAACTGGCTGTCGGCAATCGAATGGGGCGACGATGCTTTGCGCCGGGCGATGACCAGACACATCGCTTACTACGACCGTCCGGCGCATTATTTACGCGTCTCGATGCTGTTCAAAACACCGTTTTGGCGCAAGTCAATCAAAGGCTCCTGGTTTATGCACGACGCTTTCGGCGGGTGCTGCGTTTACGACGAAGGTACGCGGCACGACGCGGGCGAATACGGAGTGCTGGGTTGGCTAATAGCCGGAACCAATGCGTTATCAATGAGCAGTTTCGACGACCGAACGCTGGCTGCAAAAGTTTTGGATTCTTTGCCGGACGCACTTTACAAATTAGCCGCCGAACAATTTATCGAAGCTAAAGTTCACCGCTGGATGGCATCGGTCAACGCGCAGCCCGGCGGTTTTCCGCAGCAAAATACGCGGGCGGCGCATCTGCCCGAACCCATCGAGCATCCGGGTCTTTTTGTCGTCGGCGATTATTTGTTTGACAGCACGATTAACGGCGTGCTGGATTCGGCGGATTTTGCGACCGATTTACTTTGTTCGCGGCTGCTGAAACAGAAATTGCTGGTTGATTCAGCGAAAAACGCGACTGCGAAATTAAGTTTCAACGGAAACGGTCACGCCAAAATCTCCGAAGCGATTGACAAAGCGGTCGAAAATGTTCCGCTCGGCGAAAACCCGCCGGAATTCGCTTCTCCGAGCGATAATTTTCAGTTTTTGTCAAAAAAGAGCCGGATTAACCGGAATCATTTCGATTTTTATCACGAAAATTCCCCGTATCGAAATTCCTACAATAGATATTTCAACGCCAAACAGGTCAGCGAAGCGATTAAAATTGTCTGGAAAGCATCGCCGCCGTATCGTCTGCTCGACGCGGGTTCGGCAAGCGGGATGACGCTGGCTGATTTCGCCGAGTGCGGAATTGATGCCTGGGGTATTGAAAAAAACAAGTATATTTACCGCCAAACCTCCGCCGAATGGCGAGCGCACAATCAATTGGGCGATGTTCGCAAACTGCCTTTTCCCGACAATTACTTTGATTTCGTTTACGAAACCTCGCTCGCTTATTTGCCGGAAAATCAACTCGGACGCGCCATCCGGGAACTTTACCGCGTCACCAAACGCGGTGTCATTTTCGCCGGTTTCAGCAGTGATATGAATCCTCAACTTTTCAAAAACGGCAGCGTTCTTGCGGGACTGAAAACATTGATGTCGCTCTGGGAATGGAGCGAGATTTTTATGGAAAACGGCTTTAAGATAAAAGTCGGCGATGAAAAAATGCTGGCGCGGCTGTGGAATTGCGAGCAAAAATACTACGGTGAGACCGCTCGTTATCCTGATATTGAAAGTCTCCGTTACTGCTATTACGCTAAAGCGACGGATTAGGATTTTGCTATGGCACAAAAACAGGTTGAACCGGACGACGAATTGGAAGACGAAGACGACGAAGGCGATGAGGACGAAGACGAGTCCCCGGATTACGATGCAAAAAAAGCGGTCGGTGCTTTTCGCACGTTTTTCAACTTCATCAAGCCCTACTACCGTCAATCGCGTAACAGTCTTTCGCTGCTGGTCATCGGCGTTTTATTTGAAACCGCTTACAATGTCGCCTTTCCGCTTTCGCTCAAATACTTAATTGACGACGCTCTTTACGAAGAAGACAGTGAAGCTCTGACTTGGATTTTGATCGTTTTGGGAAGTTTGGGAGTGATCAATTCCGTGGTCAGTTTCGGATACGAATATATCAATGCGCGTCTCGGAGCCGCCGTTCTGCAAAACATCCGGCAGCGAATGTTTGAGCATTTGCAAACGCTGTCGCTCAATTTTTATTCGCACACCAAAGTCGGCGAAGTCCTGTCGCGGTTTTCGACCGATTTAACCGAAGTCGAAGAATCGGTCGTCAACGGAATTTCCTGGGGTCTACTGCCGCTTCTCGAACTGGTCACTGCCATCGCGCTGCTGTTTTATCTCAACTGGCAACTGGCTTTGGCGGCGATGCTCGTTTTACCTTTGACGCTGATTAGCCCGAAACTGATCTCGCCGCGCGCCATCGCCGCCACCTACAAAAAAAAGCAGCTCGAAGCGGAAACTCTGAGCGTCATTCAGGAAAATGTCGTTTCCCAGCCGGTAATCAAAGCGTTCGGTCTGCACGTGACCGCTCTGAACTGGTTCAGCCAGCGAAATGTTCCGCTGGCGCAAACTGCGGCGCGCGTGAATTTTCTCACGGCACTGGTCGAACGGTCGGTGACGACGGCGGTGATGCTGCTGCATTTATTGATTCTCGGTTTAGGTGCCTGGCTGACTTTTGAAAAACAAATTACCATCGGCACGCTCGTGACGTTTGAAAGCGTTTTCTGGGAATTAAGTTACAACATCGGACATCTGAGCCAATTTATGCCGGTGCTGATTCAATCGGCGGGCAGCATTCAGCACATTCAGGAAATGCTCGATGTCAAACCGAATATCTCGGACGCGCCCGACGCAATCACAATTCCGAGACTGGAGCGCGAAATTGTTTTCGAGCGAGTTTCATTCAGCTACGAGGCGGAAAAAAAGGCTCCGCAACTGAAAAACGTCAGCTTTCGCATTCCGAACAACTCCAGAGCCGCCATCATCGGAGCTTCCGGCTCCGGGAAATCAACCGTTCTGAATTTATTGCTGCGGCTTTATGAGCCGAATGCGGGTTCGATAAAAATTGACGGCAGCGATTTGCGTCAGGTCACGCGCGAATCGCTGCTGGGGCAAATGGCACTGGTTTTTCAGGAAAATATTTTATTCAATACCACGATTCGGGAGAACATTCGCCTCGGCAATTTAAGTGCGACCGACGATGAAGTCGAAGCCGCCGCCCGCGCCGCCGAAATTCATTCCTTCATCAAAAGTCTGCCTAAGGGTTACGACACCATCGCCGGTGAACGCGGCAGTTTAATGTCGGGCGGTCAGCGGCAGCGCATCGCAATTGCCCGCGCCATCATTCGCAACCCGGCGATTTTAATTCTGGACGAAGCGACTTCCGCGCTCGACCAGGGAACCGAAGCCGCCATCCTGTCCACCGTGCGGAAACTTTCAAAAGGTCGCACGGTGATTATGGTCACGCACCGGCTCAGTTCGGTCGTTGATGCCGAAAAGATTTTCGTGCTGGATCAAGGCAGGCTGGTCGAAGAAGGAACTCATCAGGAATTGCTTGCCCGTAAGGGAAAATATCTTCAACTTTGGGAAAAACAGGCGGCGCAGGATTCCGTCTAATCAAGTTATCAGGCACGAAGGCGCAGTGGTCGTTCCGAAAGGCGAGAACGGCACGGTCATCGGCGGCGAAACTTTCAACCGCATCGCCATCGGCAAACCTTCGCCGGTGCCGAAAAATTTCGCGGACTTACCGGCGAAGGCGGTTCCGATTACGATTCGCTTTACAATTTTTGAACGCGGCGGCAAATTGTGGACGTTGACTGAATAATTCGAGTTCGACCCGCTCGAATCAGTGGCGGAGGATGTTTTCAATTTCCCGAAAAGCGGTTTTTACGACGGCGCATAATAGCGGGCGGGAGCAATTTTAAAGGAAAACAAAAACAGCGGCGACGGGCAGCGGAACCTGAAATGTTACCAGGTTTTCCTAATCGGATGCGCTTCGGTATTGAAGACGACTTTTTTGAAATCTACGGTTTTCGGCGGCGCGAGCAGCAGGTAGTATTTGAATGTTTCGGCGAAATTTCCGGTTTCGTTCGGGCGCGGGTTTTTATTTTGATACACGTTTTGATCGAGACCTCGATATTTGCCATCCGCGTCCATATAAACGGTCGGCGACAAAAACGTGTGATACAACGCCGTGTAAAAATTGATTAAATCGGTTTTGTTTTCGGCGGTGACGGCGATTTTGCCGAGTTCTTTATTCCAGAGGTTTTGACCGTCGGTTTTGACTTTTTCAAAATCCCAATCCGGCGTTTCGGTTTTCAGATTATTCATCGCGCCCGTCGTCGAGACGGGCGCGAGCGCGAATTTGACTTTAATTTTCTCGTCGCGGGCGGTTTTGAAATCGAAATAGGCGCGAATCTGCTCGCCCGCCATTTCGGGGAAATTTTTCGTCTGGTCGAATTTGCGCCAGAAACCTTTGTATGCCGGCGGTTTGAAATCTTTGAAGCCGTAATTCGTGAAGGGTTTGGAAAATTCCATCGCAGAATAAACCGTTCTGGTTCGCGCCCAGCCGTTGGTTTGGCGATAACCGACGATGGTGCGGTTATTTTCGACGCGCACGAACGTCCAGACGTTTTTGTCGTCGTAATTATAAATCCCGTGCATTAATTCCAGAATAATGTGCGAATTTTCAGATGCGGGAAAAGTGTATTGATGAAAACCGACTCTTTGAGAAGTCGTCAACTCGGCGGTGATGTGGTCATCGTCAAGCAGAACTTTATAATAATTCGGGGCGACAATTTCGTTCCGGTGCGAAAAAGCCGAACGAGATCCGGTTTTCGGATGATCTTTGTCGCCCGGCTCCAACTGCAAATCGCCGACCGTCGGCATAATCAGAAAATCGCCCAAATCGGAATGTCCCGTCCCGGAAAAATGCGTGTGCGAAAATCCGACTATCGTCCGGTCGTCGTAATTGTATCCGGCGCAGTATTTATATGCGTCTTTGTTATACCTGCCATTGATTAAATACGGCTGCTCGTCCGTGTCGGGCGAGAGCTGCACCGCGCCGAACGGAACGGTTGCGCCGGGAAATGTGTGTCCCATTTTCTGCGTCCCAATCAGCGGATCAACGTATTGAATGTAATTTTCCCGCTTTTACGCCATCAGGTTTAATTGCGAAGACCGCACGAGTGAAGACGATCAAAATTTTTTTCATTTCTTTTAATTTCCAAAAGGACGCGCACTGGCGACCGCGAAATCGAAAAATCACCAGTGTCTCTTGCCCGTCGCGCTTTATTCGGCGGACTCGTTGATAATTTCTGCCGGGCGGGTTTGGCGTTTCTTTTTCGCCGTCAGGAATATCACGAAACCGATGATATTGGTGATGACGATCAAACCGATGATTTTAACCGCGAACAGCCACCGGCTTTCCACTTGAATGATGGGAACAATCGAAAGCGCGACATACAAAAACGTCATTAAAAAGCCGGCGAGGGCGGCAATTTTCAACCAGATCGGCGGCGGCGACGTGAGTTTTCTCAATCCGATGAGCGGCAGAGCGAACATCACCAGATAAGTCAGCGCGTAAAACACGCCCGACGCATTCCACAACAATTGAAACGCTTCCTGTTTGCCGACCCCGACGAGTCCGACAATCGCCAGCAGAAGCGTCGCCGCTCCGACGAACAAAATCGAATTAACCGGAGTTTTATATTTGGCGTGTAACTTGACGAACCAATCCGGCAGCAGATTATCCCAACCGGCAACCAGCGGAAGCCGCGTGTTGCCTGAAAACATCACGCTCGCCTGCGCCAGACGAATGGACAGCAGGGCAAAGATCGTGATGGGCGCGACGGCGGCGATAAAACCGAACGGGCGAAAGCCGACGCTTAAAAGCTGCGGAACCGGCGCAATCAAATCAATCTGATCCGGCGGAACCAACGCCAGCATCGAACTCGTCCCGAAGATGAACATCAAGGCGATGATCGGCGCGGCGATCATCACCGAGCGGCTGATCACCCGCGCCGGGTTACGGCACTCTCCGGCGTGTATCGCCACATATTCAAACCCGCCGAGCGCGCCGAAACCCATCTTGCCCAACAGATTCAAAGTCATCAGCGATAAAACGGGCGTTTCGGTCTCAAGCGGATGATATTCAGCCAGCGAGCCGTTCGCCACATTCAGCAAAGGCAGCAGCAGAATCGCCGCAAAGGTGACGAGCATCAGTCCGGCACCGACTTTATGAATCCATTTGCCGACACCCAGCCCGATGCTTGCCAGCAGCACAAGCCCGCCGACAATCACCAAATTGACCGTGCCGATAAACAATTTGCTGCCGGTCAACCCTTCGCCGCCCGGTCCGACGATATAAACGAGATACTGCGTTATTTGCAATCCCGCCTCCGACGTGCTTAAAACAGCCATCAGCCACAGATTCCAGGCGACGAGAAACCCGATCATTTCGTTGAAGCCGAGTTTTGCCCATTGATAGAGACCGCCTTCGAGCGGCATCAAACGGTTCAGATAAATCACGACGACCGCCGACGGCACATAAAATAGAAGCATCGCCCCAAGCCATAAAACGATGTGCGACGATCCTTGTTTGGCAGCCACGCCAATCCACGGAAGCCCGACGACAAACAAAATTTGCGTTAATACCAGGTCGGACAGTCCGAGTTCTTTTTTGAAAACTCTGCTGTGTTCTTCGACGCGCTCTTCTGTAGATTGATACTTTGCCGCCGCGTCGGTGTTTTGATTATCTGCCATAAATTTATTTGTCCGGTTCGGGGTGAAATCCACCGCATTTTTTCTTTTACCGACTTGACGGGTAAAAGAGCCGGAATTCACCCGGCGCACATCGTATCTGGGGAATGTAAAGCAATGATATTCGGATTTGCGGAAAAATCAAGTTTCGGGATCGGCGAATGAAATTTGCCTGAAAGCGTGTTTGGAAATTCAAAAGACCGGCAATTTTACATTCGGCATTCTTCATTCTAAATTTTTATCCGGTAAAAATTAACAATGTCGAATGTAAAATGTAAAATTAAGCCATTCACTTTTCGACCAGGTGAGTTTCCAAACACGCTCTCAGCAACGACGCTTTTAAAGACGAGTTCGGTGTTTGGGTAAGCGACGATTTCGACTTCATCGCAATTTTGATTTATAGTTTTTACCAAGCTCGAAGACCTTTAAACAGTTTGGAGATAACCTAATGCCGCAGTTTTATCTATTTTCGCTCGTCGTTTGTTTGCTGGTCGGTTTCGCCGTGCCGATTTCCGTTCGGGCGCAGGAATCAGACCGCACGCTGCAATTGCTGCGCTCGCTTTCCGAAGCACCCGGACCGTCGGGTTTTGAGGAGCCGGTTCGCAAAATTATGGTCGAGCAGATGAAGCCGTTCGCCGACCGGATCAGTTACGACGGGATGGGTTCGGTTATCGCGCAGCAGGGAACAGCCGGACCGCGCATAATGGTTGACGCGCATATGGACGAGCTTGGCGGAATGATTCGACGCATCACGCCGGACGGTTATCTCTCAATGCAGATGCTCGGCGGCTGGCTTGATCAGGCACTGGTTGACCAAAGATGGACAATCGTCACGGCAAAGGGACAAATCAAAGCCGTCACCGGCATTCGAGACGTGCATATCGTCAATCCCGATGAACGGACGAGAGTTTATTCGCGCGACTCGCTGCTGCTCGATGTCGGTGCGAAAAATGCGGCGGAAGTCCGTGCGATGGGAATTGAGATCGGCGACCCGGTGGCACCCGACGCGCCGTTTTCGGTTTTGAACGGCACGGATAATTATCTCGGCAAGGCGTGGGACGACCGCATCGGCTGTGCCGTAATTATCGAGGTGATGCGCCGTTTGAAAAACACGGCACATCCCAATCAGGTGTTCTACGCGGCGACCGTGCAGGAAGAAATCGGACTGCGCGGCGCACACACGGCTTCGGATATAATTAAACCCGACATCGGCATCGCGCTCGAGGGCGGTATTACAGGCGACTCGCCCGGCTCGCGCCCCGAAGAATCGCAGGCAAAATTGGGCGCGGGTCCCGGCGTTTTTCTGTATGATTCGAGTGCGCTGCCGAACCGCAAATTCATCGCTCTGCTCAAACAGGTCGCGGCGGAAAATCAAATTCCGCTGCAATTTGATTTGGTGCAGGGTTACGGCGATGATTCGGCGGAAATACAAAAAAGCACGGGCGGCGTGCCGACGATAAATTTAGTCGTCGTCGCGCGTTACACGCACGCGCACAACGGCGTTATCAATCGTAAAGATTTCGACCGGATGGTTGATTTAACGGTCGCGCTGATTAAAAAACTCGACGCTAAAACAGCAGCGAATCTGCGAGATTTTACGCCGTAATTCGCTGCCGTTTTTGGCGGCACAATTTGAAGAAATTTTCTGAATCAGTCGAAATCAGAATAAATGAGAGTGACGCAGTTGAGGATTTCGAGAAACGTCAAACAGACGGTTTCAGCCTGTTTAATCGCCCACCACGCCGCTCTTTTGAAGTTGGGAAAACAGGCTGACCGCCTGTTTGACGTTCAACTTTCAGGGTTTCAATCGTCGGCTCGGAAAATCACGGTGCCGAACTCCGCCACCGTGAAAGCCCTTTATCCGGCTTCGGCGGCGGCTGACTTTGTAATAGACGATTTCCGTTTTGGAAACGGCGATATTCGGCAGTGAACTGAAGGTAATGCGGATATTTTCTTTGCTCGGTCGGAGCTTTTGTTGATCGCCCCGCGATTGATCGCGGGGGCGATCTACGCCTTGTCCCGACGGGACGGATTTTTTCAAAGCATTACTTTTGGTTCACCGCTTAAAATGTTAACCCAAGCTAATGAATCAAGCGTTACCCCGGATAACGAAAGGCGCAGAGTATTTACGGGAGAAAATAGAAGCCGAAAAAAACAGCCGAAGGAGAAGCCGACGGCAAGTCCTTTATTTCAGCGTAAAAATGCCCGCCGTTCGCGCGGGCATTGTAATTTTGAACATTCCGCAGTCAATTTTTACATCGCCTGACTTTCCAAGTCGGTCGGTTAAAATGTCTCCGTTCCAAAGTCCGAGCTGTTTTATATCGTCAAGACGCGACCACTGATGATGTTCAGGAAATTTTTCTTTTCCGTCATTTGAAAATTGGCATTTGGTATCGGGCGTAACTTGAAATTTAATTTCTGCGGATTTAGTGTCGTTGTTGAAAACTACGATTACCGGACTGCTCTCCTTGCCGGTAAACCTGGCAAATGCCATTTGCTGTTCTTCGTCCAACAGATCAAGCGTTTTGCCTTCGCGCAAAGGCTTCAATTTCTGCCGCAATTTTCCGAGCAAAGCGAGATTATTCCACACCTCGTTTTCGTCCGCCGTTCTGCCATCGGCGTTGAAAGCGTTTCGGTGGTCGTCGGGAAAACCGCCGGGAAAATCTCTTCGATTATCGGGGTCGCCGCCGCCGCGCATTGCAATTTCGTCGCCGTAATACAGCAGCGGCGTTCCGCGTGAAGTCATAATCAAAGTCTGCGCCATTTTCAAGCCTTCCGTGGTCGCGCCCTGCTCATTCATAAAGCGTTCCATATCGTGAAGTCCGATGAAGGTTGTCAAAACCTTCGGATTCGGGTAAAGCCAATCGTGGGCGAACATCCGCGAAATTTCGCGGATGTTTTTGCCCTGCGCGAAAGCGTTGCGAATCGGGTAAAAAAGCGCGTAATCGTAAAGCGTGTCAATCTGCGTATCAATGCCGTCGAAACCTTTTCTGCCCGTCTGAAAATAAGCGAGCAGTGCCGGGTCGCCGTCGTAAAGTTCGCCCAGGATATTTACTTTCGGATATTCCAGATGAATCGCGCCGCCCCATTTTTGCCAGAAGGAACGCGGCACATGCGGCAGCGTGTCCATTCGGATTGCGTCAAAGCCGTTCATTTCCATCCACCACAACGAATTTTGAATCAGGTATTTCTCGACCTCCGGGTCGTCTTGGTTAAAGTCGGGCAGAATGTCTATAAACCAGCCGTCAGTGTTGCGTTTCTGCGTTTGATAAGTTGCCCGCGGGTTCATCGTCGTCCATTTTTGCCAGTTGTTCGAGAGATGATTTTCAAGCGTTCCGTTCCACCAGGTCGGGGTCGGCGGGTCTTTTGCCCAAACGTGATACGGTCCGGTGTGGTTCGCCACCTGGTCTTGAATCACTTTCATTCCGAGAGCGTGCGCTTTGTCAATCAACTCGCGCAGTTTCGCCATATCGCCGAGATGCTCGTCAACCGCATACATATCAACCGCGCCGTAACCGTGATAACCCGTCGAAGGCTGCTTGACACCGTTTTGGTCGGCGTAAACTTCTTGGTAATCGAGTTTGTCGTTGTTGTCATAAACAGGTGTAGTCCAAATCGCCGTTACGCCCAGAGATTTCAAATACGGCAATTTATCAATCACGCCCTGCAAATCGCCGCCGTGATAAAAACGCCCGTTCGTGCGGTCGTAAAGTCCTTTGGATTTAATCGGATCATCGTTTGAGCGGTCGCCGTCGGCAAAACGGTCAGGCATTAAAAAATAAATCACATCGTCGGGCGTGTAGCCTTGAAAGCGATTGGTGCGGTCAATTTTCGGCGAAATTTCAAAATCGAAATTCGTCGAGCTTTTTTGATTTGCCACGATAATTTTATATTTTCCGGCTTTGGTTTTCGGCGCGACCATCAAATCGAAAAATACATAATGCCCGTTTTCGCTGACTTTGACATTGCCTGTTTTCAAACCGCTGCCCGGTTTTGCGGCGATTGACGCGCCTTGCAGATTCTGCCCGCTGACAAGCACACGAACCGGATTGATTGAAAAATCAGCCCACCAATTCGGTGGCTCGATTTTCTCGACCGTCGGCGTTTGCGCTTGCACAAAAATCAGTGAACAATAAGCGGCAAGCAGTAAAAAAACGAAATAACGCAGTCTATTTTTCATAATTTATTGTTCGTCTCTCTTCGTGTTTGTTGATGGCTCAACCCCTTCCGTAAATTTCCGTCAAGCGTCCCCACCGGGCGGTTCAAAGACGTTTGAAAAGTTGTCGGCAGCGGTGTTGGAAATTTGTTTTAACAGGGCGGACTTTACCGCCGCATTTTTGGCTGCGCCGACAACGCTTTCGCCGAAAGCGTTCACAAAGGTTTGATTCGCGGATCAAGTTGTTTGGCTTTTCTATAGGCGGCTTCGGATTCGAGTTTTTTACCTTTCGTTTTCAAGGCTTTCGCTAAATTAAAAAATCCTTCGGCGTTGCCGGGCGTGAGTTTCGTCACGGTTTCAAACTGCGTGATCGCTTCGTCAATTTTTCCGGCTTTGAGATTGGCGATCCCGGTATTCAGCGTGAACATCGCGGATTGATCGGTGATTTTAATGCGGTTGAGCCGGGCGGCTTCTTTTAATTCTGTTTTCGCGCCTTCCGTATCGCCTTTTGAGCGCAGTGCCGCGCCGAGCGTGTTGTGAATTTCGGGCGCGTCGGGCAGGAATTTTAAGGCGGCGCGAAACAGAACAATCGCTTCGTCGTATTTGCCCTGCTGCTGTTTGACCGAGCCGAGCGTGTAAATCGCTTCGCCGTAATCGGGTTTTATTTCGGTCGCTTTTTGAAACGACGCGGCGGCTTCGTCGAGTTTTGCCTGCTGCAATAAAATCACGCCGAGCGTGTAGTGAAGTTCGGGCAAAGTCGCGGGCTGTAGTTCGACGGCTTTGTTTAAGGCTCGCACCGCTTCGTCTAATTTGTCCTGATTTTTCAGCGCGAGCGCGAGATTGTAATAGGCGACGGCATCATCGGGCGATAGTTGAATCAGTTCCTGATAATTTTTGACCGCCGCCGCGAAATCGGATTTTTGAATCAGCGCGATGCCGAGATTGTGGCGAATCGTCGTGTTATTCGGTGCGATGCTCAGACCTTTTTGAAAAACCGCAATCGCTTCGTCGGGTGTCCGCCGGTTGACGAGGGCGAGACCGAGATCGCCGTAGCCTTCGACGAAATCGGGTTTGAGTTTGACGACTTCGCGGAATTCTTCAATCGCCGAATCCAAATCATCGTCCGCCATCAATGTTTGCGCCATCGCCTGCCGAGCTTCGAGCATCGCGGGCGCGAGTTTGATTGCCTGTCTGAACGACGAAATCGCCGCCGTCGGATTGCCGGTTTTGCCGTAAGCCAAACCCAAATAATAATGCGCGTCGGCGTTCGTCGGCAGCAATTTCGCCGCCTGCGAAAGTGCCGTAACCGCGCCCGCCGCGTCACCGGAAAAAAACTTTGCCGTGCCGAGATAATAATGCGCCTGCGCCTGCGTCGGCTTTAATTTTATCGCCGTCTCAAATTCCTTGATCGCGTCGGGAAGTTGATTGGTCGCGGCTAAAACGAAACCCGCCGCCGAATGCGCTTCGGCGGAAGTCGGCGCGGCTTGAACGGCTTCGCGGTATTCGGCGAGCGCGTTTTGAGCGTCGTTCTGCTGCTGATACAACGCGCCCAAAAGCAGATGCGGTTCGGCTGATTTCGGGCGCAAAACGATTGCCGTTTTGAATGCTTCGGCGGCGGCAGTAAAATTCTGAATCTGCTGTTGCGTCAAACCGAGCGCGACGAATGCTTCGTAGTATTTCGGATTCGCCTTCACCGCTTTCTGAAATTCCGCAATCGCGCCGCTGAAATCGTTTTTCTTCGCCAACGCCGCGCCTTTTTGATAAGCGGCGACGGCGGAATTGCCGTTTTTCTGGGCGAAAATCGGCACCGCAACAACGACTGAGAGCAGCAATATGAAAATGGCTTTTTGAAATAATTTTGACTGCATAACTCAAATTAATTTATTTTTTATCAGCCGCTGACAAACGCGGCTGACACGGATTTTAAGAAGCTGTTTGAAAACTCCAAAACGCTGGGCAACCGTCGTTTTTCATTTTACATTTTTAATTATAAATTTTATTTAATCAAAATAAACCGTTTATTGACGGGTATAAAATGAAATCGGAAATTCACTAGGTCGAAAAGTGGATGGCTTAATTTTACATTTTACATTCTTCATTCTAAATTTTTATCCGGTAAAAATTTAGAATGAAGAATGTAAAATTGCCGGTCTTTTCTGAATTTTCAAACAGGCTCTAAGAAATATAAAAAAATCGGTCTCGGATTTGATCCGCGTCAGCCGCGTAAATTCGCGGCTGAAAATTCTTCGACTTTTACTTTTTACGCGACAAGCCAACGCCTTCTTTAACCGTGATAAATTGATTGACGGCGACATCGCTGAGCGTGTCAACTTGTCCGCTCGTCCATTTGATTTCGACTTTTTTGACGATTTTATTCGTTCCCAAACCGAAGTTTAAGCGCGAATCGTTGCTCGAATAATAACTGTTGCTGGTTCGCGCTTCGTCCATTTGCGTGCCGTCTTCGGTTGTTACTTTAACTCTTGCGCCGATGCCGTCGCGGTTTGATTTCACACCGACCAATTTAATTTTCAGCCAATTATTGCCTGATTTTTGATCGTTGCGAATCAGTTCCGGCGCAGCATTAACCGTGTTAATTACCAAATCAACGTCGCCGTCATTGTCGAAATCGCCGAACGCCGCGCCGCGTCCGGGCGTATTTTCCATTACCGCGCCGCCGACTTTGACCGAGACATCGGCGAATTTTCCGTTCCGCAGATTTTGATATAAAACTTTGCGCTGGGCGTATCCGGCTTCGGTCGTCAATTTTTCGACTTCCGGGTAGACGTGACCGTTAACCTGAAAAATATCGAGCCAGCCGTCGTTGTCGAAATCGGCGAAACCCGTTCCCCAACCGAGCCATTTCGTATTTAATCCGAGTCCGGCGGGAAAAGAAACGTCATCGAAAACGGCTTTGCCGAGGTTGTGATAAAGCGTTGTGGTGTCGCCCGCGAAATTCGTTTTTACGATGTCGAACCAGCCGTCGCGGTCATAATCGCCCGCCGACACGCCCATTCCGGCTTGCGGTTTGCCGTCCACCGAATAGGCGCAGCCGGCTTCGAGCGCGATGTCGGTGAATGTGCCGTTTTTGTTGTTGCGGTAAAGCGTCGCGGGCGCGGAATCGTTGGCGACGTAGATGTCGGAAAAGCCGTCGTTGTCGAAATCGGCGACGACTACGCCGAGTCCGTAAGTCCCGTCGGTTTGGCGAATCCCGGATTTTACGGAAACGTCCGTAAAAGTTCCGTTGCCGTTGTTGTGAAACAACATATTCACGCCGCCGATCAGCCCCGGCGGACCGCAGGCGACGGTCAAACCTTTGTAAAGGCAGGGTCCGTTTTCCGGCAGCGGCGCGGTTTTCAAATCCAAATCTATGTAGCTGGCGACGAATAAATCTAAAAATCCATCGTGGTCGTAATCGAGAAACGCCGCGCCCGAACCCCATTTCGATTGGTTGTCGGCGACTCCGGCTTTTTGCGCGACTTCGGTAAAAGTGCCGTTGCCGTTGTTGTGATAAAGCGCGTTTTTGCCGAAACACGAGATGAATAAATCGTCAAAACCGTCGTTATCATAATCGCCGACGGTCACGGCTTGTCCCCAATTGGTGCGCGTCAAACCGGCTTTTGCCGTGACATCTTCAAAGGTGCCGTCGCCCTGGTTGCGGTAGAGGCGATTGGTCGGCGGCGTTGCGCCTTTCGGCAAAGCGTCGAGCCGCGTCCCGTTGACGAAAAAAATATCCTGAAAACCGTCGTTGTCGTAATCAATAAACGCCACACCAACGCCCGTCGTTTCAAGCAGGTAACGATTCTTTTTGACATCGCCGTAAACCGTCATAAAATTCAATCCGGCTTGTTTGGAAATGTTCGTGAGCGAGACGTTAAACGGATTCGTCGTTGATGGAGTTTGAGCAGAAACGCCGAAAACGCCCCAGAGGGCGGCGATAAAATATTTGAGAAATAATTTCATTTGACGATTCCGGTGCCTTCCTTGATCTTGATAAATTGATTGCCGGCGACGTTTTTAACCGTTTCGACGGCACCGCTCGCCCAACGAATTTCGATAATTTCAGCCTGTTTGTTCGCGCCCAAACCGAAATGCAGCCGAAAATCGTTGTGCGAATAATAACTCGTCTGCGCGGTAACTTCCTGCGATTCGAGGCGTTCGCCGTTTTTGATAACGACGCGCGAACCGATTGCCGAACGATTCGATTTTGTGCCGATCAGTTTGACGCTCAACCAGTAATTCGACGACTTCAAATCGTTTCGCAAAAGCAGCGGCGGCTCGTTCATATTCATCACCAAAACATCCACGTCGCCGTCGTTGTCGAAATCGCCGAACGCTGCGCCGCGACTCGATTTCGGTTCGGTAATTCCCGCGCCCGCCATGGCGGATACGTCTCGAAAACTTCCGTTGCCTAAATTCTGATACAAAAGACGCGGACTGCGATGCGGATATTCTCTGAAAAACTTTTCGACCTCGGGATAGACGTTTCCCGTCACGGTCAAAATATCGAGCCAGCCGTCGTTGTCGAAATCCGCGAAACCCGTTCCCCATTGGACGTAGCGCGTGTGGTCGAAACCCGCCAGACGCGAAGCATCGTCGAAAAAACCCTTGCCGCTGTTTTTATACAAAATCGGAAGATCGTCGGCGAAATGCGTTTTGAAAATGTCTGGAAAACCGTTATTGTCGTAATCGCCGACCGTTACGCCCATTCCCGCCTGCGCGTTGCCGTCTTCGTTATACGCCGTGCCGGATTCGAGGCTCACATCGGTAAACGTGCCGTCCTTGTTATTGCGGTAAAGCGTCGAAGCGGTCGAATCACAGGCGACGTAAATGTCCGCCCAGCCGTCGTTGTTGTAATCGGTTACGACCGCCGTCATCGAATAGCGTCCCGTTACTTTAGCGATGCCGGATTTTTCCGAAACGTCCGTAAAAGTGCCGTCGCCGTTGTTGCGGTAAAGCAGATTCGTGTCGGTCGGCAAGCCTTTCGGACCGCAGTTGACGGGAATTCCTTTCCAGAAACAATTGCCGCCTTTGCCCGGTTCGGGCGTGGTTTTGACATCAAATTTCAGATAATTCGCCACGAACAAATCGAGTTTCCCGTCGCGGTCATAATCAATAAAAGTCGCGCCCGAACCCCAACGAATGCCGCCATTCGGAAATCCTGCTTTTGCCGTCACGTCCGAAAAAGTGCCGTTGCCGTTGTTGCGATACAAAACATTTTGCCCGTAATAAGTTAAAAATAAATCATCGAAACCGTCGTTGTCGTAATCGCCGACGGTGACGCTCGAACCCCAACCCGAACGGCGCAGCCTCGCTTTGTCGGTGACATCGGTAAAAGTTCCGTTCTGATTGTTGCGGTAAAGATGAATCGTCGGTTCCTCGCCTTTCGGAAAACCTTCGAGCCGCGTGCCGTTCATCACGAAAACATCCGTCCAGCCGTCGTTGTCGTAATCGAAAAACGCCACGCCGCAGCCGTTCGTTTCGATGATATATTTTTTTGAATCAACGCCGCCGTAAATCGTCGGAGCGCGCAGTCCCGCCTGCGCCGCGATGTCCGTAAAGGTTACGGGAAACGGCTTGATCTCGCCGTTAGTCTGCGCGAAAAGGTCGGTGGCGAAAATCGTTAAAAAAACGAACAGCAGTTTTTTCATTCTTTAGGTATTTCGATTCGGTTCGACCGATTTACGGTGCTTTATCGCCGTTTCCGCGCAATTTTTCCGCCAGGGCAAACTCGGCTTTAGCTTCCTCAGCCTTTCCGGTTTGTTGCAGAACCTGCGCCAGCAAATAATGTGCGCCGAAATTATTCGGGTCAATCGCCGTCGAACGGCGCAGCATATTTTCGGCGTTGCCAAAATCCTGTTTTTTCAAATAAACCTTGCCCAAAACGATATACGGACCGCTGAAAAACGGGTTGAGCCAGATAGATTTTTGCAGCGGCGGAATCGCTTCGTCCCATTTCAACTGGCGCGAAAAGCCTTCACCCAAACGATAATAAGCCATTGCATTTAATGGATTCAAGGCGATTTCCTGCTTCAAAAAAATGATTCCTTGATCAATCTCCGCCCGGTAAATCGCCAATTCGCCTAAAATAAAACGCACCTGCGGCAACCTCGGATCAATTTCCAGTGCTTTGTTTAATTCAGTCGCGGCGGTTTCTTCAAACTGCTGGCGAACGTGCATTTGAGCGTTCAACAAATAAGCCGCCGCCGAATTTGTTTGAACATTGAACAATTTCGCAAAAGTATCACGCGATTTTGCCGGCTGCCTGGTTTGAATGTAGCTGACACCGAGGGCGTAAGCGATCTCCGAATTCTCCGGCTGTCGCTGCGTGATTTTTTCCAGATACGGAATTGCTTCGGCAAGCCGCCCGGAAATGTAATACGCCAATCCGAGCATTTGAACGATTTGAATTTCCGCGTTGGAATTGACGGCAAACTTATCGTTGACGAGGCTCAAGTTTTCAATCGCACCTTGGTAATCTGCCTGCGTGTAAAAGGCTTTCCCCAACCAGAATTTTATTTCCGCGTTTTGCGGATCATCCTGCAAAGTCCTTTTCAAAACGCTGATCGCTCCCGCCGCATCGCCTTTATTCAGCATATTTCGGGCGATGCTGAGCGTTTGGGCGACCGACTCTTTTTTAACGACGGACGCAGTTTTAGACTGCGCCGCTGCCGTCGCCGTCAGTATGATAATGAGAAAAACAGCCTGTAAATTTGCGGGATTCATTTTTTAAGATTATTGGAGATTGTTAAATAAAACATAACCCGGCAATCCAGAATAAACTTTTTGCGCGAACTTTCAAAAGAACTCGGAATGACGATGAAAAATTTCTCCAAATTTTTGAACTTTTTTTCAAAAATTCGCTCTTCTTGAGACGCTCGAGAAAGGCTTTACCGCATCCTGATTATCAACCAGAACAGAGCCGATCTAAAGTTTGTCGGCAGTTTCCGATTCGTTTGTTCATTAACTTGAAAATTGGATTGAAAGTTGCCTGCAAAATTCGGATAAACAGTTTTACAACCGATATAAACTTTGCCGAACGCAAATATGCCGCATAGCTAACAAATTTGAAGGTTATCCGTTTCGTCCATCGTCGCTTTTGTTGTTTGACGCGAACCGTAACCACTAATTGAAAGTCGTTCGGACTTAATAGTTTGTTTAGCAAACAAACTAAATGCGTTTTTTCATGATTTCTGAGTCGAACGGCTGTCCGGCTGTTCAGGCAAAGTTTTTGCAATTTACTTTATTTACGTTAAAAATGGAGGGTTTTAGAATGACCAGAAATCATTTATTGATGCTGATGACGGTTTTAGTATTGTCATTGGCGTTCATTCCGCAGCAAACACGGGCGCAGGCAGTTTACGGCAGCGTCGCCGGGGTTGTAACGGATAATTCGGGAGCTGTGGTGCCGGGCGCGACCGTAACGATTACGAGTGTCGAACGCAAAACCGTTGACACGATAACCACGAATTCCGACGGGTATTATCAAAAAGACCGCCTGATTCCGGGCGTTTACAGCGTTAAAGTCGAACAGCAAAACTTTAAGGCAGGATTACTTAATGACGTTACCGTCAGCGTGGACACGCAAACCAAGAGCGATGTCCGGCTTGAAACGGGACAAGTCACCGAAATAGTAACCATCGAAAGCGACACGCAGCTTCTAAAGACCGACCGCGCCGACGTGTCAACAACTTTTTCGACCAGAGAAGTCGCCGAATTGCCGATTCTCGACCGCAACTTTACGAAGTTGATTTTACTGACTCCCGGAACGCAGCAGCAGCTTTGGAGTCACGCGGCGAGCGAAAATCCGCAGGGTTCGACGCAGACCATCGTCAACGGTCAGGCTTTCAGCGGCACGGGTTATCAACTCGACGGAACGGACAACCGCGACGTGATTTTGGGAATTATCGTTATCAATCCGACTTTCGATTCGGTTGGCGAGACCAAAATCACATCGCAGAACTACGATGCCGAGTTCGGACAGGCAATCGCCGGTGTCGCATCGGTGCAAACCAAAAGCGGCACGAACAGATTTCGCGGCAGTGTTTTTGAATACGCGCAGCGCGACCGTTTTCAAGCCCGCAATCCGTTTTCACAATTTGCCGTGAACGCTTTAACCGGAAAAGCTATACCTAATACAAAACGCGATCAATTCGGCGGCTCAATCGGCGGACCGATTATCAAAAACCGTTTGTTTTTCTTTGGCGATTACCAGGGAACGCGAGCGACCCAGGGCGGTTCAAAACTTTTAACCGTGCCGACGGCGTTAGCGCGGACGGGTAACTTGAGCGAATACGGAACTGATTTTATCAATCCGACTACCCAACAGCTTTACGCCAACCGGACGATTCCGGCATGTGGAGCCGGACAAACTCCGGCACTCAACGGCTGTTTATCGCCGCAGGCACTTAATCTTTTAAGATTGCTACCGACTCCAACCAGCGGCGGCACAGTTGATAATTTTGTTGCCGCTGGCAGCGAAAAATTCAACAATGATATTTTTAACATTCGGATTGACAGTCGTCTTTCAGAGCGTCTCAATATCTTCGGACGGTTCAGCCGCGCCAAATTTTTGCTTAACGGTCCGACAGCATTCGGACAGGGCGGCGGTCCTGAATTAGTTTCTTTGGGCGGCAATTCAAAAAGCCGAAACATTAGTTTGGCGACCGGATTTGATTACACATTAAATCCGACGACCGTGATTGATGCCCGATTCGGATTCTTTAATTACAAGGTGAACGTCCTTCCGTTTGATTATCAAACGACTCCGGCGACCGCCGCTGGAATACCTGGATTAAACTTCGACGATTTCAGTTCGGGTTTGTTTGCCGGTTTTATAAACACCGGCAACCGCGACATCAATTTCGGTTCGGGTTTAGGCGTAAATCGCTGCAACTGTCCGCTCGACGAGAATGAAAAGCAGTATCAAATCGTTACCAACTTGACTAAAATCGCCGGCAACCACACCTTGAAGTTCGGGGTTGACGTGCGCCGCGCTTTTAATCTTCGCGTGCCGAGTGATAATCACCGCTCCGGTGAATTGACATTCGGACGCGACCGAACCGGACGCACAGAAGTCAGAGGCTCTGAAGGAACTATAATTGTCCCGGGAATTGCCGGTTCAGGATTAGCGACATTTCTAATCGGCGACGTAACCAACTTCAAGCGTTATGTCAGCACCAGTGTAAGTGCCTCAGAACAGCAATGGCGGCATTTCTATTACGGTCAGGATACTTGGCGTGTAACACCGAAACTGACGATTGCTTATGGACTTCGCGCGGATGTCATCAATCCGCAAACAGTTAACACAGCCGGAAACGGCGGCTTTGTTGATTTGAACACCGGTGAGATTGTGGTTGCCGGAGTCGGCGGTAACGGTCTAAACGGAAATATCAAAAACAAAGTCAATTTAGCACCGCGTCTCGGTATCGCATATCAAATTAACGACAAGATGGTAATTCGCGGCGGTTTCGGACGCAGTTTTGACATCGGCGTGTTCGGAACTGTTTTCGGACACACGGTAACGCAGAACATTCCGGTTCTGGCAGTGCAGAATTTAAATGGTGCTGATAATCGTGCCAGAGTATTTAATTTGGCATCAGGTCCGGCGGCTCCAACCGGATTCTTCGGAATTACGACGTTGCCCAGAAATTGTCCAACAGGCGGCTGCGTTCTTAACACCGCAATTCCATCCAACGGACGCTTCTTTATTCCTGACGGTGTTCAAGTCAGAGCCTTGACGGATAAACAAACACTGCCGCGCGTTGATGCTTTCAACATCACCTTTCAATATCAATTTGCTAAAAATTGGTCATACGAATTCGCCTACGTCGGTAATCGCGGCACAGATGTCTTCGTCGGCGATAATCCCGACCTTAACGTCAACCAGCCGACTATCGAAGGCTTTGCGGCGGGTGTGCCGACCAACCAGCGTCGTCCATACTTCCAACGCTTCGGTTTGAGTCAGGATATTTTGCTTTATCAAGGATACCGGGCGAAAAATCGTTATGACTCGCTGCAAACAAAATTGACGAAGCGTTTTTCAAACGGTTATTCGATTTTAACGCACTACACTTTCCAGAAAGCATTCAATAACGGCGGGCAGTATTTCAACATTGATCCGAGTGTCAATCGTGGTCCGGCGGATTTTGAACGACGACACAACTTTGTGTTATCGCAGCTTTTTGAATTGCCAATCGGTCGCAACAGTAAGTATTTTAACGGCATTAACCGGGTTGCCGATTTCTTTATCGGCGGCTGGCAGATCAATTCCAATACGACGTGGCAGAGCGGATTTCATTTCAACGTCGAATATAACGGCGGTGCCGACCGCGACACCGGACCGAATCGTCCGAATTTGAGCGGCAGTGTCAGTTATCCGGGAACCCGCAATCAGTTTATTTCGGCGGATAATTTTACTCGACCGGCGCGAGGGACCTTTGGCAACGTGCCGCGTAATTTCTTTACCGGACCGAGCTATTACCGAACCGATGCTTCCTTGCTGAAAAAATTCCGCATTAAGGAAACGATGAATTTTGAATTCCGGCTGGAAGTGGTTAATCTTTTCAACACGGTTAATCTCGGAAATCCCGATTCGGGTCTTGGTAATCCTTTAGCGAATGGCAAATTTGATAATGCCAATTTCGGTAAAATCACGTCAACCGCATTCTTCGGCAATGACCTGCAGCGTAATCTTCAGTTTGCCGTCAGATTTAGTTTCTAAGTCGGCAAGGTCAGGATGAATCCGGCGAAATGCGCTCTCAATAATCGCGTTTCGACCAAAAAAAGGAGAAATTCCAAGCCGGAACTTCTCCTTTTTTTACAAAATAATTTCGGTATTCAAATAATTTTCGATTCGTTCAAGTTCAGAACTTTTGTTTTTTCAGCGGCGGGCAAGGCATCGTAAAGTTTAAGAAACGCGCCGTTCGTCCAGCCGAAGCCGACGACGTTGTAGTCGTAGCCGAATTGAATATCGCCGGCGGTTTCGGCGGTGCGGCGGACGACATCGTATTTTTCGACGATTGTTTTCGTTTCGACAAATTCTTTGAAAATCAGCGACAGAAAATTGACGGTCAAACGGTTCGCTTCCTTTTCGTAACCGTATTTTCGCAAACCTTCGACGGCGATAAGTTCGAGCGGACTCCAGCCGAAAGGCGCGTCCCACTGATTGCCGGTTTTGAACGGGCTGGTTTGTAAACCGCCCGGCTGTTCAAAAAGTTCGAGATTTTCGATTAGGCGGGCGGCTTGCTTTTGATCGGCAATTCCGACCCACAGCGGGTAAAATGTCGTCAGGAAAGGATAGCGGCGAAGGCTCTTTGAATTGTAATTTAAGTCATAATAGAATCCGTCTTGTTCGTCCCACAGCCGGTGGTTGATATTTTCGGCGCGGGTCTGCGCGAATTTTTGCCATTTTCGGTCGGCAGCGGCATCGCCGAGTTCCCGCGAGATTTCCGCCGTATCAATTTCCATTTGATAAAGCAGCGAGTTCAAACAAACGGGATTATAATTGATAATATCAACACTAAATTGCCCGAAACGATTTGAAGGGTCAAAGCCGGATTCGCGCATCGAACGGTCGCCGATGTAGAACAGCGGCGTGAGTTCGTCTTTTTGAAAATCGTAGTATCGAGCGGCATCGTAATCAGTGACTTCGTTATTTTTGTAAAAGTCGCGCACCCGGTCGTAATGCGTTCGCCCGTGCGCGTCCTTTTCATCGGCGACGGCTTCGGGCGCGGGTGTCGGATCATCGGAATAGTAGCGGGAAAAATCGGTTTCTTTCACTAAATGCGGTTCGCGGTTCCAAAACTCGTAAGTTTTTTCAATCAGCGCGCCCGCCCGTTCGAGCCATCGTTTATCGCGTGTTTGCCGGTAAACATCCAGCACCATCAGCGAAATAAACGGCGGCTGCGAACGGGTCAAATAATAGGTGCGGTTAGCATTCAGGATTTTGCCGTAATGCTCGATTTCATATAAAAGATTATCGGTCATTCCCTGAGCTAGTTCGATTTCGCCGTCGCGGAGCAAACCGAGGTTGATAAAATAACTGTCCCAGCCATACATTTCGTTAAACCGTCCGCCGGGAACGACATACGGATTCGGCAGATACAAAAGTCCGTGTTCCTTGATTTGAGAAACGTCGTTTCGCAAAACGCGGAGTTCGAGGCGGGCGAAATCTTCCGCACTCATTTCCCTTTCGAGTTTCGCCGCGACCGCTTGAAAGTTTTCCGAACGCGGAATATAAACGAAAGCGCGTTCGGTTTGGGAGCCGAATTTCGGATCGGC
>JAYVKL010000098.1:0-8426 GCA_043768465.1 Pyrinomonadaceae bacterium
AGCAAAATCATCGTCGCCACCAATCGCCCGGACGACGAGACGAGCATTATTCGTTTTGTCAGTTCGGATAAAATCGAAATACTTCAGGATTTCACCGCCGATAAAGGCGAACTCAACGACGCGCTCGAAGATTTTCACGTTGACGGCGGCAAAACGGCGATTATTGACGCGATTTATCTGGCGGCGGAACGGGTTACGGAATATGAAAAAACCCAGAAGGACGACCGCAAACGCCGCGCCTTGATTCTCATCTCGGACGGCGAAGACCGCGACAGTTTTTACAACGAGAAACAGCTTTTCGATGCGTTAAAGGAAACCGACGTGCAGATTTTCGTCATCGGATTTGTCAATGATTTAAATAAAGAAGGCGGTTTTATCAGCAAGAGCGACCGCTCGAAAGCGATGGATTTTCTCAACCGGCTGGCGGCGGAAACCGGCGGCAAATCGTATTTTCCCAACGACATCGGCGAACTGAACGGCATCGCCGCCAACATCGCGTCGGAGTTGCGAACACAGTATTTAATCAGCTATCAGCCGACCAACGACAAACAGGACGGCAGCATCCGAAGCATCAAAGTCGCCGTCGGCGACGGACCGAGCAAACAAAAACGCATCGCCATTACACGCGGCAGCCGCAAAGCTCTCGCCGGAAATTCCGCGCCGAGTCTGCAAAAACAAAAACCTAAAACCAGATAAAAAAACTTCGAGTTTACCGAAGTTTTCCACTCGCAGTTTTCAATTTAAAATTCGCAATTTGCTTATTTATCAGGAACCGAACCGCTGATTTTCTTCCGCGTCGTCTTACCGGTTTCGATGACGGGAATGCCGGCGGCGACCTCTGAATGCGGGCGCGCAATAACGTGAACGGCGACGACCGTGCCGACGCGCCGACCGGCAGCCGCGCCCGCTTCGACCGCCGCTTTAACCGCGCCGACTTCGCCGCGCACAATCGCCGTCACCAGTCCGGCATCAATTCTTTCGTAGCCGACGAGCGTGACATTCGCCGTCTTGACCATCGCGTCGGCGGCTTCGATCATCGCTACCAAACCCATACATTCAACCATTCCGAGTGCTTCCATCAGGCGTATTCTTCCTCTAATTCTTCTTCGTAATCTTCTTCCGTTTCGTCGTCGTAATCCGTAATTTCATCGTCGTCAAATTTCGACGCGTCTTCGGGAATGGCGGAAGCTTTTCGATAAGTCAGCGTCCGGGTTTCCCAGCGGATTTTGCGCCCGAATTTTTTCTCAAACTGTCGTTCAGAATCCGGTCGAGCCGCGCCTTGAGATAATCGAGACGCGGCATAATTTCCGTGAAATAGGCTAAATCCCTCGGGACATAAATCTCGCGCCAGCCGAGTTCGAGATAAATCATCCAATATCTGACTTCGATTTCCGAATCGCATTCAAACACGCGGCGTTTCGTGTGAACTTTCCAGCCGAAAAGGTCTTGTTCCATTCACATTTCGCCGAAACACGAATAGCTGACAAGTTCGCGCTTGGTCAGATTTTCGCGTTCCTGCGAAAGGACTTTGGCAGCGTAAAGTTTACTGAAACCTTCTTTTCATTGTGGTTTTTCCATTGTTTCGTCAGCCATTTTTACGGTTTCATTGTAAAAACTAAACTAAGCTAAAGCCAATAGGTTTTTGAAAGTTCGCGTCTTCGTTCAGAGTCCACGCCTTCAGCGTGTTTCCGCCGCGCTTCGCTGGCGGAGAGAACAAAGTGCGTTCCGCGTTTGGACTCTGAACGAAGCCGGAAATTTGATCGTCAAAAACTTAGATTAGAAGGTGCTGGCGGCAACCGACAAATCTCAGTGTCCGTTGGGGAATTCGTCCGTCAGATTCTCGCTCAAACTGCCTTCTTTTTTCGACGCTTTTTCCCCGACGCTTTTCGCTTTTTCAAGCCGCGATTTCACCAAATCAACGACCGCTTGATAAACTTCCGAATGCTCGGTTTCGCTCAGTTCAAGAATATCGTGCAAAACGATTTTGTCCAATTCTAATTCAAAGTCTCTCCAAAATTCTTTTGAGTCAAACTTAGTGTCTGTTCTTAATTCCTTTTCTCGGCTTTCAAATCGAACTTCTGAAGCAACCAATTCAAGACGATTTCCTGATCGGGAATTGTTGCCTGGCGAATCTGACCGAGCAAATGAAGCCGGTCTGGTTTCGGCGGTGCGGTATTTTGTAAGCCTTCGTTGCAATTTGTGCAAACCGCACGAAGATTCTGCGAGCTATCATCGCCGCCTTTTGATTTGTCGAGGATATGTCCCATCGTCAAACGCACGGTTCGATTTCCGCCGAGCGGATCGGGATCACCTGCCGCCACGCCGCACATCTGACAGGTATAGCCATTTCTTTCAAGCACTCTGGCGCGAGTTTCTTTGGAAATGCCGCGTGCGAAACCAAGAACTCGCTTGTCTGTTTCCATTAGGTATTGATTCGGTTTTAAGTTTGCACGGTCTTTGTGAGAAAGAATTTGGTAGCCGTCTTCGTTTCGCAGCTCACGAACTCGCCGCGCCCACTCGACTGCACCGCCGCTGGCTCGTTGAATATCTTTTGATTCAAGCACATTGCCAGTATTTTGTAAGAAGAATTCGAGAATTAACTGTTTTGAACCGGGCTTTCGTGACATATTATTTATGTTTATTATTAACTTGAGTTGACGACAGCCGTTGACTGCAACCGAGGTTGAATGGATGCCGCACGAACTTTGCTAGTTTCAACGTAAGTCGGATTCAGTTCAATAAGAATTGCTTTGCGATTTAACTCATTTGCTGCAATTCCGGTGGTTCCCGAACCGCTGAACGGGTCTAAAATCATATCGTTTTCACGCGAACCTAACAGAATACAGCGTCGCGCTAGTTCGCGCGGAAATGTCGCCGGATGTCCGCTTCTGCTTGAGTCTGGACTGAGAACCCAATGATTCCGAAGGTTTGCGCCGCTTTCCTCTCGAACACCGTTCGGATCATAGAAATATGTCGGCGACTTGGCAAACATAAAAACTTCTTCAGTGGCGTTGGTCGGTCTGTTCTTAACGCTTTCAGGCATTGGGTTTTTCTTAACCCAAGTTATTTTTGACCTTAATATCCAACCGTCTTCCTGCAATGCGAAAGCGACACGCCAAGGCAAGCCAAGCAAATCTCTATCTTTAAGTCCCCAACAATCGGGAACTTTACAGTTGCGCTTTTGAATCAATTTTTTCGTATTGCCCACGACAGCATTTGGTCCGTGGTTTCCGGTTCCGCCGTTTCTCGCATAACCGTCGCCGACATTGAGCCAAACCGTTCCGTCTTGACGAAGAACGCGACGAACTTCACGAAATACCGCCACAAGATTTTCAACGTAATTTTTCGGCGATGATTCGGAGCCGATTTGCGCCGGATGTTCATAGTCGCGCAACCCCCAATACGGCGGCGACGTTACGCAGCACTGGACGGATTCAGCCGCCAGCGTCGGTAAAATTGTAAGGCTGTCTCCGGTTAAAATTTGCAAATCACCCATTTCAGTCATTATTTTGGCTCAAAATTTAAAGACAAGCAATTGCACGAATCGGGAAACGCCAATTCGTCAACAAAATCAACGGACGAGTTTGCGGAAATTGAGCAGCACGAAGTATTTCGAGTTTCGTTTCGTCGCCTTGCTTCGCGCCGGTTCTTTGGGTTCTTCTTCGCGGTCGAAAACGTCGAAATTCGGACGTTTCACTTCAAACAAACACAGACAATCCTGCCCGCGCCGCGAGGCGTAAATTTCCATATCGGAAAATTTATTATCTTTGCCGGAAACTTCGACTATCGGCAAACCCAAATCCAAATTGTGTTTTTCGATGATTTCGCGCGTCCACGCCATCAGAATCGCCACCGCGCTGCGTTCGGCGATGGGAGTTTTGTTTGAAGAGTTCGTCATTTCAGATAAATCGCCAGATAGAAAACCGCGACGGCGAACAGCGTCAGCACTATCGCCGCCAAAATAAACCAGACGTTCGGCGCGTTTTCGGGTTCTTCCCAAATGATTTCGACTTGTTTCGGCTGGTAGATTTTTGATTTGCGGCGCATCGAAGCGGCTGATTTTAGTTGACTGTCTTCCTGAATCTCCGGTTTGGAGAGCGGCACGGCGGATGGTTCCGCGAGTTTGAGCTTGGTCGTTTGTTTTGACGAATCGCCGTTATTCGGTTCGACGATTTTCGGCGAATCTTTTGTATTCGCCGCCGTTGCCGCCGCGAGCGCACCGCCGCAGTTGTAGCAAAACTGCGAATTCGGGCGCACATCCGCGCCGCAGTGCCGACAAACTTCATTTTTAACCGACGTTTCTGTCATCGTATTCGTTCAGAAAGTTTTTTCTAATTCCCGCGCTGATTTAGATTTTGGCGAAAATCTCTTTTTCGTCGCCCAAATCACGCGCCGATGGCGTGATGATGGTTTTCGCCGTCACATAAATTTTCGCGCCGCTCTCAACCGCTTTTTTCACGTCGTCCTCGCTGACAAAATCAACCGCTTTCGATTTCTCGCCGCCGTTCGCCGACGGCATTTTCAATTCGTGAATAATCGTTTTAACCGGCGAATCATTCGGAGCATTTTGGATTTCAGATTTTGGATTTCGGACTTCCGTCTCCGCGTTGACGCTTATTTTTTCAATCGGCATTTCCGCTAATTTCTGCGACAAAAACTTATCAACCAGCGCGGCTATTTCAGCGCGTTTCGCCGGTTGAGAACTCTTAATCTCGACTCTCGACTCGCTCCTCTCGACTGCTTTTGGAATCTGGACCGGCTTCGTCTCGAAAGCGACGCGCTTGATGTCCATCAAATGAATCGGCGAAACATTGTCCGACGTAACATTGCCGCCCCAGGAGCCGCAGCCCAACGTCATCGAAGGCGATAAATCGGTTGAAAATCCGATGGCTCCGTGCGTCGTCGGCGAGTTGATGATGATGCGCGAGGCGGGCATCTGTTCGCCGAATTTGATGGCGGCTTCCCGCGAATTCGTGTGCATTCCGGCGGTGTGTCCCATTCCGCCGAACTGCAATATTTCCAGACATTTGTTCGCGCCGGCTTCGATGCCGTCGGCGACGAAAAACGCCAGCGTCGGCGAGAGTTTTTCGATTGACCAGGGATAATCGCGCCCGACTCCATTGCAGTCGGCGAGCAAACAGCGCGTTCCGGCGGGAACGGAAATTCCGGCGAGATTGGCGATATAGTCGGCGGATTTCCCAACGATTTTCGGGTTCAGAGTGCGCTGTTCGGTCAATAAAACCGCGCCGACTTTTTCGGCTTCTTCGTGATTCAAAAAATGTCCGCCCTGCATTATGAATTGCTCGCGGACTTGACCGGCGACGGGCGCGTCGGCGACGACCGATTGTTCGGACGCGCAGATCGTGCCGTTGTCGAAACAGGTGGAAGTCAAAATATCGGCAACCGCTTTTTTGACGTTGGCGGAGCGTTCGATAAAAACCGGCACATTGCCCGGTCCGACACCGAACGCCGGTTTGCCCGACGAATACGCCGCCCGCACCAGCCCGATGCCGCCGGTCGCCAGAATGACGGCGGTTTTGCGGTGCTTCATCAAGGTTTCCGTGCTTTCGATACTCGGATTTGTCAAACATCGAATCGCGTCCGGCGGCAAACCTTCTTTAACGGCGGCTTCGCGCATTATTCGCGCCGTCTCAAAAATCGAACGCGCCGCCGACGGATGCGGCGAAAGCACGATGGTATTGCGGGATTTGATCGCAATGATGATTTTGAAAATCGCCGTCGAAGTCGGATTCGTCGAAGGAATAATCGCCGCCACGACTCCGCGCGGGCTGGCGATTTCGATGATCGAAGCGGATTCTTTAATCACGCCGACGGTTTTCAAATGTTTGAAATGATTCCAAACATCTTCCGCCGCGAAGCGGTTTTTCTCGCGCTTGTCTTCGGCTTTCCCGAAGCCGGTTTCATCCTTTGCCATCGCGCCGAGACGCGCCGATTCGACAAGCGCGGCGTTCGCCATCGCTTCGCAGATGCGGTCAATTTTCGTCTGGTCGAATTTCGCCACGGTCAGGAAGGCGAGATACGCCGCCTCAACCGCGTCGCTCGCTTCCGGCTGCGAAATCGAATCTTTTTGTTCGGACATTTTCCTCAATTACGAATTTCAAATGACGAATGAAATCAAGAATGTCGGGAAAATTATCGGTGCGCTATTGTTCCCAAAATTCGTCATTCGTCATTTGAAATTCGTAGTTACTATTTATTCCGGCTTTTATTCCGGTCGTCGGTCGAGATTTCGCCGCCCGCTTCGCCCGCGCCGAGCTGCCCGCGCGACGTGCCGCCGAGAGCTTTTTCGTCTGGGCTGTAACCGACTCCTTTCGGCAGAATTCTTTCGACTTCGCCGTGCGGACGCGGGATGACGTGAACCGAAACCAATTCGCCGACGCGCCGCGCCGCCGCCGCGCCCGCGTCCGTCGCCGCTTTGACCGCCCCGACATCGCCGCGCACGAAAATCGTTACATAGCCCGCGCCGATATACTCTTTGCCGATTAATTGGACGTTGGCGGATTTGACCATCGCGTCCGCCGCTTCGACCGCGCCGATAAAGCCTTTCGTTTCGACCATTCCGAGTGCTTCCAAACTCATTATTTGCTCCTCACTTTTTATGTTTAATAATTTTAGTACAAGATAAAAATAAAGGCTAAACGTAACACGCCGCAAATGCAACAATCAAGCCCGCAAATCCGACAAAACCAATTGAAAGCATTGACATTCGCGCTTTAACAACGCTATATTTCATCATTAAGAGCGTTTTCGATTCAGCACACATTTAGGAAATTAAACAAACCAATTAAATGTCACTAACTCTCGGCGAAAAATTGCGGCAGGCACGCGAAACTCGCGGCGTAAGCATCAGCGAAGTAGCGGAACAAACGCGAATTTCCAGGCTTTATCTCGAATGTATCGAAAACGACGATTATCGAACGCTGCCCGGCGGAATTTTCAATAAGGGTTTCGTCAAGTCCTTCGCTAAATTCGTCGGCGTTGACGAAAATGAAGCTCTGCAGGATTATTCTGCCCTGGTTGCCAATCAGGGAACGCCGGTCGCCGAAGACGCGCGAACCTATCGCCCCGAAGTGATGACCGACGACCGCAGCGCGACTTCTTCGTTTCCGACCATTATTATCGCCGTCGTGATTTTAGGTTTGATGACGGCGGGCATTTTACTGTTCTTAAATTACTACAATAAAAAATCCGTCCCGACCGCGAATACGACCGCAAATACGAACACCAACGCGAATACGACGGATTTAACGTTGGCGAATACCAACGCCGCCGCGCCGCCGACTGCCAATGAAATTAAATTTGAACTGAAACCGACGAGTGGGACGATCAACGTAGCTTACTGGGCGGACGGCGCAAAACCGGTCAGCCGCGACATCAAGGCCGACGCGCCGCTCAGTCTTAATCCGCAGCGAAGTGTTAAAATTTCATATTATCGCGGATTTACGCCCGACAAAGTTCAAATAACATTAAACGGCAAACAAATTGCCGCGCCCGGTGCGCCTCTAAAGGGCAACACGGTTTTTGAAATTAACAAAGAGAATATCGCGCAGATTTTGCAAAGCGGTCAATTTACGGCAGGTGCGCCCGCCGCGCCGCGATAAACAGTTGTATGTGGTTTGTCTATAAATTCAGATTTAAAGAATCTGTTTTCAATTTTGATTAAACGAGTTTGCGCCCGCCGAGAAAAGTGCGGGCTTTTTTGTATAAATTTATATGTTAATCGAGGAAATAAAAGAAGGTTTAACTTTTGACGACGTTTTGCTGGTTCCCGCTTTTTCGGAAATACTGCCGAATGATACCGACACGGCGACGCAGTTCTCGCGCAATATCCGCCTGAACATTCCGCTTTGCTCGTCGGCGATGGACACGGTGACGGAGGCCGGTTTAGCCATCGCGCTCGCCCAGCAGGGCGGCATCGGTGTTATTCACAAAAACTACTCCATCAAACAGCAGGCGGAAGAGGTTGATAAAGTGAAACGCTCCGAAAGCGGGATGATCGTTGATCCGGTGACGATCCGGGATAACGCCCTTGTTTCCGAAGCGTTAAAATTGATGGAACGCTTCAAAATCAGCGGCGTGCCGGTCGTGGACGAAAACAATCTGCTCGTCGGCATTATCACGAACCGCGATTTGCGCTTTGAAACGCGCTTTGAAATTCCCGTCTCCGACGTGATGACCAGACAGCCGCTGATTACCGTTCCGGTCGGCACGACGCTCGACGAAGCGAAAGTCAAGCTGCAAAAACACCGCATCGAAAAACTGCTGGTGGTGGACGATGCCGGACTTCTGAAAGGTTTGATTACGGTCAAGGATATTCAAAAAGCGATTCGCTACCCGAATGCGGCGAAAGACGAACTTGGGCGTTTGCGCGTCGCGGCGGCAATCGGCGCGACCGGCGATTATCT
>JAYVKL010000099.1:0-9736 GCA_043768465.1 Pyrinomonadaceae bacterium
ATATTATTCAAACGGTCGGATTCACGCAGAACGATGTCCATCAGCGTCGCGTTGGAAGATTTGGGCGGCGTGTTCAACTGGAGAACCTGAATCGCGCCGCGCATCGCGCCCAGCGGATTGCGAATCTCGTGCGCGAGACCGGCGGCGACGCGCCCGACTGCTGCCAATCTGTCTTTGCGGCGGATGTTTTCCTCCATCGAACGAATCTCGGTCAAATCCTGAAACGTCAGAATCAAGCCGGTCGTCGCCCCGTTTTCGGCAAATAAAGGCGAGATGCCGTAGCCGACGCGGACGGCGAAATTGTCGGGAGTCATCAAATCGGTTTCAAAACGCGGCGGCTGATCGCCGGTCGTCGTCGCATCGAGCGAATCGGCAATCGGCAGTTTGATATTGCCGAACAGCGAATAAATTGATTTGCCGCGCATCTCTTCGGGATTAAAGCCGGTGATCTCGGCGGCGGTTTGGTTAAAAGTGTAGATGCTGCCCTGCAAATCGGTCGTGATCAGTCCCGAACGAATTGATTCGACGATGCGCTCGTGCAGAACGCGCAGATTCGCCAGCGTTTTGGTCGCCGCTTCGAGTTGTTCGCCCGAAGCGTTGCTTTTGGACAGGCGGGAGGCGAGCAGTCCGACGACTAAGAACGCGGCGGTGTGAAACGCGAGAATCTGCGCGACGCGGGTATATTCCGAAGGTTTTCCGAAAGAATCAATAACGGCGGCGGAGGCGGAAACGGAAACGAAAGTGAAAAGAAAAATACAGAGCGAAGCCATCAGAATCGTCCCGCGCGAACTTAAAAATAAACTCGAAACCGCGATGGTGACGATATATAAAGGAATATACGGCGAACTCAGATCGCCGGTTCGCCAGACCAGCCAGGTCATCAAAAGCGCGTCAAGGAGGAATTGAGCGCGAATCTGCCAGCGGTAATTTTCGCTCAAACGCAAAACGAAAAAATAGAGAATCGTCAGCCCGACCGACAGCAGAAAAACCAGCAGCAATCCGCGCGGGTATTTTTCAATCGAGAGGACGAGCTGCCCGCTGTTCCAAATCCAGCTTCCGACTAAAAGCACGAAGATGACCAAAAGCCTGCCGATGATTAGGGTTTGAATTCTTTGCGTGGTTCTCGTGTTGGCTGAAAGATATTTTTCGTCTAAACTGAACATACTTTTTTAATGAAAAATGGAGAATGGGAAATGGAAAATTCGTCGAAATACGACCAGCGTCCGTGGGGAAATTACACGATTCTAGACGAAGGCGACGACTTTAAAGTTAAAAGAATCGAAGTTTTGCCGGAAAAGCGGCTTAGTTACCAGAAACACGCGCATCGCTCGGAACATTGGTTCGTCGTGCGCGGCAACGCTAAAGTTACATTAAACGGCGCGGAAGTTTTAGTCAAAGCCGGTGAAGCGGTTGACATTCCGGTCGGCACGGCGCACCGCGTCGAGAACCCGGAAACGACCGCTCTGCTGGTTTTTATCGAAACGCAAACCGGCGATTATTTCGGCGAAGACGACATCGTGCGGCTCGAAGACGATTTCGGGCGAATGGACGATATGAAAACGGAGAAAAATTAACCATCCGCTCCGCGAGACCATAGAAAACATAGAAGAACACAAAGGATTATTTCGTCAAATCATTAAACGTAGAAAAATCAGCACTAAAAAAGTTGGAAATCTATTTTTTCTATGTCTCTATGTGATTCAAATTTCTTAAATCGTGTTTGAAAAGTCATTTGGTCGGCGAATTGACAGCTTAATTTTACATCTCGCATCCGACATTTTTAATTTTTGTCCGATAAAAATTTAGAATGCAAGATGTAAAATGTAAAATTGCCGGTCTTTTTTAATTTCCAAACACGCTCTTATATTTATAGTTAGACGCGCATCAATCGCAAGTAGAATTTTCAACGAGGTGAATATATGCCAAAACTGTTTTTGAAGACGAGTTTTATCCTATCAATTTTTATGTTTTTATCCGCGAATTCATTCGCTCAAATGAAAATCGAGTATCCGGCGACGAAAAAAGTCGAGCAGACCGACGATTATCACGGCACGAAAGTCTCCGATCCGTATCGCTGGCTCGAAGATGATAATTCGGCGGAAACGAAGGCTTGGGTCAAAGCCGAAAATAAAGTGACGTTCGATTATTTGAATCAAATTCCCGAACGCGCCAAAATCAAAGCGCGTTTGACCGAACTTTGGAATTACGAAAAATATACCGCCCCGTCGAAGCAGGGAAATTATTATTTCTACTCGAAAAACGATGGCTTGCAGAATCAATCGGTGCTTTACGTCGCCGATTCGACGACCGATAAAGGGCGCGTTTTGCTTGACCCGAATAAACTTTCGACCGACGGAACCATCGCGCTTTCCGGTCTGGCGATTTCCGACGACGGCAAAACGATGGCTTACGGTTTGTCGGGCGCAGGTTCCGATTGGCAGCGTTGGAAATTTCGGAACGTCGCAACGGGCGAAGATTTGCCGGACGTTTTGGAAGACATCAAATTTTCCGGCGCGTCGTGGACGAAAGACGGCAGAGGCGTTTTTTACTCGCGCTTTCCGACCACCGACGATCAGGCGAAACTAACGCGGGTTAACTATTTCCAGAAACTTTATTATCACCGGCTCGGCACGCCGCAATCCGCAGACGCGCTCGTTTACGAACGCCCCGACGACAAGGAAATGGGCATCGGCGGCGTAGTCAGCGAAGACGGCAAATATCTGATCGTCATCGTTACCAAAGGCACGGCTCCGATGAATATGGTTTATTTCAAGGAACTCGATGTCAAAGACGCAAAAATCACGCCGATTGTCGCCGAACTCGAAGCCGATTACAGCTTTATCGGCAACGACGGAGCGACGTTTTATTTTCGCACCGACAAAAACGCGCCGCGCGGCAAAGTTCTGAAAATAAATGTTGACCAATTTTTGCGGAGAAAAACGGAGCCTTGGCGGGAAGTCATTCCCGAAACCAAAGAAACGCTCGAAGGCGCGAACTTCATCAACAATCAACTGGTCGCCAGCTATTTAAAAGATGCCTATACGCAGATTGAGATTTACGATTTGAACGGAAAAGTCGTTCGCCGCGTCGAACTTCCGGGCATCGGCACGGCGGGCGGTTTCGGCGGCAAACGCTACGACACGGAAACCTTTTACTCGTTTTCGAGCTACAACGCGCCGCCGACCATTTACCGCTACGACTTGAAAACGAACAAGTCGGAAATCTTTCGCCAGTCGGATGTCAAATTTAATCCGAAAGATTATGAAGTCAAGCAGATTTTTTACAACAGCAAAGACGGCACGAAAATTCCGATGTTCATCGTCCACAAAAAAGGCTTGAAACTCGACGGCAATAATCCGACGCTGCTTTACGCCTACGGCGGTTTCAATATTTCGATGACTCCCGGCTTTTCCGTTTCGCGGGTCGCGTGGATGGAAATGGGCGGCGTTTACGCGGTCGCCAATCTGCGCGGCGGCGGCGAATACGGCGAAGAATGGCACGCCGCCGGGACGAAATTGAAAAAGCAGAACGTCTTCGACGACTTTATCGCGGCGGCGGAATATCTGATTAAAGAAAAATATACGCAGCCGAAAAAATTGGCGATTCAGGGCGGCTCGAACGGCGGATTATTGATCGGCGCAGTCTTGAATCAACGTCCCGATTTATACGGCGCGGCACTGCCGGCGGTCGGCGTAATGGATATGCTGCGCTTCCAGAAATTCACCATCGGACGCGCTTGGACCTCCGATTACGGGTCATCGGATAACGCTTCCGAATTCGCCGCGATTTACAAATACTCGCCGCTTCACAACATCAAAACCGGCGCGAAATATCCGGCGGTGATGGTCACGACTTCCGATCACGACGACCGCGTAGTTCCGGCGCACAGCTTCAAATACGCGGCGACTCTGCAAGCGGCGCAGGCGGGCGACGCGCCCGTTTTGATTCGCATCGAAACCAACGCCGGACACGGCGCGGGCAAACCGACCGCGAAAGTCATCGAGGAACAAGCCGATATTTTCGGGTTTTTGGTGAAGAATCTGGGAATGTAAAACGGGATGTTTTTAAATCAGGCAAAACAAAAGGTGAACTCGAAAAGTTCACCTTTTGTTTTGCCTGATTTGGATTTGCGGTTTCCGACTTAATCGTCGCAGCCGCTGTGTCCGCAATCGCATTTGATGTCGGTGAGATCGCTTTCACCGTTGGCTTCGCAGCTTTCGCTGCAATACTCTTCGTCTTCGCCGACCGTGCAGATACAGCTTTCGTGTCCGCATTTGTTTGTTTCGTCCGCCATCGTATTTCTCCTCTAATTTCCAAAAAACAACCGTTGATTATCGAATCGCAGCCGTTCGCTGCAATTTTTAGATTATTGAATCGGCGGCGAAATAACAACTGAAAACCGAATACTTTAAAGTCCAGACGGCATCTTTGTTTTGATTGCCGTAAAAATCATTTCACATTTTCGCCGCTCGAATCTATGATGAACATTATGTTTTACCGATTCCTGTTTTCACTGCTCGCCGTCGTTTCAATCGTCAGCGGTTCGCTTCAGCCGGTTTTAGCGGCGTTTAATTTTATCGAAACGAACCGCTTCGCGCCGCTTGCCGCGCCGCTTTTGTTGAAGCTGACTGATGAGCCGACGATTCGCATCGGTTTGGCGACCAACGCGAATTCGGTTTCGATTACGACGAACGACGCTTCGCTCGTTGCCATCAGCCCGGACGAGCCGCAAAAATTTTTGGCGATCAATAAAGTTACCGTGTCGGCGCGTGTCTATCGCCCGCCGGTTTTCGATGTTTATCATTTCGACTTAACAAATTACGCGACCGCGCCCGAAGCCGAAAATGCGGCAAAAGAAGTGCGCGAGGCAACACGGGAAAAAACGCAGATCAGATTAGACGACAAAACCAACTTCTACCGCGTTCGCATCGGCGAACGGCGCGAGACTCTGGAAGAGGCGAACGAATTCAAAGCCGAATTGAGCGACAAAGGTTTCCCGACCGAAATCGTCACTGAAAGAATCGTCCAGCCTTCGACCGACGCGCTTGCCTTGTCCGATCAATTGAAAACGGCGGGCAAATCCGAAGTTCGCAGTTTGATTAAAACGACGGCTTCGAGTCAGACGACGGCGGCGACTGAAATCAATCCGAATCTGCGCGAAGTCATCGTCAGCGGCGCGAGTCCGACGGCGAAATTTACTTCTCTAAAATCCGTTGCGTTCGGCGCGCTCAACGAACGCTCAACGCCGGTTAAATTCAACGGCAAACCGTACCGCGGGCGCATCGAAGTTTTCGTTAATTCACGCGGCGGTTTGACGGTTGTCAACGCCGTCTCATTGGAAGACTACTTGCTTGGAGTCGTGCCGAACGAACTCGGTTTGCCCGCTATCGAAGCGCAGAAAGCGCAGGCGGTGGCGGCGCGAACTTACGCTGTCGCCAATATCAACGGCTTCGGTTCGCAGGGATTCGATTTGCTGCCGACGGTGCGTTCGCAGGTTTATCGCGGCTTTTCGTCCGAATCGAAAATGGGAACGCAAGCCGTCGTCGAGACGCGCGGCATCGTGGCGACTTATCAGGGAAAACCGATTAACGCTTATTACACTTCGACGTGCGGCGGGCGGACGGAGAATTCGGAAAACATTTTCGATAAATACGAACCTTACCTGCGCGGCGTGGAATGCTCTTTGGAAGGTCGGCAGCAGTTCACGCCTTTTCTGATAAAAACCGTGCGCCAGCCGGCAAAACTGCGCGACGAAAACAATCTCGAACTCGTGCGTTTAATGTCGCTGTTCGCCGTCAACGGTTTTCAACTCTCGACCGCGCAGATGTCCGATGATTGGTTTGAGAGCGAGCCGACGCAAAGCGAAATGTCGAATTGGCTGAATCAACTCGCCGCCAAATTCGGCAAACCTTTCCCGAACGTCAACAAAGATTCGACGAAACCGCTCGAACTCGCAAGAATTCTGGCGCAAATAATTTATACGGAATCTTATGCCGACACACTTCTGAGCGAAGCCGACATCAATTATCAATTGTCGTTCGACGATGCCGCCGCCGTGCCGAAAGAACGCCGTGCCGATGTCGCCGCTTTATTGCGCGACGGTTTTTTAACGCTGAACGCCGATATGACTCTGAAGCCGACCAAATCTTTCAACCGCGCCCGAATGCTGCGGCTGATCGAACAGATTTATACGAAAAAGAAATGGCTGCCCGTTTTGCAAAGCGGCGTCGCGCAGCCGACCGAAGACGGCAAATTAATCATCAAATCGGGCAAAACCAATCGCACTTTAACCGTTCGCTCCAATGTTTTTCTATTCCGCGAATTCGGCGGGGCGATGTATTCGGTTAGGGAAACCGCGCTCGTCGGCGGCGAAGCGGTTGTTTTTCAAACGAACGCTTTGGGCGAAGTCGTCTATCTCGAAATCAAGCCGACGGCAACGACCGCGACCGCCGAAAGAAATTCGAGCTTTACGTTATGGAACGTCAATCTGTCGCCGTCTGCCGTCCAGACGCGCTTGTCGAGATACGTTCGCGGCATCGGCACGTTGATTGACGTGCGCGTCGTCCAAAAAGGATTTTCGCGCCGCGCCACCGACTTGGAAATCGTCGGCTCAAACGGCACGTTTCATTTGAAAGGCGGCAAAATTCGCTCGGCGTTGCGCCTGAACGAACAGCTTTTCGTCATCAACAAAAAATACGATTCAAACGGACGCGCCGCGTCCTATTCTTTCACCGGGCGCGGTTGGGGACACGGCGTGGGAATGTGCCAATACGGAGCCTACGGCTTGGCGAAAATGGGCGTGAAATATGATGAAATTATCAAGCATTATTACACGGGTGTTGATTTGACAAAGGCTTATTAAACTCAAAATTATGGCAAGAAAAAGAAAAGATGCAGAACAAGTTCCTGCTTACGACAAATTAATGATTCCAGTTTTAGACGCTTTGATTGGTTTAGGAGGTTCAGGAACTATCGAAGAAATTAATGAAAAAGTTTATGAATTAAAAAATTTTTCAGAAGAGGTTCTTGAAATTTCACACGGTGAAGCTGGCTCGGTAAGCGAAGTTGATTATAGATTAGCTTGGGCAAGAACTTATCTAAAAAAGTTCGGTTTGCTGGAAAATTCTGCGCGTGGAGTCTGGAATTTGATAAATTCTGATGTAAATACTAGAGGCTTGAATTCCGACGAAATAGTTCGTTTCGTTAGAAATTTGTATCAAATCCCGAAGGTTGAAGAGCAATCTAATGAAAAACTAGACGAAGAAATTTTTGAAGAGGTCGAAGAAAATCTTGAGTGGAAAGAAAAACTGTTAAAGACCATATTCCTAATATCTCCAAGCGCATTTGAGAAATTAGTCCAAAGATTATTGCGGGAAAGTGGTTTTGTAGAAGTAGATGTTACGGGAGGAAGTAGCGATGGCGGCATAGATGGCAAAGGCATCGTCAGGCTTAATGGATTTTTGAGTTTTCATATTATCTTCCAATGTAAAAGATACAAAGGCTCAATTTCATCCAGTCAAATAAGAGATTTTCGTGGGACAATGCAAGGAAGAGCCGACAAAGGACTTTTTGTAACAACGGGTAATTTCACAAGAGAGGCAAAGAAGGAAGCTACGAGAGATGGCGCACCGCCAATTGATTTGATTGATGGTGAAATGTTGTGCGAAAAACTAAAAGAACTTTCGCTTGGCGTAAATACAAAATTTGTCGAAGAAGTTGAGATTGATGAAGGCTTTTTCAGCAAGTTTTAATATAAATTTTGCTTTTTGATACAAATCGAATGGTCTTTACAAATATTAAGATACGATTAGAATATAAGTATCCGCTAACGCCGGTAGGCTGGCAACAATCGCCCTTTTCTGACAATTGCAGAAAAGGGCTTCTTTTCGACGAATCCATTTATGAAATTCTCGCGCAATCAAATTATCGGTTCGCTCATTCTACTCGCCGCGCTGTTGACAATCGCGCTCGTGCGGTTGATTTATCAATAGACTCAATTCGTATTGCGGCGTTTAATTTTGAACAAGTTTATGGAAAACAAAATCAAACAACTGTCGGAAAAGTTTTTCAAAAGCAATTTAAGCGAACTCGGCGAGCGGGAAAAAGGGATTTTGGAGCGCGTTCTAAAGCGTGGGAAAATCAGCCGCGACACGAACGAAGATTTTGATAAAGCCAAGACTTTAGGGCAGCGCGTCGCCGATAAAGTGGCGAGCTTTGGCGGTTCGTGGACGTTTATTATTATTTTTCTCGGATTTTTGGTGGTTTGGATTATTTGGAACTCGTTTGTTTTTTTCAACACTCCGAACGCTTTCGATGCCTATCCGTATATTTTGATGAACCTTTTTCTTTCGATGGCGGCGGCGATTCAGGCTCCGATCATTTTGATGTCGCAGAATCGGCAATCGGTGCGCGACCGGCTCGACGCGGCGCACGATTATGAAGTCAATCTGAAAGCCGAAATGGAAATTCTCGGTCTTCACGAAAAACTCGACGATTTGCGCGACGCGAAATGGTGCGAACTGCTCGCCACTCAGCACAGGCAAATCGAACTTTTAACCAAACTGCTCGAAACCGCCGAAGACAAAAATCTCGAAGTCGGAAAGTAAATATCACTTTTAACCGCCCGCCAATTTTGGAAAACACGCCGGAAAAAACCATCTTCGCCATCGTCGGTGCGACGGCTTCGGGGAAAACCGAAATCGGTGTCGCGCTCGCTTTGCATTTGGGCAACGCCGAAATTATCAACTGCGATTCGGTGCAGATTTACCGGGGAATTCAGATTGCGACGGCGAAACCTTCGATGGAAGAAAGGCGCGGCATCGTTCATCATTTAATTGATTACGTCGCGCCGGAAATCAATTACACGGCGGCGGATTGGGCGGCGGACGCGGGGAAGAAAATCGTTGAAATCGAACGGCGCGGCAAGGTCCCGATTCTGGTCGGCGGCACGGGTTTTTATCTTCGCGCCCTGCGCCAGCCGTTTTTTGAATCGTCGAAAACCGATGCGAAATTAAGAGAAAAGCTAAATCGAATCAGAGAAAAAAAAGGCGCGGAGCATCTTCACAAACTGCTGCGAAAAGTTGATAAAGCATCCGCCGAAAAACTTTACCCGCGTGATTATGTGCGTTCGATGCGGGCTTTGGAAGTATATTTTCAAACCGGAAAACGGCTTTCGGACATTCAGCCGCAACGTCTCGAACCGCCGGAATTCGCATCTCGAATCCAGATTTTCGCGCTCGCGCCGCCGCGTGATGTTTTGTATCAAAAAATAAACGCCCGCGCCGCCAAGCATTTTGCCGACGGGTTGATAAAAGAAGTCAAAGCGTTGCGCGAAAACGGTTTGCGCGACGACACGAACGCGCTCGGCGCACACGGCTACCGGCGCGTCTGCGAATATCTGCGCGGCGAACGGACACTCGAAAGCGCGATTGAGCAAACCAAACAGGACGTGCGAAATTACGCCAAACGACAGATGTCGTGGTTTCGGCACCAAGAGCAAGTTGTTTGGCTGGCAGGTTTCGGCGATGAAGCGGCAGCGCAGGAAAGTTTATTCAAACTGGCGGGAAAATTTTAGTTTAGATTTTCGGGGGAACCAGTGCTGAGTGACGGAAGTTTTGATAATTAGAACAGATTGCTAATCAGTGTATGGCAGACTTCAGTCTGCCGCCTCGCTCAGACCCGACTCTCGACGGCGGTGGCAGACTTTAGTCTGCCATACATTCAATCCGAATTTGCT
>JAYVKL010000100.1:0-15856 GCA_043768465.1 Pyrinomonadaceae bacterium
CCGCCGTTGCCGACATCGGTTTCCGGTTTGGCTTCGATCAAACTTTCGTAAAGCGGATGCCGCTCGTCGCCGTTGATGTGAATCTTTGAAAACAGCGGAAACCGGACGTTAAATTTCGTGTCGCAAAATTCTTTGATTTCCGTTTCCGAAAGCGGCTCCTGTCCCATAAAATCGTTTGACGGAAAGCCCAAAACTTCAAAACCTTTGGCGCGGTAATTCTCGTAAAGTTTTTCCAAACCTTCATATTGCGGAGTCAAACCGCATTTCGACGCGACGTTGACGATCAATAAAACTTTGTCTTTATATTCGCTCAAATCCGTTTCCGTCCCGTCAATCGTTTTCACGGGAATTTCGTAAAGTTCGTTTGTCATAATTTTGCCGTTATTTGCTCCTGATATTTTCAACCGATTTTTCGATCAATTTTGCTAAAACTTTTTCGTCCACATCGCTCAGACGCTTGATAGATAAACAGCCCATACCGAGTTTGTGTTTGCCGAGTTTCGACAATAAATTTTCGTCCCAGCCTTCGCCGATATTCAGGTAAAGCGTCAGATTAGCTTTGCGCGGCGCAAAACCGATTTCCAGCCAATCAACTTCGCGCCCCGAATCGTATTTCAAATGACGATTGCCGAAACCGACGATTGCCGCGCCCCACATTTTCGGTTTCGCGCCGGTCGCCGCTTCCATCAATCCGGCGATCTTTTGACAATCTACGCGGATTTTCTCGTCGGCAATACCGTTCAAAAAATCTGTTGCGCTTTCCGTCGTTTCCTTTGTTTTCAGTTCCGCCATAAAATTATTTCAACGCTTCGCGCATAAAATCCTCGATAGTGATTTTCCCCGCAAACAGAAACTTGATAAAGCTGATTTGGTTTTGTCTTTAGAAAAATCTGCGTTTATCCCCGTTCATCGGCGGTTAATTTCTTTCGCCTTTGCCCGTCATAAAATTTATCAAGAAGCCCCGTCAACCTTCGATTCAAAGCGCAAACTTATCAACTCATTTTCCCTGTCCGTAATTTGCAGCGCGTCTTCGCTGCCGTCGGTGTCGTATTGCACGGAAATTCCGATGACGTTGGTAATCGAGTCGTGCATTTTTTCGGCATCGGTTCTCGAGCGGTCAATACGAATAATGACGACCTCGTGTTTATCGCCGCTTTCTTTCAGGGAAACGTCTTCAAAATGCGCTTCGATGCGTTCCTCTTCGGTGTTGCCGTCGCCCCGATAAACATCGAAACGCGCTCGCCGGTTATTATTTCTTTCGGAAAATTCTTCCAGAAAAGTTTTCCAATTTCTCGGCTCGATTTGCTTAATTTCGCTCATAATTTTTCTCCCTTTTTTTCCCTTAAAGTAGTTTTTATTTCAAATCGTAAATCATCAAAGTCGTCGTGCCGTGCGCGTAAAGTTTGCCGTCTTTGTCAACGACTTTTCCCTCGGCGGTGGCGATTTGCTTGCCGACGTGAATGATTTTCCCTTCGGTTCGCAAATGTCCCGTCGCTTCAAAAACCGGGCGCGCAAAGTTGATTTTAAATTCCACGCTCGTGCAGCCTTTTCCCGCTTCGAGCGTCGTGTGAACCGCGCACGCCATCGCCGAATCGAGCAGAGTCGCCAAGTAGCCGCCGTGAATCGTCCCCAGCGGATTGCTGAACGCCAGTTTCGGTTTGCCGCCGAAAACGACTCTTCCCTCTTCGACTTCCAGCAAAGTATAGTCGAGCGTTTCGGCGAACGGCGGCATTAAAAGTTCGCCCGCCATCATCTTTTGAAAGATTTCCAGACCACTCAAACTCTTCAAGACTTCGTGCGAAACCAGTCCGCTTTTTCGATTATTTTCCAACGCCGTTTGTTCGTGCATTTCAATTTATTTTGACGACGATTTTGCCGAAGTGCGCTCCCGCTTCCATATATTTGAGCGCATCTTTGACTTCGCCGAATTCAAACGTCTGATCAATCACCGGTTTCAAATGCGGATGCTGGCAGAAAAGGCGGTTCATATCTTCAAACATCTGCCGCGAGCCGACGTAGATTCCCTGAAGCCGCGCCGATTTCATCAAGAGCGAAGCCGGATTAAAATCACCTTTGCCCGACAAAACGCCGATCACGGCGACGTGTCCGCCGACCCGGACGGCGTTTACCGATTTCTGCATCGTTCCCGCGCCGCCGACTTCTACCACATGGTCAACGCCGCGTTTGCCCGTTAAATCCAAAACCTTTTTGTCCCAGTCTTCCGTCGTTTTGTAATTGATGAAATCAGTCGCGCCCAATTCTTTCGCCCGCTCCAATTTTTCGTCGCTCGAAGACGTAATAATCAACCGGCAGCCGAGAACGCTCGCCAATTGCAGCGCGAAAATCGAAACGCCGCCCGTGCCTTGCAGCAAAACCGAATCGTCCGACTTCAAACTGCCCGAACCGTAAAGCGCGTGATACGCCGTCACCGCCGCGCACGGCAGCGTCGCCGCTTCCTCGTAGGAAAAGTGTTCGGGAATGCAGATCAACCCGTGTTCGTCGAAAGTTCCGAATTCGCGCAGACAGCCGTCCAAATCGCCGCCGAGCGCGGTTCTCGATTTCGCCGCGTCAATCGCGCCGTCGTGCCAGCCCTGCATAAAAATCGGCGTAACTCTATCGCCGATTTTGAATTTCGTCACCTGCTCGCCGATCTCGACGACTTCGCCCGCGCCGTCGGAAAACGGCACGAGCGGCGTTTTAAGGCGCGGATTATACGTTCCCTTAACCATCATCAAATCGCGGTAATTCAAAGATGCCGCGTGAAATTTCACTTTCACTTCAGAAGCGTTCGCTGTCGGTCCGCCACGCTCGGTCAAGGTCAGATTCTCTATTCCGAACTGATTTATTTCGTAGGTTTTCATAAATTTTGGGATTTGTCCGCGAAACGCGCCGAACGACGAAACCGAAGACAGGAAAAGGTTTCCTCGCCGCGCCGCTTCGCGGACAAAAGTTGACTATTTTAACAGCTTTCAAATTAAATTTGACGACCATCGCCCGACTTTTTACGCCGCTTGTTGTTTTGAATTTGACCATTCGGAAAGCAAAACTTCAAATTCGCTTTGCAGAGATTTTTCCTTGTCCTGCAAATACCACCGCTGAAGTTTTTCCATTATTTCCGGCTTTTCCAACCCTTGATTTTTCAATTCGTGGTAATAATCCATCGCCGCTTTCGGGCGCGGTCCCCAGGTTCCGATGGTTTCCAGAGTTTCCGCGTCGAGCGCGATCAGTTTCGGAATCGAACGCGCCTTGTCGGTTAAAAAAGAATCCATCAATTCGAGATTTTCGTCGCGCAAAACATACCGCGTTTCGATTTTTCCAGGATTTCCCGCCGCAATTTTTTCAATCGCCGGAATGTTCTGCGCCGCGTCGCCACACCAGCCTTCGGTAACGATCAGCCAGATCATTTTGCGCTCGATGTTCCCGGCTTTTTCGACGAGCGAATCATTTAGTTTCACCGTTTTTTCCAGCCGGTGCATTCGCTGACGATTCAGTTTGCCGAAATTAAACATCGCGTCCGATTGAATCGTTCCCGTCGTTTTCCCGTCCATCAGCAAATCGTCAATCAGCTTGATGTATTCGGCGAACGTCATTGATTTTTCAATGTAATTTTTCATTATCACCTTTTGTTTCTGCCGATTAAGTTATCCAAACTCCACGCGCCGCCGCCGGAAAACATAAAATAAAAAAAGACGAAACAGTAAACGACCGCCAGTTCGCCTTTATTGACCAGCGGCAAAAATCCGCCCGGCGCGTGTGCCATAAAATAAGCGACCGCCATCATCCCGCACAAAATAAAAGCGACCGGGCGCGTGAATAAACCGATCAAAAACAACACGCCGCCGCCGAATTCTAAAATTCCCCCGAACAGCACTAAACCGGCGGCGGCGGTAAATCCTTCTTTCGGCGGATAATTAAAAAGTTTCTGGCTGCCGTGCCATAAAAATAAAAATCCGGTGATGATTCGCAGCACGCTCAACGCGCGCGGCGACCAGTTGTTTAAAAATGAATTCATCGAAAAAATTCTCCTGTTTTGTATTTTGTAAATTCGCTGTTCTTTAATCTTAAGAATCTATTGAATTAGTTTCAACAAAACATTGCTGAATTTTAGAAACCACAGATAGACACCGATTATTTCCGAAGACAATCTCCATAAAATCGCCGCCGTTTTTTCTTTGGCTGGACAATCTTTTTTATCGGTTAAAATCTGCGGTTTCATATTTTCCTTCCTCGCTCGCATTCGTCCCTTTTGCTCGTTAAAATCAAATTCTTTGAATCAATTCCTCTTTCGGAAAACGCACTTTCGCCGCATTTGCCAGATAATCGGTTTCGGCGTTTCGATAGCCGACGGCGCAGATGACGACCGCCGAATAATCTTCCAAACCGAGAATTTCGTTGAACTGCACCGCGTCGAAACCTTCCATCGGAGTCGCGTCAATCTTCAAAAGCGCCGCCGTTTGCAGCAAAAATCCGAGCGCAATATACGCCTGCCGCGAATTCCACGTCTCGACCGTGCCGCCTTCGACCGCCTGCTTCGCCGCGTTTTTCATCGCGCCTTCGTATTCCGCCAAACTTTCGCGCGGCGTGCCGCGCACCTCGACGATGCGCTCGACGTAATGGTCAATATCGGCATCGCTCAAAGTTTTTTTATACGCGAAAACGACCAGATGCGAACTGTCCGTCACCTGCGTTTGTCCCCACGCCGCCGGTTTCAACTTTTCCCGAATCGCCGGATCGGTAACGACGATAAATTTATACGGCTGAATGCCGAAGCTCGACGGCGCGAGCAGCAGCGCGTTTTCCAATGTTTCCCAATCCGCGTCCGAAACTTTTTTGTTTGCGTCGAAAGCCTTCGTCGCGTAACGCCAATTCAAATGTTCCAAAATCATTTCACCGTTCGGTGTATTTTCCATCATTTTTTATTTTCCCTCTTTGTTGTGAATTTGCGGTTGAATTAAACGTCGAAATAACCTGATTCCTCTCTGCGCTCTCTGCGCCTCTGCGTGAGAGAAAATTATTTCACGCAGAGGCGCAGAGAGCGCAGAGAGATTCAAGCTAAACGACTATCAAAATTATCAACTGCCGATTCGCATTTTATTATATTTAACAAATTTGTAACGTCTTTTGATACAAATACGTTCAAAAAAATTTAATCCAAAACCTTTCCCTTATCACAGCCGACTTTTTCGACCGCTTCCAAAACGCTTTGCAGCGAAAACTGCGCGAGTTTCGCCTCGACGACATCGCTGATTTCTATTTGCAGCTTTTCCAGAACGCATTGGATATTTTTTCCAATCGAACAATCGTCGTTCGTCTGCCGGTGCAGCGAAAAGGTGTTTCCGCAGGCAATCGCTCGATGAACGTCCGCCAGATTTATCAAATTCGGACACTTCGCCAATCGGGTTCCGCCGTTCGAGCCGGTTTGCGAAACAACCAGATTCGACTGACTCAAATCGCCGAGCAGCCGACGAATTACCACCGGATTCGTCCTGACACTCGCGGCGATATAATCCGACTTCACATTATTTCCTTCGCCCGCTTTGGCGAGAACGGTCAAAATGTGAACTGCAATTGCAAATTGACTGTTGGCTGCCATATCTGTAACAACTTTAATTACAAATACGAATGCTGTCAAGTTATAAAATTGATGTTGCGTGAAATTTCAAAATTCTGACGCATCGCAAACTGTGACAGTTGAGGAAAGTGACACAACCATTATTTAGCCGGGCAATTTTGCTTGTATCTTCCGTATCTATGAAAACTAAATTCTCAGTCGTCCTTCTTGTCTTCTCCTTAATTTTAGCAGCCACTCCATTTTCATTTGCACAAACTATGCCGAATGATTGGAGCGCAGTGCAAAAACTCGCAACGGAAACTGATTTGCTTATCAGGACCGCCAACGGAAAAACCGTTCAAGGTTCTTTGGTCAATGTCGAATCTGATAAAGTCGAACTATTCGTCAAAGGACGCAATTATGCATTGCCTAAAAATAATATCCAGGCGATTTATTTCGCGGTTCCGAAGTCGGGAAAACGCGCTAGACTCATTGGTGCGGCAATCGGATTTTTAGCCGGCGGTGCGGTTGCCGGAGCATTGAATAGAGATGAGGATAATTATTCTGCTCTGGTGCTTTTTCCCATCGCCGGTTTAGCGGGCGGAACCTGTATCGGCAGTCGCTTTGGTAAAGGCTGGAAAAAAGGCGCGTTGATTTACAAAGCCAAGTAGCGGCGTTTTTGTTGAAAGGCAACTTTGCCAACAATCGGAAATTTAAATTATTCGATTGATTCGAGCAAGCTATCCAAAGACGAATCGGCAATCAACCGAAAAACTCGCGTTCGTTCGTCGTCAGGAAATTCTTTTGCCGTCGCCGAATCGCAGATAATCAGCGAAGCCGATTCCAAACCGTTTTTCCAATCCGACTGGTTCGGCGAGCGCAGAACAAGCGTTTCCGGCGCGACGCGGGCGGCGAGCAGAAACATTTTCGCCAGCGTCAGAAAACTTTCCCAGCCGGAAACGACGGCGATCAAATCGTTTTTCGACGGACGCGCTTTGCCGATCATCGAATCGGGGACGGAATTGGCTTTGAGACGAATACAAGCCGCGTCCGGCGGCGGAATACAACGCGAATTCTCCGCTTTATCGAACATCAACCAGACTTTTGCATCGCCGCTCGCGTGATTTCTCGCCGCCTGTTCAAACGATATTCCGGCAACATTTCGGCTGATCACGTCGGGGATTTCCGCCATCAAAATTTTTCGTAATTCCGCGTCCGATTCGACGACGAGAAAATTAGTCGCCGGTTTTGCCGTCAGTCGCTGTTGCAGATGCGCCTTGATTTCGCCGTCTGAAAAACCGTGCGCGGCGGCTTCCTGAAAAAATCGGCTGGTCAGGTTTTCAGGCGAATTCGCGCCGACTTCGACCGCCGGATTTTCGCGCACATAAACGCCGCGTCCCTTTTTGAACTCGACTAAATTGCGTTCGGCAAGTTCGCGGTAAGCGGCGGAAACCGTGTTTTGATGAATCTGAAAACGGCGGGCGATCTCGCGGGTGCTGGGAAGTTTTTCGCCCGCCTGCAAATCGCCGCTGACGATGCCGAGCGAAACCTGCGCGATGATTTGTTCGCGCACGGAAACTTCCGAGTTTTTTGAAAGCCAGATTTTAATTGGTCATCTCCGATTCGACGATTTTGATGTTGCGCCGCGCCAGTTCAGCAACGAATTTGTCGGCATCAATCGCTTTTTCCTGCGGAGTCGCGCCGCGCATTTTGACATCGCCGCGCACCGCCATCTGCGCGATAATCGAAGCCGGAAACGCCGTTGTCCGCATCATCGCGCTCAAACCGGTCGCCGCGTCGTATTTATCAACGATGTCGTAACGCAGTCTTTTTCGCTCGCCGTCTTTTGCGCCGACAAATTCCAGACGAATCAAAACATAATCCGGCTCGTCGGCGGGCAGATTTTTTTGCAGAAGTTCGCCCAAAACTCGACGCGGTTTGATTTTCATATTGTCAACGACGATTTCATCGCTCGAACATAAACCCAAATCAATCAGCGTTTTAAATTTGTCACAGTGTCCGGCGTAGCGAATCGTTTTATAGTCGAGTTCTTTGATTTTCCCGAAAAATGTGTCGGGCAGAGTCGAAGTTCCGCCCGAAGTTTGAAACGCTTCGAGCGCGGGGAAATTTTCAAATTCGAGCGTTTCAAGTTCGGTCATCGAATCAACTTCCACAATTTCGCCGCCGCGAATCACCCGCGCCGTCTCGATATATTCGTTGATTAAACCTTCGACGGAAAAAACTAACTGATAATTTAAAGGCGGCTGCGAATTCTGCGGCAAACCGCCGACGCGAATGTGGATTTCTTCGATTTCCTCAAAACGATTTGCGCCGTGCATCGCCAAAACCGAAACCATTCCGGGCGCGAGTCCGCAGTCAGGAATAATGTTGATTCCGGCGTTTTTCGCCGCGTCGTCAAGCGCAAGCTGCGCGTCAACGACGTAATTATTGCCGCCCAAATCGCAGAAATTGGTGCGCGTTTCAATCGCCGCTTTCGAGAGTTCGAGATTATACCAGTAATTGACGCACGAAATCGCCGCGTCGTGTCCGCGCATCAAGGCGACGGCATCGGCGTAATTTGAAACGTCAATTTGTTTGGTTTGTAATTTAGGACTGCTTATTTGCGCGGCGACCGATTCGGCTTTTGACAAATCGAAATCGGCGACGGTCACGGCAGCGACTTCCGGCGAATTACGAATTAAATCGAACGCCGCGCCGTGTCCCATTCGCCCTGCGCCGAGAACAATAATTTTCATAAAAGATCATAAAATAGTTGAGGGTCGAGAGTCAGAAAGTTTTCCTTCGCTTTTACTCTCGACTTTCGACTCTCGACTCTCGACTAATCCTCACCATTCGTCGTGTTCTTCGGGTTTTTCGGCGGCGAGAATTGCACCGGCGTATTCCCAGACTTTCTTTTTCCAGAGCCGCAATGAATCGGTTAATTCAAAAGCCGCCTGCGGGTGCGCGGCGTTGCGTTCAAGGCGAATGACCTGCGCCGTGACGGTCACTTCGTCCTCCGCGTTTTCCGTGATCGTCAGACTGACTTTGCTGCCGACCGCCGGCAAAGCGCGCGGCAAAAAAATTAAAGTTCCGTGCTGTCCGACGTTTTCCGTCAATCCGTCCTGCACGATTTCGCGCCCGTGTTCGTCTTTCCACGCCACCCGGATCGGAAAGGAAATGTTGTAGCGCGAAGTTTGCCGGCGTTCCTGCATAAATTGTATTTTCTCCAGAGTTGTTTATTAAATACGTCGTTTGAAATATACGAAATTCATCGCTTGAAGTCTAATAAAGAAGCGCATTTATCGATCTGTTTCAGCAAAGTCGGCGGCGCAGACAGTCAACCTGATTTTGGATGATTAGACAAAACCTCTTTAAAGATGATATTCTGCAGACTGTTTTTATGAAAAACTCTTCGCGGAACATTCTGCGTTCGTCCATTCAAGCCAAATAAAATCCGAATTCAAAGAATTTTAGAAACCGTTTAATAGGAAGCGGCAGCTTGCGAGGAAGGAAACAAACCAACAATAAGGAGCAAATTTAATGATCAGAAACCTAGCCGGAGGAAGCACATTCCTCGGCACGATTGGGTTAATAGGAACGCTTTTTTTCTATCTTAATCCAACCGTCGAAGCGGTCAATTTAACGTCCGATTCGCAGCCGAATTCCCAACAAAACAATCAAACCGAACCGTTCCAGGTTCAAATCCCCACCGAAGATTCACCCGTAATTTTAGACGATGATACCGACAAAACCTCGACGCTGAAGGCGATGGCTTTCCGGGCGACGGCGTATTGCTTAAAAGGCAAAACGGCGATGGGCGGAGCCGTCCGACGCGGCATTGTCGCCGCCGATCCGCGCGTTCTGCCGCTCGGATCGCGCATTCAAGTTAATGCCGGTTCGTATAGCGGAACCTACACGGTTGCCGATACGGGCGGCGCGATTAAAGGTCGCGTTCTCGATATTTGGGTTGCCACCTGTTCGGAAGCGGTGCGTTTCGGGCGCAAATCCATCACGGTCAGCAAACTCGGCAGAAATAGAAAAGGTTAATTTCCACGATTTCATTACCGCGATTTTATAGGTTTGGGAGTTACGCAGTCGAACGTAAAACAGGCTGACAGTCTGTCTTTTCGACTTCAAACGCCTGTTTAACTTTCGCTTTTTCTAGCTGCGTAATTCCTAAACTTATGAGAATCAACAATGAAAATTTGGTAAAAATCAAGCAAACCTCAATTTGCCTGAACAATAAATTATTAAACCTTCGACTGAACGAACGTGACCTGCCTTTTGAGTATCGGTTCTATCAATCAGTCACTTGAAACTCATCAGCCGACAAATTCAAGCGGCGGTTGAAGGCTTGATAACTCGGCAGATCGGGAAACCACGGACATCGTTAAATCATCAGTGAAATAATTGATTTAGCGATGTTTGAACTTTTCGTTTAACCGTCCCGACAGATAAATGATGATGATTTCTTCGTCAGAAAACTACGGCTTGGATCGGCGCGAGCGTTAATTATCATAAACTTGACGAACAGACAAATAAATCTTCTTTAATTTTCCTTTCCCTGCAAATCTCGCCGAACGAACTTTACCATTCGCCTGATTTCTTCCTCGGTCAATTGATTTTTGAAAGCGGGCATCGGCAGTTTGCCCTCTTTGATTTGCAGGTAGATTTCTTCTTCGGTTTTGGTTTCCGCATCGCCGTAGCGTAACGACGGAATCAATTTGCCGTCCATTTCCTTGCCGTTGGCTTCCTGCCCGTGGCAAATCGCGCAGTTCTGGCGAAACAGGGATGCTTCGTAAGATTTGCTGTCGGCGATGCTGTATTCGTTGCGTTTCGCCGCACCGTTCGAGCAGGCGAAAACGGCAAAAACGCCGAAAACATAAAGCGCGATAAATTTGATTTGCAGTTTTCGTTTGACGGTCTTCGATTCTCGACTCGCTTCTCTTGACTCTCGACTCACTTAATCGCTCCTTCAATCGGACTCGATGCCGAGGCGTAAAGACGTTTCGGCATTCTGCCCGAAAGATACGCCAATCTTCCGGCTTTAACGGCGTAATTCATCGCCGTCGCCATCTGCGCCGAATCTTTCGCTTCGGCGATTGCCGTGTTCATCAAGATCGCGTCCGCGCCGAGTTCCATCGCAATCGCGGCATCGGACGGCACCCCAACACCGGCATCAACTATGATGATCGCGGCGGGCAATTGTTCGCGCATAATTTTCAGATTCGCCGGATTTTGAACGCCCAAACCGGAACCAATCGGCGCAGCCAGCGGCATCACGCACGGGCAACCGGCATCAAGCAGTTTTTTCGCCATAATCAAATCGTCGGAGAAATACGGCAGCACGATAAAGCCTTCTTTGACGAGAACTTTCGCCGCTTCGAGCGTCTGCTCGTTGTCGGGCAAAAGCGTGATTTTGTCGCCGATGACTTCGAGTTTGATCCAGTCGGTTTCGAGAGCTTCGCGCGCCAATCTCGCGGTGCGGATCGCGTGTTCGGCATCGAAACAACCCGCCGTATTCGGCAGAATCTGCATCTGCGGATTGAGGTAATCAAGAAATGATTCGGTCGCGCGGTCAAGCGGAACGCGGTTGACCGCCACCGTCACCATCTCCGCGCCCGAAGCCGTGTGCGCCGCCTGCATTTCCGTGAACGAACGATATTTTCCCGTGCCGATGATTAAGCGGGAAGTGAAAATTTTATCGGCGAGTTTGAATGAATCGGACATAAGAATTAGTTTCAGGTTTCAGGTTTCAGGTTGCGGACTGAAATATGAATCTCAATCCGCAACCTGAAACCTGAAACCTGAAACTTGAAACCTGAAACTTAATTTTCACCCGCCGCCGACGAAATGCACAACTTCGATTTTATCGGCATCTTTGATTTCGATAGTTGCCCAATCTTTTTTGCGGACGACTTCCCTGTTCAACTCAATCGCAATTCGTTCGGAAGGCAGCGCGAGAAGTTCGAGCAATTCAGTAAGATTTATCTGTTCGGCGACGCTTTTCGCTTCACCGTTAATTGTAATCGTCATTGTTAAACCTGAAACCAGAAACTTGAAACCAGAAACCTGCTCACCCCTGACGAATGACGCGGCGCAATTCGGTTTCTTCGCCTTCATTCATTACTCTGATTAAAACGGCGGCGCGCCCGGCTTTGAAATACGGCAGTTGCAAATGCACTGTCGCCACGCCGTTGCCGTCGGTTTTAGCGTGAAAAATCAGCGGGCGGAACGACGCGCCGATCACTTTGACCAAAATCTGCGCTCCGCTCAAACCGTTTTCCCGTTTGCCGCGCCACACCAGCAGACTGACTGTTTTGCGCTCGCCGCCCTTAAAACTGATGTTGCCGAGCAGCTCGATTTTGAGATTATTGCCGGGCTTTTCGCTGCGCGCCAAATCATTGATAATTTCCACCGCTTCGGCGGGCAGAATCATTTCTTCTTCAAAACTCCCGACGAATTCGCCCGCCGGTTCTTCGACAATTTCCAGCGGAATGTCCCAAACCGCGTCGCTGAAAGTCAATTCCTCCGTTTTCGGCTGTTCAAACGGCGCGGATTTCCCTTCGAGAATGGACGGCATCGGAATATCCTCGAATTTCAGTGCGGGCGGAACCGCGCTTTTTTTCTCTTCGATTAAAGCCGCATCCGTCTTCTCGATAATCGTTCTGACTTCTTTTTGAGCGATCAGCCCGGTTTTGCGCGACTCCGACTCTTTCATCGTCATCCGCTTCAGGTCTTCGATGCGACCGGCGCGAATCGCTCCGCACATCAATTTATGCTGCTTCTTCAGCCGTTCGGTCAGATTCTTCACATCGAGATCGCCGCCCAGCAAATCATCGTAAGGCGAGCGTTTGCTAGCCAGAATCGTGCCTCGGTCATAAACCAAAGTTAAAATGAGCGGCGTTGCCGTTCCTTTGTCTTCGGTCTGAACGTGATACGTTACGCCGGCGTATTCGATGTCTGTGTTGAAACCTGTAATCACAATGTTCGTAAATAAAATCGGCGGGAAAACGGCGGCAGATTTTAGGTTTAATCAGCTATTTATGAAATTAGCACACGGCTTCGACAACGGTCAATAAATAAAATTTCATACCCGAAATCAATCGTCGTTTTCCCGGTTTTTATTCGCCCGGCAACACTCGACGCTTGCGTCTTGACTCTCATTTCGGCTTAACTTACGATTATCTTGTGAGATAATTCTCAATCTGAAACACGAAGAGAAAACGGCGGCAAATTTTTCTTTTTCGGCGGGAAAAGTTATCATCGGAGTTTATAAAATCTATGTCTGAATACAATCTATTCGATTACGCCCCGATTGCGCTGATGTTTCTGGTCGCCTTCGGTTTCGGTGCCAGCCAGCTTCTGGTAACGCAGCTTATCGGACCGCGCAAGCGAACCGCAGTCAAACTGATGCCATATGAATGCGGCAAAGACCCGGTCGGATCGGCGCGTGACCGATTTTCGATAAAATTCTACACGGTCGCCGTTATCTTTCTGCTGTTCGACATCGAAGTTTTATTTATGATTCCGTTCGCCGTCGCCTTTAAAACGCTTTTGGCGGAAGAAAAAATCAGCGGAGTCGCCTACGGCACGGTCGCGCTCGTGGAAATTATGGTTTTCATCGCCACTTTGATCGTCGGATATATTTACGTTTGGAAAAAAGGCACGTTCGATTGGGGCGTTCAAGCCCGCGTTGAAGCCCGCGCCGAAGCGAAGGATTTAATCAATAAGAAAAAGCAGCGCATCGAGATTTTGAAACAGGCAGCGTAGTTTGCCGGCGATGATTTTACAGTCATCTCGAACGCGAGTTTTGAAATCTAACTTAACATTATGGGTTTAGAAAATACGTTATTTGAATCGCTGCCGGATGTCATCACGGTCAAGCTCGATGCCGTGATCAATTGGGCGCGTAAATCGTCAATGTGGCCGGCGACGTTCGGCTTGGCTTGCTGCGCCATCGAGATGATGAACAGCGTTTCAGCCAGAAATGATTTGTCGCGTTTCGGGGCGGAAACTTTTCGCGCCTCGCCGCGTCAGGCTGACGTGATGATTGTTTCGGGACGGGTTTCAAGGAAAATGGCTCCGGCTCTGCGGCGAATTTACGATCAGATGCCCGAACCGAAATGGGTGATTTCGATGGGCGCGTGCGCCACCAGCGGCGGCGTTTTCGACAATTACGCGATTGTGCAAGGCGTTGATAAAATCGTGCCGGTTGATGTTTATATTCCCGGTTGCCCGCCGCGCCCGGAAATGCTGATTCACGCGATTATGATGCTCCAGGAAAAGGTGATGAACGAATCGGTTAAAGATCGCCGCGATACTTATGAAGCGGAATCGCGCCAATCGCTCGTCCCCGGAACTTTGCCCGTCACCGTCGGAACGGCGTTGGAAGAAACGTCGAAAACCGCTGCGACTCGTCCTTATACGACCGCTTCAAAACACGAGAAACGGCGTTCTTCGTAAAAATTCTGAGATTTGAAATATGGCTGACACGGCGATTTTACTGAAATACACCGAGAATTTGAAAGCGGAAAATCCGATTTGGATCACTGACTTTAAAGTTTCCTACGGCGAGTTGACGATGACCGTCCCGCGCGAATCAATCGTTGACGTTTGCTGGGTTTTGAAAACGAAATACGAGTTTAATATGCTCGCCGATTTGTGCGGAGCGGATCGCGGACCGGAAGAAGACCCGCGATTTGAAGTTAACTACCACTTGTTTTCGACCAAGCATCACAATCGTCTGCGTCTGAAAGTTTTGGTCAGCGAAGATGAACCGAACGTGCCGACCGTCGTCACCGTCTGGAAAACGGCGAACTGGCACGAACGCGAAACTTTCGATATGTTCGGCGTAATTTTCGACGGTCATCCCGATTTAAGAAGAATTTTGTTGCCGTCCGATTTCGACGGACACGCGCTGCGGAAAGATTACCCGCTGCGCGGCTACGAACCGTATAGCCTAACTTAATCAGTCGTCAGTTATCAGTCAACATAAAACTGACAACTGACGACTGATAACTGATTTTATGAGCGTTGCAGTAGAAAATATATCAAATAAATTTGAAGTAGTTGATCAGGCGTTGGATTCGCAGATGACGCTTTCGATGGGACCGCAGCATCCTTCGACACACGGCGTTCTGCGGCTCGAACTCCAACTCGACGGCGAGATGGTGATCAAAGCCGTTCCCGACATCGGCTATCTGCACACGGGAATGGAGAAACTTTTTGAGTATAAAAAATATCAGCAGGGCATCGTCATCACCGACCGGATGGATTATCTGAATCCGCTCGGCAACAATCTGGTTTATGTGATGGCGGCGGAAAAACTGTTGAATCTGGAAATTCCCGAACGTGCTCAAATCATTCGCGTAATGTTCTGCGAATTACAGCGCATCGCATCGCATATGGTTTGGCTCGGAACGCACGCGCTTGACATCGGCGCGATGTCGCCGTTTTTCTATTGTTTCCGGCAGCGCGAGAAAATTTTGAACTTAATCGAAGCCGCGTCCGGCGGGCGAATGACACCGAGTTATTTTCGCATTGGTGGTCTGATGATGGATTTGCCCGCCGGTTTTGAACGCCGCTGCCGACAGTTTCTCGAAGATTTTCCCGCCGCGCTCGATCTTCTCGATACACTCGTGACCGGCAACACGATCTGGCAGAGCCGGACGAAAGGAATCGGTGTCATTACGGCGGACGAGGCGATTGATTGGGGTTTGACCGGACCGTGTTTGCGCGGCAGCGGCGTTGACTTGGACTTGCGCCGCGACAATCCTTATTCCGGTTATGAAACCTACGATTTTGACGTTCCGGTCGAACGCGACGGCGATGTCTGGGCGCGTTTTAAAGTGCGAATGCGCGAACTCGTCGAATCTTACAAAATCGTTCGCCAGGCTTTAGACCGTCTGAAACCGGGACCGATCAAAGCCGACGCGCCGAAAGTCGTGCTGCCTGACCGCGACGATATGCGAAAACATATGGATTCGCTGATTCATCATTTCTTAATTGTCGCCGAAGGATTCAACGTCCCGGAAGGCGAAGTTTATCACGCGATTGAAGCGTCAAAAGGCGAACTCGGCGTTTATATGAAGTCGAACGGCGGACCGAAACCCGACCGCGTTCATTTCCGAGGTCCGAGTTTCGTTAATCTCGCCGCACTGCCCGTGATGAGCGAAGGCGAAATGGTCGCCGATGTCGTGGCGATCATCGGTTCGCTCGATATTGTTTTAGGGGAAATTGACCGTTAAAATGACGGATAAACAGTAATGACGTTCAAAATATTTATCGCACAATGTTTGTTTT
>JAYVKL010000101.1:0-15482 GCA_043768465.1 Pyrinomonadaceae bacterium
ACCCCAGCAGAAATAAGTTAGACTTTGTAAATCTAGAGCCCTTATAATTATTGGACTTTGACAGATGAAACACTAATCTAATTTTGTTGAGGTGCTTAATAACTAAGTTAAATAACAAAGACAAAATGAAAAGTGAGGTGCAAACTATGAACACAAAAACAATAACCGACACAATAAGCAGTAGTTTAGAAGTAGTGGGGGCTGTTGGAGTGAACATACTGTCAGCCTGCCTGCTGACTTAAACTTACAAAGACATATTTCCTACTTAATTCAAATCAAATCCTTCAAACTCCAAGCCGTCTTTGTGATTCTTGCTTCCATTGTCGAGCAACACAAATTAGGACACTACCAATAAACTTGAGTTTAAATCGGCTAATTTGAAAAAACTAATTGATTATGATCACTAACACCCAACTCGTTCGCTGCTCGAAATGCGGCGCAAATAACCGCGTTTCCCTTAATTCGCCGCCGGTCGGACGACCCGTTTGCGGACGCTGTAAAACGCCGCTCACTTTTGCGGATTCGCCGTTGACGATAACCGATGCTAATTTCGGCAGTGAAGTCGAAAAATCGCCGCTGCCCGTTTTGCTCGATTTCTGGGCGGCATGGTGCGGTCCGTGCCGGATGGTTGCGCCCGTGGTTGAGCAGTTGGCAAAAGAACTTAACGGAAAAGTCCGCGTCGGCAAAATTGATGTTGACGCAAATCAAATGACGGCAGGACGTTTTCGCGTCCGGAGCATTCCGACTCTGCTGATTTTGAAAGACGGAATGGAAATTGACCGCATTGTCGGTGCCGCGTCAAAAGAAGCGATTATGCGGCGGCTTCAACCTTTTATTTTAGAATAAAAAACAAAATATACTCGCGGTAGACGGCAATTTGGGATGTTTATTATTTTGGCATCAAACGGCGTTTGACCAATTCCACCAGCAGCAAATAAGTCGCGGTCGCTGCACCGAGAAAGACGAAGTAAGCGAGCGGGAGCGGCACGAAACCCAAAACTCCGGCAAACGGCGAAAACGGCAATAAAACGCTGATTAAAATCACCGTCAAAACCGTCAAAGTCAAAGCGCGGCTCGGTCTGCTTTTAAAAGGATTTCCCGCCGTGCGGATGATGAAAACAACCGCCGTCTGCGTCGCTAAAGACTCGACGAACCAGCCGGTGTGAAATTCCTGTTCGCCCGCTTGAAAAAATTTTAGCAGCACAAAAAACGTCAAAAAATCGTAAATCGAACTGATCGGTCCGATATAAAGCATAAAATTGCGGATAAGTTTGATGTCCCAATGTTTCGGTTTGCGGATAAAGGTTTCGTCAACATTGTCGGTCGGAATCGTGATTTGCGCCAAATCGTAAAGCGAGTTGTTCAGCAAAATCTGGACGGGAAGCATCGGCAGAAACGGCAGAAAAACGGACGCGCCCGCCATACTGAACATATTGCCGAAGTTGGAACTCGTTCCCATCAACAAATATTTCATCACGTTGCCGAAAGATTTGCGCCCTTCAATCACGCCCTTGTGCAAAACTTCCAGCCCTCGTTCGAGCAGAATAATTTCCGCCGCATCTTTCGCCACGTCCGTCGCGGTTGAAACCGAGATGCCGACATCCGCCGAACGCAGGCTGGGCGCGTCGTTGATGCCGTCGCCCAAAAAACCGACGACGTGACCGCGCCCTTTGAGCGCGAGGAGAATCCGATTCTTCTGCATCGGCGAAACGCGGGCGAAGATATTTACCTGTTCGGCGGTGTGCGCCAACGCGCTGTCAGTCATCTTTTCGATTTCATCGCCCAGGACGATTCGCTTACTTGCTAAACCGACTTGTTCGCAAACGTGCCGCGCGACGAGTTCGTTATCTCCGGTGAGTATTTTTACCTGCACGCCGTCTTTGGCTAAATCGCGCAAGGCGTTGGCGGCGGATTCAAGCGGCTCATCGGCAAAAGTTAGAAATCCCGACAGAATCAGTTCGCGCTCCGCTTCCTTGTGATAACTTTTTTCGGTGTCAACCGTTTTGTAGGCGACCGCTAAAACGCGCAAGCCCTTTTCGCTGAAATTGCGGAAAGTTTGATTGACAATAATCTGCGCGGCGTTATCGAAAGGCAGGCTTTGAGAATCAATTTTGTAACCCGAACAAACAGCGAAAATGCTTTCGGGGGCGCCTTTGCAAATCAACATTCGTTCCCCGTTTTTTTCGACGACGACGGAAGCTCTGCGCCGTTCAAAATCAAAAGGCATTTCGTCAATTTTGCGATACTCGTCAACGTTCGGGCGGGCGTGTCCGAGAATCGCGTCGTCGAGCGGATTGACTTTATTCTTAATCGCCAAATTAACCGGATTGACGATGCCGGTCTCAAAAAAGCTGTTCAGGTAAGCGAGTTCAAACGCGCCGTCGAAGATTTTGCCGCAAGAATTGAAACTTTGTTCGAGCGAAAGCTCGCCGCTCGTCAGCGTGCCGGTTTTATCGCTGCACAGAATGTCCATACTGCCGAGATTCTGCATCGCCGCCAGATGCTTGACGATGACCTTTTGCTGCGCCATCTTAACCGCGCCGGCACCGAGCGTGACGGCGGTAATCATCGGCAGAAATCCGGGCGTCAGCCCGACGGCGAGCGCAATCGAGAAAAACAGCGATTCGAGCGGGTCGCGGTGCAGCATCATGTTGACAAAAAAGACGAAAATCACCAAAACGAACACCACGCGCACAATTAAATAACCGAATTTTCTGGTTCCGCGTTCAAAATCAGTTTCCGGAACTTTTTCAGTCAGACGTTTGGCAATTGCGCCAAATGTAGTATCGCCGCCCGTCGCCGTGACGATAGCCGTTCCGGTTCCACTGACCACGGAAGTTCCCAAAAAAATCTTACTCTGAGCGGGGTTTTCAGTGTTTATTTCCTTTTCAACCGGCAAAGATTCGCCCGTCAAGGCAGCTTCCTGAACGTGCAAATCACGCGCTTCAATTAATTGCGCGTCGGCGGGAACCAAATCGCCCGCCGACAGACGAATCACATCGTCAATTACCACTTCGCGGCGCGGAATCTCGCGCCATTCTCCATCGCGCAAAACCGTAGCCGTCAGCGAGATTTCCTTCTGCAAACTACTCGCGGCACGCTCCGAGCGCGCGGTTTGCACGAAATTCAAAATCACGCCCAGAAACACCATCACCGCGATAATCGCCGCGTTGACCCAATCTCCGACAAATACCGAAATCGCGCTGGCAATGAGTAAAATAATAATGAGCGGCTGGGCAAATAAGAGCAGAAATTGAACAACCGCCTTGCTTTTGCGAGTTTTAACCGGTTCGTTAAAGCCGAATTCCTTTAACCGACGACGTGCTTCATCACCGGCTAAACCTGCAAATTTTTCGATTGGTTTTGATAATTCATTCGATACTGAAATGACGGGCGATTTCATATTTTTCCTTTTCACTACTGGAATTCACCAGTTGGCAATAAACGTGCCGAAATTTCTGACCGCGAACAAGGGTTGAATCGCAAGGGAAAGCCTCGAAAACTATCGTCAAATGCGAAAATTTACGGAATCATCATTCCGCTTACAAAAGCGTTGATGACGACCAATAAAGAAAACTGCCGCCATTTTTCTTTAAGTCCCGGTTCCGCACCTTTCTTCATCGTTTATTCTTCGACTCTTTGATTCGGAATTTTTGTCGGTTATTCGATTTTTTTACTGCGCCGAGACTCGACGCGGCAACTGCCGCGCAGTCAGGTTGAAACGCCCAGTTTGGGCAGGATGACGAGTTGCAGCAACAGCCACAGCGCGAAAATACCGATGATAATAATTATTGATTCCATTTCTTTACCCCGCGAAATTCTGATAAACCTTTTCAGGATTATTATTTTTCAATCGGCAGACCGGCCTGAGTCCACGCCGAAGTTCCGCCGCCGATGTTGTAAACGTCTGTGAAACCGGCTTTTTGCAGAATTTCAGAGCCTTTCTGCGAACGTTTTCCGGTTTGGCAAATCACGTAAACCGGCTTGTTTTTGTCGAGTCTGCTCAAATCTTTTTCGAGCGCGTCGAGCGGGAAGTTCGCTGCTTTGGGCGCGTGTCCGCCCGCGTATTCGGCTGGGGTGCGAACGTCTATAAACTGCACGTCCTTTCCGTCAACCGCCGTTTTCGCCTGTTCCACCGTAGTTTGCTTTATTTCGTTTGACGATACGTTCGCCGGTGTGTTCGACACTTTGCCGATTGGTGCCGTTTGGCAAGCCGGAAAAGCGAAAAGCGAAAAAATCAAAGTAAATAGTATTGTCATTTTCATAAAAGTCCTCGTCCTGAAAAACAGCGGAAGTATTTCCGAACAACCACTGTTTTCCAGTTAAATTTATTTGGAATTGGCGCACGCCGCCGCCGAAGTTTCCGTGTCAAAACCAGCGTCCGTCCAAGCCTTCGTGCCGCCGGTGACATTGTAAATCTCTTTGAAGCCGGCGTTTTCAAGGACGCTCGTTCCCAAGCTCGAACGATAACCGCCCGCGCAAAGAACATACGTCGGCTTGTCGGGATTAAGTTTTCCGATTTCTTTCGCCAAAACATCGAGCGGCAGATTTATCGTTTTCGGCGCGTGACCGCCGGCGTGTTCGGCTGGGCGGCGCACGTCAACGAGTTGAATGTCGCCCGCCAATTTTTCTTTGACTTGCGATACCGAAACCTGTTCGATTTTTTTTGTATCGCCCGCGAAATCGCCGATTAAAATAAAACCTTTGACGGTTTCGATGCCGACGCGAGCCAGCCGCATAAACGCTTCGTCAACTTGTTCCCCGGTTTCGGCGACGATTGCCACCGGCGTTCCAATGGTCACGAGCGTTCCCGCCCAAGACGCAAACTGCCCGCCGAGTCCGATGTTGATTGAATTCGGAACGTGTCCCGCGCCGAATTTTTCACCCGTCCGAATGTCCAGAACCACGCCGTCGAAATCTTTTATTTCTTCGGTTGTCAACGCCTTCGGCTTCGGCAAATCTTCCAAAGAAAGCGAACCTTTCAGATTCTGCGCCGCGCTGATCGGGAAATAAGCCGGAACTTCCGGCTGGTCGGCGGCGACGATTTTAATAAATTCGTCTTTCATCATCGGCTGCAAAGCGTAATTCATTTTGCGCTGAAGTCCGAGCGTTGACCAGGTTTCCTTCGACAAAGATTTTCCGCACAAACTGCCTGCGCCGTGCGCCGGATAAACTTCCGTTTCATCGGGCAATGGCAGGATTTTCTCGTGTATCGAATCATAAAGCATCGCGCCCATCTGTTCGGCGTTAAAGCCGCGCGAGCCGACTAAATCCGGTCTGCCGACATCGCCGACGAAAAGCGTATCGCCCGTAAACATTTTCAAAGGTTCTGAAGAATCTTCCGTGTTTTCCGCCAAAACCGTGATGCCGTCGGGCGTGTGTCCGGGCGTTTCAAGAAATTTCAGTTTCACTTTTCCAATTGCTAATTCGTCGCCGTCTTTTACTTTGTGCGTCGGAAACTCCGTTTTGGCGCGTTCGCCATAGACAATCTCCGCGCCCGTTTTTTCCGAGAGTTCTAGGTGTCCGCTGACAAAATCGGCGTGCGAGTGCGTTTCGATAATGTATTTAATGCGTTGACCGTTCGCCGCCGCTTCGTCCAAATATTGCTGCACGTCGCGCTGCGGGTCAATAATCGCTGCTTCCGTTTCAGAACCGATATAATAAGAGGCGTGAGCTAAACAGCCCAGATAAAATTGTTTGAATTTCATAATAACCAACTCCTTGCCGCGTAATTTTTCGCGGCTTTTAGAACAAAACCGCGTAGTTTTTCACGAATAAAAAGATTGCGACGGCTAAAACAAAGAACGCAAAGGATTTTTGCAAATTTTGTGCCGCCAGACGATGCGACAGAGCGGTTCCCAAAATCGTGCCGCCGACCGCCAAAATCGTCACCAGAGCGGTCAGACCGAAATCAAAACCGCCGTAACTCAAATGCCCGAGAAGTCCGGCGACGCAGTTCAGGAAAATCACCAGCAGGGATGTGCCGATTGCGTCTTTTATCGCCAGTCCGCCGAACATTACGAGCGCGGGAACAATCAAAAATCCGCCGCCGACTCCCAAAAATCCGGTCAAAACGCCAACCCCGAAACCCGCTAAAAGTGCTTTCCAGACGCTCGCCGATTGTTCGGTCGATTCGCTTTCAGCTTTAGTATTTGATTCGCGTCTGAGCATCAAAACGGCAATCACGAACATCAGCGCGGCAAATGTCAAAAGCAACGCGGGCGGCGAAAACAAATGTGTCAGAGGCGTTCCCAAAAACGCGCCGACCACGCCCGTCGCGCCGAACGTCATGCCGGTTCTAAGCCTTAAATTGCCGCGACGGTGATGCAGAAATGCCCCGACCAGGCTCGTCGCGCCGACGACCGCAAGCGACATTCCGACCGCTTCGTGCGCCGGAACGCCCAAAATATAAACCAGCACCGGCACGGTGATAATCGAACCGCCGCCGCCGATCAGTCCCAAAGATAAACCGATTGCGGCACTCAAAATCAATCCGATAACAAGATACAAATGCACAGTTTTAATTCTTAATTGGCTTTCTTTGCAAAATTCACCGCGCAGGTTTGCGAGCGATTCCACGGCAGTTTCGCCAGCATCATCGCCATTCCGCAAGTGTCGGTGACGCCGGCGAAAACCAATCCCGCGCCGACGAATCCGGCGACCCAGATGAGCGGCGACCATACGAAAAATCCGAGCAAAACGCTGGCAAAAACGAGCAAGCCCGCTGTAAATCTGACTTGTCTTTCCAGCGACCAGACGGCTTTTTCGTCTTTTTCAATTTCAAAGCCGGCATTCTTCCAAGCCTCGAAACCGCCGCGCACGTTTCGCACGTCGGCAAAACCGAGCGCGTGAAGTTTCTTTTGCGCTTCCGTGCCGCGTCGTCCCGAACGGCACATTAGATAAACCGTCTGCGAACGGTCAATTTCCGCGGCGCGTTTTTCGATTTCGCCAAGGGAAATCAGTTTTGCTTGCGGGACTCTGCCGCCCGCAAATTCGGGAAACTCGCGCACGTCAATCAGCGCGCCCGCGCCCGCGTCCAAATCTTTCCGCAGTTCGCTCACATCACATTCAATTAAAATTGGTTGTTTCATTTTGTTTTACTTCTTGTTTTACCTCAAATCATTTATCCATACATAACCATATAGTAATATAGTTGATTAGTCAAACGAAATATAGTAAGATTCAGAGCAGTTAAAAAATGGCGGAAATTATGGCGAAAAAAGAATTGACTGACGAGGCTTTGGAAATGATTGCGACCAGATTTCGGCTGCTTGCCGACCCGATGCGGCTGAAAATTCTGCACACGCTCGGCGCGGCGGAATTGAATGTCGGCGAACTGGTCGAATCAACCGGCGGCGGTCAGGCAAATGTCTCGAAACACCTGGGAATTTTGCTCGAAGCCGGAATCGTGGCGCGACGCAAGGATGGCTTGAACGCATTTTACCGCGTGTCGGACGAAACGATTTTCGAGCTGTGCGAAACGGTTTGTTCGCGGCTCGAAAATCAATTTTCCGCCCGTAAAAATGCGTTGCGAGGTGTTTCGACGAAATAATTCAGCTTTAAATCCCTTACGTCAATCGCCGGTAATCTTATTTAATTACCCGCCATCGGATAACCTTATGTAATCTCAACGATTGATAAAATTCGCGCTGCACGAGCATCGAAACGTATTCGCCCGCGCCCATCGAAAACGCACCCACCAGCAATCCCGCCACGCCCGCCGGCAAAACAGAATTTGATTCCAGATTTGCTCCGGCAATGCCCATATCACCAAACTCAAGTTTGAAACAAGCCCGTCGTTCACGCCGAAAACGCCCGCGCGAACGTTCCGCTTTGCGCTCCCTTGTCGTGTCGCTCTTGGTGAGTGATAAAATTAAGCATTGAATTTTTCAAATTTTTCACTCGCTTTCAGCAAAATTATTGCTGTTTTCGGACGACCTCGACCGAGCAGTGCGCCCGCGCCGCCACCGCCGCCGAAACGCTGCCGAGCAGAAATCGCTCGATGCGGCTGCCAAAGCCGTTCGCGCCGACAAAAATCGCATCGGCGTGCCAGCGTTCCGCTTCTTCGACAATAATTTGTTTCGGATTTCCCCCGACGATTTGCAGCGTTGCCGCACAATTCGCATTCTTCAAAATTTGCAGAGCAGGCGCGGCGAGTTTTTCTATCCATTCGCGCTCATATTTTATTTCATTTTCGACCCATTCGGCGATTGGCGGAACAAGGCGTTCAACTGCCATCGGCGCAACTTGTTCGGTTGCTGTTAGCAGACGAAATTCGCTTCCCTCGCGCCACTGCCTGCGGGCAACCGTTTCGACGGCAGCGAAGGCACCTTCCCATCCGTCGAAACCGATGACAACGCGCACCGGAAACGGATCAACTTCGATTTTTCCGCGTGCCACGCGCACCGAGCAGTGTGCTTCGGTCAAAATCTTCTGCGAGATGCTGCCGAGAAAAAAACGTCCGAGAGCTGAACGCCCGTGCGAGCCGGCGACAATCAAATCCGGCTTGAATTCACCGGCTTTGGTCAGAATTTCCCACGCGGGCGAGCCGGAAGCAGCTTCCGCCGTCACTGTCCAGTTAGGAAACATTCGTCGCAGGCGGGTCGCGGCGTGATTCGCTAAAGTTTCAAATTCGGCAATCGTTGTCTTGCTTTTCTGGTCGTATCGGCGATTTATTTCATTCAGGTAATCAGAGTCGGGATTCTCCGCTTCCCATTGCTGCCGGAGTTTTTTGGGCGCAAGCCAGACTTCGGCGACGGACATCACCGAAAACTCACCGGTTTCGGGCAATCCGGCGCGCACCAAATCATCGAGAGCCGCCTCCGCACAACTTGAGCCGTCGTAGGCAATTAGTATTTTCATAAATTTTTCTCCAAAAGCGTTTCGTTAAACTTCCTGTTGGAAGGTGCAATGTTTATGCCAAGCAATAGAACGAAGGCTCGTGCGCCGAAAATTGTCTTCAAGCGCGAAAATTTTCAACCGGCGGTGCGAAAATTTTCGCGCTTTTTTTGTTTGCAGATTATTAAAAAGAAATTTTTACGCTTATAATCAATCTTAAAATTTCTTTACGCACCTGAATACGCCAATCGAGGAATAACTAATTATGCAGATGACGCGCGGTAAAATTTTAATCGTGGACGACGAGCGTTTTATCAGAATGACGCTTGCCGAAGCCGTGCGCTCGTGGGATTACGAGCCGGTTGAGGCGGCGAGCGTCGAGGAAGCCAAGCGCGTCTTATCCGAAGAAGAACCGGGCGTTGTGCTGCTCGACATTGATTTGCCGGACGGTTCGGGGCTGGATGTTTTAGAGGAAATCAAACGGCAAAACCCTGAAACAATCGTTATTATGATTACCGGAAACGTCAGCGTTCTCAATACGATTGCCGCCCTGCGCGGCGGGGCGCACGATTTTATCGGCAAACCCGTCAGCCTCGAAGAACTGCGTATAACTCTGCGAAACGGTTTGGAGACAAAACAATTAAGGCGCGAAGTCAAAGCGGCGCGGCGCGAGCGGCTGAATGAATTTAATTTTGAACAAATTATCGGCGAATCGCCCGCGATAATTCGCGCCAAAGAACTCGCGCGAAAGGTCGCCGCGTCCGATTCCTCGATTCTCCTTCAGGGCGCGACGGGAACGGGCAAAGACCTTTTCGCCCGCGCGATTCATTACGCATCGAGTCGCGCGGACGCGCCGTACATAGCGATAAACTGCGCCGCGCTGCCGGCGACATTGATTGAATCGGAGCTTTTCGGCTATGAAAAAGGCGCGTTCACCGATGCCAAACAGCGCAAGGAAGGTTTGTTTGAACAAGCGCAGAACGGCACGCTTTTTCTCGATGAAATCGGCGAACTCGAACTCAATCTGCAGGCGAAACTGCTTCGCGTTTTGGAAGAAAACACTTTTCGGCGCGTCGGCGGTCTGAAGGATTTGCCGCTCGACGTGCGCGTCATCGCCGCCTCGAACCACGATTTGAAACGGATGAGCGAGGAGGAAAAGTTTCGGCTCGATTTATATTACCGGCTGGCGGTGATTCGGATTGACATTCCGCCGCTGAGTACGCGAGGCGACGACGTTCTACTGCTTGCCCATCATTATATCGAGAAGACAAACGAAAAACGACGCGGCGCGAAACGGCTGCGCGGGCTTTCCAAAGAAGTCGTCGGGATTTTCAAAAATTACGAGTGGGCGGGAAACGTGCGCGAACTCAAAAACGTCATCGAACGCGCTTCGATTCTCGAAGACGGTGAGTTTATCACAACCGAATTTTTGCCGTCGGATTTAACGGGCGGAAAATCACAACGAGTGGAAAATGGAAATTTTATGCTGCCGCCGGACGGCATCGCGCTCGAAGCGGTCGAACTGCTGCTGGCGCGGCAAGCCTTTGAGCGGACGGGCGGAAATTTAACCAAAGCCGCTAAACTGCTGCACGTCTCCCGCGACCAGATTCGCTATCGTCTAAAAAAATCAGGCGCACCCGATTCAAAATCCGCGACCGGAAAGAACGCCGAAAACGAGTCTCAATGAAAAAAATTATTAAAAGCAAGAGTAACGGAATCAGTCGAGACGAAGCGGAATACGGAAGTTTATTAAAGGAGCTTTCCGAATTAAAGTTCGCCCTTGATAAATCGGCAATCATCGGCATCACCGACGAGCGCGGGCGGATCACTTTCGTCAACGATAAATTCTGCGAAATCTCGCAATACTCCCGCGCCGAGCTAATCGGACAAGACCATCGCATCATCAATTCCGATTATCATCCGAAAGGATTTATCAAAGATATTTGGACGACGATAATAAGCGGCAAAACCTGGCGCGGCGAGATTTGCAACCGGGCGAAGGACGATTCCCTTTACTGGGTTGACACGACGATTGTGCCGTTTCTGGACGAGAGCGGAAAAGTTTATCAATATATCGCCCTTCGCACCGAAATTACGACGCGCAAACGCGCCGAAGAATTTCTCGCGGAAAGCGAAGAACGCTACCGTCTGTTGTTTGAGAGTAACCCGCTTCCGGCTTGGGTGATGGATGCCGAAAATTACCGATTTTTGGCGGTCAACGCGGCGGCGGTCAAACTCTACGGCTTCAGCCGCGAAGAATTTTTGAAGATGAATGCTGAAGATGTCGGCTCGCCCGCCGACGCTTCCGAATTCTTTTCCGCGATGAAAAAAGTGGAAGATTCCGATGCCGTGATGATGCTTCCCGCCAGACACCGCAAAAAAAACGGGGAAACGATTGATGTCGAAATCTCTTATCACCGTATCATCTTTGAGACGCGCCCGTCGCTGTTCGTCGTCGTGCTGGACGTGACCAGGCGCAAACTCGACGAGGAGCGTATTCGACAACAGGCATCTCTGCTCGATAAAACTAAAGACGCGATTCTCGTTTGCGACCTTAATTACCGGATTTCGTATTGGAACAAGGGAGCGGAATTGCTTTACGGCTGGCAAGCGGCGGATGTTTTGGGCAAAGATATTTGCGACGTTGTGTGCGGCGGAGACGACACGCAACTGCTTGCCGCGCAAAAAACATTCGCCCAAAAGGACGAATTCAAAATCGAAGCCAATCAAACGACCAGAGACAATAAAATCTTAGTTGTCAAAAGCCGTTGGGATTTAGTGCGAAACGAGCGAAACCAGCCGGATTATTTTCTGATCATCAACACCGACATTACCGAGCAGAAAAAAATCGAAGAGCAGCTTTTGCGGGCGCAGCGAATGGAATCAATCGGAACCCTGGCGGGCGGCATCGCGCACGATTTAAACAACGTCTTATCACCGATTTTAATGGCGACCGATATGCTCGCATTGAACGCTTCGGACGACGATTCGGCGCGTTGGCTTTCGATTATCAGGGAAAATACTAAGCGCGGCGCGAATTTGATTCAGCAGGTTCTGAGCTTTGCCCGCGGCGTGGAAGGCAAGCGCGTTTTTGTCCAGCTAAAACATATAGTTAATGATCTGGTGAAAGTTTTGCAGGAAACTTTCACTAAATCAATCACCGTAAAATTTAACATCGAGCCGGAACTGAGCCTTATTTCCGCCGACCCGACGCAGATTCACCAGGTTTTGATGAATCTGTGCGTCAATGCGCGGGACGCGATGCCGGCGGGCGGCACATTAACAATCACCGCCAAAAACGTTCGTTTAGATGAAAATTACGCGCAGATGAGTCTGGAAGCCGAAGCCGGAAATTACATCGTCGTCACCGTGACGGACACGGGAACGGGAATGCCGCCGGAAGTCGTCAAACGCATTTTCGACCCGTTTTTTACCACTAAAGAAATTGGCAAAGGAACGGGCTTGGGCTTGGCGACCGCGCTTTCCATCGTCAAAAGTCACGGCGGATTCGTCAATGTCTACAGCGAAATCGGCAGAGGAACACAGTTTTCGATTTATCTTCCCGCATCGGCAATCACGGAAGCCGACGACAAAAAACAAATCGCCATGCCGTATCCGACCGGAAGCGGCGAACTGATACTGGTGGTTGACGACGAGGAAAACATCCGGCAGATAACTAAAGCCACACTCGAAAAATTCGGCTACAAGGTTTTGACCGCGACGGACGGCACGGACGCGATCGCCGCCTATGCCGAACACCGGGACGAGATTGCGCTCGTCATAATCGATATGATGATGCCGTTTATGGACGGCGCGGCGACGATTCGCGCGCTCAGAAAACTCAACCCGCGACTGAAAATCATCGCGTCAAGCGGTTTGACGACTAATGAACAATCATCTGATTTGCAAAACCTCTGCATCAATGACTTTCTGGCGAAACCTTACACGGCGGAGAAACTTCTAACGACGCTCGCCGACATACTTCAAAAGAAATAAAACAAACTTTTTTTCTGATTACGCGAGAAATTTCACAGTGCCAAGCGAAATTTCCCGCGTTTCGTTTTATCTTAAAGCCTCTTGCAAAAACACTAATTCAACAAAAATCATTCGACGCGCCGGACGCGCCGATTAATTCGATTTTGTCCGGTTAATGCTTTGACGGCGAATGATTCGTTGACCAGAACGGAAGCACCGAAAGCATTCCCATAAAGACCACGCTGAAAGTCAGAAATCCGAAAACGATCTGCATCATCGGATTTAAGTTTCCGGTCAAATAGAAAGTTGCGGCAGTCAATAAACCTAAAGCGCAAATTAAAAAATAAATTTTTACAAACATTTTCCTACCTCCAAAGCTTAAAAGTTAGTTCGTAATTTTTCACGAACTGTTGATAATACATTTGGCAAGCCGTATGCCGCCGTAAAATGCCCGTATTTATTAACTGTCTGAAAAACTACCGTGAAAATTTCCGCAGTTTTGCCGCATTCGCGTGAATTCTTTCGCGGCTTTATTGTTTTCCTTATCTGCCGAACTACCGGATTTTCAATAAACACGAGTAAAAATAATTTGTTGAGACGAAAATCATTCGGCATATCGCTTGCACTTAATCAGCGATAACAGGAGATTTATTGGGTTTTTGAAAAAGAACAAAAAAATTACATGCAAACAAAACAAAAACTATTGCTGATTTTGATCGGCGTGTTATTCGTCGTGACGGTAAATGCTCAAGACGAGCCGATTCGTGTGGAAACCGATTTAGTAACCGTCAACGTCGCTCTCACGGATAAACAGGGAAAACCCGTCAAAGGACTGCGGCAGGAACAATTCGAGGTTTTCGACAATAAAACAAAACAACAGATTTCGCATTTTTCGGCGGAAGACGCATCCGTTTCATACGGCATTGTTTATGATATGCACCCGACGACCATTGAACGCACAACGGCGGTTTTAGAATCCTTGCGGGCGTTCACGAAAAACCTCGGCGCGGGCGACCGTTTTTTTATCATTGCCTTTAACGAGCGCGGCAATTTGAATCTCGACTTTATACCGACAATCGAGCAAATCCAAAATAGTTTAAAAAGAAGCGAGCCGACATCGCTCTACGACGCAATTTATCTGGCAGCGAACAAATTACGCGAGGGCAAAAACCTGAAACGCACGCTTCTAGTTATCTCCGACAGCGCAGACCACCACAGCCGCCACGGTTTTTCAGATTTGAGCAAACAACTAAAAACTTTCGATGTGCAAATTTACGCCGTGATTTTCGACGAAGCGGAAATGTGGAGCTATTCCGATATAACGCGCGGCAGCGGCGAACGGCGCAGAAGGGTTTCTAATGATGCGAGCCGACTTGATCGCGCGGCACTTCAGGAATTGACGCTTAAAAGCGGTGGCACCTCGCAGTATCCGGCGACCGAAAACGGACTGGAGCTTTATAAAATTTACAACCAAATCGCGGCGGAGATGCGCGAGTTTTACACGCTCAGTTTCTACCCGAACGAAACGGCAGACGGCAAATGGCACGAATTAAGAATCGGGCTGCGCTCGGTCGAGGGCAGCAAACGATTCACTTTGACTTACCGGCAAGGTTATCAAAGCCCGCCCATCCGCCGAGTAAAAAACTAATAAGATCGTTTAGCAAAGCATCATTACGAAACATTTCAACGATGGGCAAAATTCTAATTACGGGCGCAACCGGCAATGTCGGCGGCGAGGTTGTCAAAATTTGTGCGCGTGAAAACGTCGAAGCCGTCGCCGCAGTTTCCGACTTGGCAAAATCCGCTGGTCGGTTTGCATCCGGCATCGAACCGCGCGAATTTGATTTCACGCGCCCGGAAACTTTCGCGGGCGCGATGCGGGACGTGTCCAAAGTTTTTCTGCTGCGTCCGCCAGCCATTTCAAAAGCCCGCCGAGACATTTTTCCATTTCTCGAATACTGCCGCTGCGCACGGGTTGAGCAAATTATTTTTCTCTCTCTGCTCGGTGCGGAAAAGTTGTCTTTCACTCCGCACCGGCGAATCGAATTGGAGATTTTGCGTCTCGATATTCCCTACACTTTTTTGCGCCCGAGCTTTTTTATGCAGAATCTCGCCACGACGCACCGCGACGAAATCAAAAGTGAGAACGAGATTTTTGTTCCGGCAGGAAAAGGCAAAACGAGTTTCGTTAACGTGCGCGACGTAGCCTTTGTCGCGTTTATGTCCTTGTCGGACGCACAACATCTGAATAAATCTTACGAATTAACGGGAAGCGAAGCCTTAACGTATTTTGAAGTCGCCGAGATTTTGTCCGACGTGCTGAAAAAACCAATAATTTATCGAAACCCTTCGCTGCTCTCTTTCATTTGGCGAAGCTGGCGGAAACACAAAAATCTTTCATTCGTGCTGGTAATGGCAATAATTTATACGACGGCTCGTTTCGGGCAAGCCGGCTTAATAACCGAAGAATTGCCGAAACTTCTGGAACGAAAACCCGTCTCGTTCCGACAGTTTGCCGAAGATTACAAAGATTGTTGGATTTAACTTACCGGCAAAATTATCGAAGCAATCTCTAAGCTCGACTTTATCCAATTTCGCAAGCATTTGTTTGCTTGATATTGTTGAATTTATTAGGTCTTGCAAATAAAGCGGTTATATTTTCAAATGTC
>JAYVKL010000102.1:0-3370 GCA_043768465.1 Pyrinomonadaceae bacterium
ACCAATTTCTCATAATTTTTATCGTCCAATGTTTTGATAAATTTATTTGGCATATTCATATTGCTATTATATTACAATATTTCTGCTTGACTACTTATGATCAAGCCGGTTATGTCGCTAAGGAAGTTCGCCATTTTCTCGACATCAAAAGAGTAAGTACGCGCAAAAATGTGATTCACCGTCTTTCCCGCGATGAAGAACAAAAACTGATCGGTCAAGCCTACCGGGAAAACAGTTCATACGGCTTGCTTCTGAAAACGCTTTTTCTGACCGGTGCGCGAGTTTCCGAATTTATTGCTCTGAAAGTCGGAGACTTTTACTTCGACGAGCAGATGATTCTTATTCAAAAGGGCAAAGGCGGTAAAAGCCGCTATGTGCCGATTCTGCCGGAACTGGCTCAGGAACTCAAAACTCATCTCGGCTCACGTCAGAGCGGCTACATTTTTGAAAGCAACCGCCACACGAAATTTACGACGCGCAGGATTCAGCAAATTGTCAAAGAAACCGCCGAGTGTGCCCGGATTACCAAAAAAGTTCATCCGCATCTGCTGCGTCATACGGTCGCTACTTTTTTACTCGAAAAAGGAATGCCGCTCGAACAAATTCAAAAATTCCTCGGACATTCAAAGATCGAAACGACGCAAATCTATGCCGAATCTTCAACCGAAATGATGAAGAAAGGTTTTCAAAGAGCTTTCTCAAATAGCTAAAGCCAATTCCCCGGAGTTTTCAGTATCAGCAATTTTTTTGATCTCAAATGGCGGATACCACCTGCTGAAATTTTCCTGTAATTCATCATTCAGAACCTTGACTCTGACTTGTAATAAAAGATGCGCCCCGCGCTTTGTCCACCGCATCTGCTGTTTTTTGACAAACCTTCTGGCGATGATCTGATTGACGGCAGATTCGACAAAGCCGGTGGCAATCGCTTCACCATTTCGGTAGCGTTCGCCGTAATTAGTAATCATTGCCGCATTATTTTCAATGTAAATTTGAAATTCCTTGACCGCTTTTTGCAATTTGAGTTCTTTTGTCGTCGGAATTTCCGTATCCAAATAACACCAGCAATCTTCGACTTTTTCTAATGCCCGCACACTGTTGCCGTGCCAGAGATACCATTTCGCGCTTTCAATCATCGGCATAATCAATACTTTCAGCTCCGTATTTTCAAGACCAAGTGCCATCTGCCGCATGACGGTCAGACGCATCGTGATATGAAACCAGTCGAGCAGATGCTCCGATTGCGGATTCAAATAGTATTGTAATTCTCTGACCGTCTCGCCGCCGTCCGACAAAAAGGTAATCTGCTGATTCATCTGCATTCCCTGCGATTGCAGAACTTGGAAAAGACGGCGGCGCGGTTTCCGGTCAAGACCGCACACAAAGCCGAAACATTTCGCCGTGCCGTCCGCTTTCATACTTTTCCCGACGATCACTTCAAACCAGCCTTCGGTGCGACTTTCGGGATGATTAGAATGCACATAACCACCGTCAATACCGACCGTCAAAGGCATTTCCGGGCGCGGCAGATTCGCCCAATCGCGCGGACAGCCTTCGATAAACATTCCTTTGTCTTCGCCTAATTCGCCTTCCAGTCTTTCACCGATCCAGTGCAAATGATTTCTGATGGTCGCGTGATTGAACTCTTCGTGCAGCGGCAGAACTTCCGCCAGTAATTTTTGGCTCAGATCGAATGAAATCCGCGCGCCGAACTTCGCTTCCAAGTACAACATTTCCGGCGATGTCCGCTCCGGCAAAGCGATGGCTAATGGGCTGAATGTTTGCGCCTGCGGCAACTCTTTTTCCAATTCGCAATGGCAATAAAAAAGCCGTGGACTGTCGAGTTCCATTTTGCCGAAAAGCGTTCGATAAACTATTCGGTGCTTGCCTTTGCTTAATCGTTTTCTAAGGCAGTGCGGGCAAATTTCCGATTGCTTTGTAAACTCTCTGACTTGCTCCTTAACCATTGTCTGCTGAGTTTTTCGCAATAGTTCTTTTGACTCCGACAAACTCAAACCCAAGTTCTCAACCGACGAACTTTCCCGCTCAAACTCGATGTTTTCGGCTAATAAAATTTCGTTGCCTTCATCATTTTTCACCAGAATCCGCATCTTAAACTTCATCCCAATCCTCCTCCAGCATCACCCCTCTATTTTGGGAATAGTGTAACAAACCGCCGCTCAGCCTTCGCCGTTTGAATGTTACCGACATCAATAGTTGATTCAGCTTTTTTATTTCCGCCGCTTCCTCTTGCAGCCTTCTGACTTTTTCTCGAATAATCCCGATGGCTTCCCCGGCGTTTTTCTGATCGGTGACAAAATTGATCAACTCTTGATATTCTTTGAGAAACGCCGGCAATTGAGCTTTCAATTGATTGGAAATTTTATCTTCAACCTCGGCAAATTCTGCCACCTTTCGTTCAGCCGCCGAAATTGATAAATTTCCGCCGCCGGTGCAGAGCGGATACTGCCTCTGCGGATTAACACTTAAAATGTCTTCGATTCTGAGCAGATGTTTCCGACTGTTGAAAAAATCATACTCGTAAAGAAATTTCTCACCGCGTCTAAATTTGAAATCAGCTAATCGGACTCGATACGGATCGTCGGAAAAACTCATTCCGCCGGAGTGATAAATCCCGTAATCTTTGCCGTGAATGAAAAACCGGTGCAGATTCCAGTCATCCCAATCAAAAGCGATCTGCAAAATGAAATGAAGGTCGGCAATCGAATAATCACCCGGCACCAGCAGTCTGCGCCAAATCAACGGGCTGATGCCTTCAAGAACAACCCGTAATTGATAAATAACCGGTTCTCCGGCGGTTTCCATTGAGATATTTTACATCAGATCATCAAAAATCTACCCCACTTTTTTCTGCTCTCTTGTCAACGGGGTTGAGGGAGGAAAGGAACAGAAAGCGACGCTGCGCGTATAATACTTTTTATACGTTGAGTTTTTACCGGACTCGGCGTATAATTCTGTTTTTGAACGAATTTATCGGTCAAAAAACTCAGCGTATTAGGACTTTCGCTTGAAAATATGTAACTACTTGAATCTAAAGCTGTTAGCTAAAAAGCCTTGTTTAGTACAAGTTTTTATATTTCAACAACTTAGACATTTCTAAGCGAAAGTCCTACGTATAATACTTTTCTGCTTTTATGTCGCTTATTTTCCAAGACTTTTCCGCCTATCTTAAAAGTTCTGAGCGAAGTCATTTGACTGTCAAAAACTATCTAGCCGATCTTCGTCATTTTGAGAAATGGTTTTTGGAAACCAATGATTATGCCGAATTTAATCCTGCCGATTTAACCCCGACCGACTTACGCGAATTTAAACAATTTCTGTTAATTAATAATGATAATGAAACCGGCAA
>JAYVKL010000103.1:0-9920 GCA_043768465.1 Pyrinomonadaceae bacterium
CGGAATTCTCCGAATGTGAAAAACTTACCACTTTTGCCAACCGAATTTCAACCTTTTTTTGCTTTGCGTCCGCAAGTTTTATTTCATATCATTTGAACAAAACCGCGAAAAAGGAATTTTAATAAAAACAAATGATAATACCTGTCAAATGGAGCGACGAAGGCGTTCTGATGCTCGATCAACGTCTGCTCCCGACCCAAGAAAAATGGCTGACGTTAAAAAGTTACACGGAAGTAGCGGACGGCATCCGCGAGATGGTCGTGCGCGGCGCACCGGCAATCGGCGTGTCCGCCGCTTATGGAATTGCGCTCGGCGTGAAGAATTTCGTCGGCACGAACATCGCCGATTTGTCGGAAGAATTCGATTATATCGCCGACGTGCTGGGCAAAACGCGCCCGACCGCCGTTAATCTTTTTTGGGCGATTGACCGGATGCGGCGCGTTTTTGAATCTCACAAAGATAAATCAATCTCCGAAATTAAAAGCATTTTGATTCAGGAATCAAAGGATATTCACGAAGAAGACATCGAATCGCAGCGTCTGATCGCCGAATTCGGCGGCAAACTGCTCGAAGATAATTCGACGGTTTTAACGCACTGCAACGCGGGCGCACTGGCGACCGGCGGCGTTTGGGGAACGGCTCTCGGCGTGATTCGCGGCGCGGTCAATCAGGGCAAAACCATCGCCGTCATCGCCGACGAAACCCGCCCGTATTTGCAGGGCGCGAGATTAACCGCCTGGGAATTGATGCAGGATAACATTCCGGTAACTTTAATCACCGATAGTATGTCGGGACATTTGATGAAAAAAGGACGAGTGCAGGCGGTCGTCGTCGGTTCGGATCGGATCGCGGCGAACGGCGATGTCGCCAACAAAATCGGGACTTATATGGTTGCGGTTTTAGCCAGACAGCATAACATTCCGTTCTACGTCGCCGCGCCGCTTTCGACGGTTGATCTGAATTGTCCGACGGGCGAGGAAATTCCGATTGAAGAACGCAATATCAGGGAAGTAACGCACGTTCAAGATATTCAACTCGCGCCCGACAATGTTCTGGTCAACAATTACGCCTTCGACGTGACTCCAAATGAATTCGTCACGGCGATTATCACTGAAAAAGGCGTGGCTCGTGCGCCGTATTCGGAGAGTTTGCGAAAGATGTTTAATTAAGTCAGAACCGTGAGCGGCAGCGACCGGGCAAATGTAAGTAATCAGTAGGCAATCAGCATAGGTAGATCGGTTTGCCGTAGTGTTTGCTGCCATTTACCAGTCGAAACAAACCCGGTCGCTGCCGCTCGCGGTTCTGACAGTGTAAAAACTTGTTGACTGTTCAAGTTAAATAATTCTAAAATCAGACAGCGAAGTTCTCATAGATTTCGTCGTCTGAAATGCCCCCGACACCAAAAAAAATCAGTTTAATTTATTTCGTCGTTATCACGCTTTTGCTGGTCGGCTTGGTTCCGCTCGTCTTGACCGGATATTTTCTCTCCGACCGCAGCGGGCGCGAATTGCGGGCGGCGGAAAATCGCTATCAAACCCAACTCGTGCAGGAAAAAGCCCGGCAGATTGAAATGTTCGGGCAGCGTTACGGCGATTTGGTCGGCGGCTACGCCAAAGCTCTGGAGTTTGCGGATAATCTCGCCGTGTTGTCTTCACCGCAGACGCAGGAGAAATTGGGCGCGATGCTCAAGGAAAATCCGAACTTGCTGGCGTTTTATGTCAAGCCGGCGAACGACGAATCGTTGGCGGTTTTTCGTTCGGAAGCGATTCAAAAAAGTGAGATCGAAACGCTCGCGGCGAAGGCTCTGAACAATTTGGGCGCGAAAAAAATCGCTTTCAGTCAGCCGGGAAAAATCGTGTCGAGCGGTCAAACCGTTTTGACGGTTGCCGCGCCGGTCGTGATTAAAAATGCCGCCGCCGCGTCGGTCGTCGCGGTGTTCTCGCTTCAGGAAATGGTGCGGCTGATGTCGGACAACAAACTGATGGGCGAAGCCGAGATGTGGAAATCCGGCTTGCCGATGATGTTCGTCGTGGACGAAAAAGGACGCGCCGTTTTTCACCCGGACGGAAGCGTCGCCGCCAATCAAAAACCGATGACGGATTTGAAAATCGTCCAGGAATGGCGTGAATCGAGCCGCCAGATTCAATCCGCGCTCGTGCCGTTCACGGCTGAATACGACGGCAAACAGTATGAAATGATCGGTGCGTATTCGACTGCCGGATTGGGCAATGACTTGATTTTCGGCGTAATTGCGATGCAGGACGAAAGCAAAGCTCTCGCGTCGGTCGCGGAAATGCGGCAGAAAACGTGGCTGATAAGTTTGATGTTCGCCTTAATCGCGCTGCTCGTCGGCAGCGTTTTGACCAGACAATTAACCGCGCCGCTTTTGAAATTAGTCGGCGCGGCGCAGAAAATCGCGGCGGGCGATTTCTCGACGCGGGTGGAAACGAAAAACATCACGGAAATCGGAACGCTCGGCGAAAGTTTCAATTCGATGAGCGACAATCTGGAGACCCATATCGCCAATCTCGCCAAAGCCGCGACGGAAAATCGAGAGCTTTTCGTCGGCACGGTCAAAAGCCTCGCCGCCGCCATTGACGGCAAAGACAAATACACGCGTGGGCATTCCGAAAGAGTTTCGCGCATTTCGGTCGCCATCGGACAGCGTTTGAATCTCGCCGACGAAGAAATCGAAATCTTGCGAATCAGCGCACTGCTCCACGATGTCGGCAAAATCGCCGTCAACGACGCGATTTTGAATAAACCGACCGCGCTGACGAATGAAGAATTCGAGATTATGAAAACGCATCCGAAAGCGGGTTACAAAATTATGGCGCAGATTCCGGCGATGAAAAATTACCTGCCCGGAATTTTAATGCACCACGAAATGATTAACGGCGCGGGCTATCCGCAGGGTTTGAAAGGCGCGGAAATTCCGCTGCAAGCGAAAATCATTTCCGTCGCCGACACTTTCGACGCGATGACGATTGACCGCCCGTATCAGAAAGGCTTTTCGCTCGAAGATTCGCTGAACAGAATCAAAAGTTTCGTCGGCATTCGCTACGACGGCAAAGTCGTCGAAGCTCTGGTCGAAGCCTGCGCCGACGGTCAAATCGGAGTCGGCACGGTGCGTTTGAAGAATTTCCAACCGGAAGAAGTCGCGCCTTTTGGGTTAGCCGCGTAATTTAACTTAGCGTGGTTGCTATGTCTCTGGTCTCGCTAATTTTTATGCGTAAAAAATGTATATCTTGCGGATTTATAAATTTTATAAACATAGATTCGTGTAAAAAATGTAACTCGAATAAACTTGAGAAAATATCGCCTTCGGAAGATTTATTATTGAGAAATCTGCCTTCAGAATCTTTGAAATAACCAAAAGTTCCGAAATATGTAAAGCATTTCTCATTTGCGATAATTATCGAATTGGCTGCGTTAATATTAACGATTCCTTATTTTAGCATCCGCTTCAATGAAACATAGTGGAAACGCACCAACCTCGGTTATAGAAGTTCTATTTGCACTCATCGCTTTTGCTCTACATTTTCCAACAATATCAATAACTTACGCGATAACAGTTTTGACCAATCTTCCATTCATTATATTTACACCAATCACACAGGTTTTCTTTTTATTCTATTGGTTCGCTTATAAAAGTCGCAAAAAGAAATCAAAATAAAAAACTTTAACTTTACCTGAAACTTATCGCACGTTGTTTAGCGTGCGATTCTTTTTTATAATTAAAGGTTTGCAGAAACAGAAAAACAATCTGGAACTTGGAATCTGAAATCTGGAATTATAAAATATGGCATTTTTTTGGCGCAGGAAAAAAGACGAAGACAAATTTTCGACCTCAATTCTCGGACTCGACAAATCGCTCGAAGAACTCAAAGCGCAGGAGGCGGCGGTCGAACGCGAGTTCGCCATTCGTTTCAGCAAGGCGATTGAGAAAACCAAACACTCGATCAACAACAAAATTGACACGATTTTCGAGAATCGCAAACAGATTGACGAGAAGTTTTTAGACGAACTCGAAGAAGCGTTGATTTCGACCGACATCGGCGTGGCGACGACTTTGCAGGTTTTGGACGCGGTTCGGCGCGGCGTGAAACGGCAGGAAATCAGCGATTTGACCGTGTTGAAAGCGACAATGCGAAACGAGATTTTAACCATTATGCGGGCGACGGAAAAATCCGGCGTAGCAAGCGAACTGCAAGTTCCGATCACGGTCAAACCTTACGTTCTGATGGTTGTCGGCGTGAACGGAGTCGGCAAAACGACGACTATCGGCAAACTCGCCCAGCGCATTAAAAACGAAGGCAACGACATTTTAATCTGCGCCGCCGACACGTTCCGCGCCGCCGCTTCCGAACAATTGGAAATCTGGTCGCAGCGCGCCGGAGTTCCTTTGATCCAGCAAAAACAGGGAACCGATCCGGCGGCGGTTTTGTTCGACGCGCTGAAATCCGCCAAAGCCAGAAACGCCGATGTTTTAATCGTGGACACCGCCGGACGGCTTCATAACAAATCGAATTTGATGGCGGAATTAGAGAAAATGAAACGCATCGCCGGGCGCGAAGTCGAGGGCGCACCGCACGAAACTTTGCTCGTGATTGATGCCGTCACCGGACAAAACGGACTCGAACAAGCCCGCCAATTCTTAAAAGTCGCCGATGTGACGGGAATTGTTTTAACCAAACTTGACGGCACGGCAAAAGGCGGCATCGCGGTCGCCATTTCCAAAGAATTAAATCTCCCGATTCGCTACGTCGGCATCGGCGAGCAGGTTGACGACTTGATGGTTTTCGACGCGGAAAGTTATGTGAACGGACTTTTTAATTAAATGGAAACAATTGATTATTTGGAAAAAGTAAATAACCGCGAATCATTTATCTTGTTTGTAAAAGAACTAATAAAAGATAGAGAGTCGGCGCGAAAAATTGAGAGCGATGCGCCGGAGAAAAATAATTACAGTAGTGTTTCAGACTGGGAAAATCCAAATATAGAAAATTTTTTGGATGGAGCCGTATCGTGGCTTGAGGATAGCGAAAGAAATGATATTTCTTGGAAACTAATGGCTGAATTTTTATACTGCGGTAAAATCTACGAGTAAGAGAGATAAATAATATGACGCAAACAATTGAAGCAATTTATCAGAACGGAATATTTAAGCCGCTAGAGCCGCTCAAAACTCAAATAGGAGAAGGTCAAATAGTAACGCTTATAATCACAATCATTGAGAAATTCGAGAAGAATAAATCTCCTAATGAGGCGAAGAATCAAGATTGAGTCAAGAATTTTCAGAATTTGATATAAGAATGACGCGCCGTTCGCTCGAACTCGCGTCTTTCGGTATCGGTCAAGTCAGCCCAAGCCCTTTGGTCGGCTGTGTCATCGTCGCGGACACCGGCGAAATTGTCGGCGAGGGAAGTTATCTTTACGAAAATGTAATCCACGCCGAGGTGACAGCTTTGAATCAGGCGGGCGAACGGGCGAAAGGCGGCACGGCTTACGTTTCGCTTGAGCCGCATTCTTATCACGGGCGGACGAAGCCCTGCACGACGGCGTTGTTAGATGCCGGAATTCGGCGCGTGTTTTGTCCGGTCGAAGACCCGAATCCGCTGGTTTCGGGCAAAGGTTTCGCGCAGTTGCGAGCGAGTGGAATCGAAGTCGTCACGGGAATTCTGCGCGACGAAGCGGCGAAATTGAACGAAAAGTTTTGCGTCTGGCATCAGAAACAGCGTCCCTTTGTGCATTTGAAATTGGCGATGAGTTTGGACGGCAGAACTTCGCTGCAAGATTCGGTTTCGACGACGCTTTCGGGGAAGGAATCGGCGGTGAAAGTTCAGAGTTTGCGGCACGAACACGACGCAATTTTGATCGGCGGCAACACGGCTTTGGTTGATAATCCGTCGCTGACGGACCGAAGCGGCAAACCGCGCCGGCGAAAACTGGTGCGCGTCGTGTTAGATAATCGTCTGCGGATTCCGCTTGAATCGAATCTGATTGTAACGGCGAAAGATACGCCGACGTTAATTATTTCCGATTCGACGGACGAGGCGAAAATTGAAAAGTTAATCGAATGCGGCGTTGCTGTGGCGCGTGAAAATGCGCGGGATTTGGCGGCGGTTTTGGAAGCGTTGCGAAAGCGCGATTTGCAAAGCGTTCTAGTCGAAGGCGGCACGGAAATCGCGGGCGCGTTTTGTGATGCAAAGTTGGTTGATAAGCTGACTTTTATCGTCGCGCCAATCGTCATCGGCGGGCATTCCGCGCCTTTAGCAATCGGCGGACGCGGGGCGAATTCATTGGAAAATGCGTTGCGTTTGCGCGATTTGGAAGTTACTAAACACGGCGGCGATTACGAATTTACTGGTTATCCGGCGTGATTTTGAAACTAAAAAAATCACGTTTCCGTAATTATTTGTGAGGTATTTATGACAAAGACAAACAATGAATTGACCGATTTTCAGAAGCAAGTATTTGCCGAGTATCGAACAGTTAAAGTCTTTGGAGAAAGTTCGGGTAATATAGACAAAGGTCGTAAGAACCGGAATAAAGGTTGGTTGTTTCTTCTGATTTTTATGTTTACTGATTGGTTTATCAGTAAGATAATGAGAAACGAACGTCGTAAAAGAGATTTTGCTGGAAACGAACGAGAAGCCAGAGAATTACTGCGGCAAAAGGAAATTTCGGACGGGATTTGCGAAATGATTGCGAAAATCAGCAGTAAAGAAATTTTGACCGAAGAAAAGTTCGTCTATGAATTGACCGCCGCGCTTTATCGAAGCGATTTGGCAAGCCGGTTTATCATTCCCGAAAACGCCGTTTTATATGCGATGATGGCGACGGAAGTTTTCAATATCGGACTGGAAAATTTTTGCAATGACCAGAAAGGCGATAAATAAAAAACCGACGTTCGCCAAAAAATCTTTCGGTCAAAATTTCCTCGTTGACGGAAATTACATCGCTAAAATCATTGCCGCGCTCAATCCGCAAATCGGTGAGACAATCGTCGAAATTGGTTCCGGGCGCGGCGCGTTGACGGCAGGTTTGGTGGAAAGCGGCGCGAACGTGATCGCCATCGAACTCGAACGCGGGATGAACGCCGTTTTGCGCGATAGATTTTCTGACAAAACAAACTTTCAACTCGTCGAAGCCGACGCGCTCAAGATTGATTATTCCAGATTCCAGATTCCAGATTCCGAACTTCAAATCAAACTCATCGCCAATCTTCCTTATTACATTTCGACGGCGATTTTGCAGAAACTGATCGAACAGCGCGAAGTTTTCAGCGAGATGATTCTGATGTTTCAGCTTGAAGTCGTCGAGCGAATCACGGCGGAAGTCGGCAATTCCGAACGCGGCTTTTTGTCGGTTTTGGTACAGAATTATCTGGATGTCAGCAAACTTTTCGACGTGCCGCCGTCGGCGTTTCGTCCATCGCCGAAAGTCAACAGCGCGGTTGTCAGATTAACACCGAAAGCCGAAAGCGGAATCAAAGACGAAAAACTTTTTCGTGAAGTCGTCAGCGCGGCTTTCGTTCAGAAGCGCAAAACTATCTTTAATAATCTGAAAAATTGTCCGCCGGATTTGCGCGGGAGATTCGGCGATGTCAATCGAACGCTCGACAATTGCGACATCGCGCCGAATCGCCGGGCGGAAACTTTGACGACTGACGAATGGCGTTGTTTGTGCGAATCGCTTTGAAAAGTTTACTAACCGCAGATTTACGCGGACAAACGCAGATTAGAACCGAATGATTTATCTGCGTTTGTCCGCGAAATCGGCGGTTAAATTCTTCGTATGGAAAAAGTAATTTACGGCGAGACGGTTTGCGGCGTTGACATTGACGCGCAAACGCGGTGCGCTCACTGGCACGGCGAATCGGATATTATCGCTATTAAATTCAGGTGTTGTGAAAAGTGGTTTCCGTGTTACGAATGCCACGCCGAAATCGAACGGCATTCGCCGGAAGTTTGGGCGGCAAGTCAATTCAATTCGCCAGCGATTTTGTGCGGCGACTGCGGTTATCAATTAACAGTTAGAGAATATCTGGATTGCGATTCGATTTGTCCGCGATGCGAAAGCCGGTTTAATCCGGGCTGCGCGAAACATTATCATCTTTATTTTGTAAATAATTAACCGCCGATGAATGCGGATAAACGCAGATGGAACAAAAATGATTTATCTGCGTTTATCCGCGTTCATCGGCGGTTAAAAATTCAAACCGATTTTCGTTAATCGTTAGCAATCGCTTCGCGCTTCGGGAAAATCAGCGAGGCGACGATTGATAAGGCAATCGTCCCTAAAATCACGCCCAAACTCCAGGTAATCGGAAAATGCCCGTCATACATCGGATTCAGCCAGACCATTTTTAAGCCGACGAAAATCAGCACGACGGCTAAACCGTATTTCAAAAGGTAGAATTTATCAATCACGCCGGCGAGCATAAAATACATCGAGCGCAGTCCCATAATGGCGAAAATGTTCGACGTGAAAACGATCAGAGGTTCGTCCGTAATCGAGAAAATCGCCGGAACGCTGTCCACCGCGAAGATAATATCGGTCGCTTCGAGAAATAAAAGCGCGATGAAGAGCGGCGTGGCGTGCGTGATGCCGTTTTCTTTGACGAAAAAACTTTTGCCGTCAATCGTGTGCGAGACGGGCATAAATCTTTTGAAAATTTTAATTAAAAAATTCTTCTCCGGTTCGATTTCTTCACTGCTCGAAAAAAACATTTTGATTCCGGTGATGATTAAAAACGCGCCGAAGATGTAAATTATCCAATGAAAAGACAGCAACGCCGAGCCGAGCGCGATGAAGACGGCGCGGAAAATCAGTGCGCCCAAAATGCCGTAAAACAAGACGCGATGTTTATATTCGGCGGGAATGCCGAAATAGCTGAAGACCAGCACGAAGACGAAAATGTTGTCAATCGAAAGCGAGTATTCGAGAATGTAGCCGGTCAAAAATTCGAGTGCGAACTCTGTGCCGGTGTCCGCGCCGAATTTCGACGAGGCGTAATAATAAAATCCGGCGTTGAAAATCAGTGCCAGAACGACCCAGACGATGCTCCACGTCGTCGCTTCCTTGAACGAAACGACGTGCGCTTTTTTATTAAACACGCCCAAATCGAGCGCGAGCATTGCAAACACGAATATCAAAAATCCGCCGTAAAACCACCAGTATTCGGCGAAGGGAAATAGTGTCATCGTAAATTCTCCAAAATATGCGAATCAAGAGTAGAAACCTTTTATCATTATCAGAACATTTTCTCTGCGCTCTCTGCGTCTCTGCGTGAAATCATTTTTTATCCTATCGAAGGTATCCAATCCTTTCTTAGCTTTTTTTCACGCAGAGACGCAGAGAACGCAGAGTTTTCTTTACTCTATAGTTCGCATAAAATATATTGTTCGCTGAAAAGCGGCGTTGATTTCGGTGGTTTACTTTTTGTGTTGGTAAGATCATTTGGTGATTAAATCGCCGCCAGATTCAAAAACAAATTCAATGACAAACTCAAACAAAAATTAAAAACGATTTCAACGAAGCCTTCCAAGAACATCTCTTTCTCCAAGGTGTTCCGCAAAGGAAAAGACCTTTTGCGGAACGATAAAAAAATCATTCGTCGCAAAAGGTCTTGATATTTACTTTATCGAGCCGAACCGTTTGACTAAAACGATTGTGTTGACGACCTCGACAAACCCGCGCGGCGGGCTATCTACTCCCTTTCATAAATTGTCCTGTTCAGAATAACAAACTGTCGGGTGTTTGTCGAAACGGAGTGTGCGGCATTGCGCCGGAACTGTTGGTCGTCCGATACGGTGTGAGATGGTCTAATAAAAGTGGAATCAAAACTCTCTCTGATAAAATAGCGAGTTATGATGAGAAAATATGATGATGAGTTTAAGCGACAAGCAGTCAAA
>JAYVKL010000104.1:0-10464 GCA_043768465.1 Pyrinomonadaceae bacterium
AAATCAAATTGACCAATGAAAACCAGGGTGTCGTTTTGACTCTGGACGGGCAAATCGGCTATCAGGTGAAAAACGACGACACGATTTCAATCCGCAAAAGCACGACGAATTTTAATCTCGTCCGCCCGCCGAACCGCAATTATTTTGACGTTCTGCGAGATAAATTGAAATGGGGAAGATAAAACGATTTGAGCTGTGATCGAATTCAAATTTGCCGAGCCGTCAAGCAATCGGCTGCTTTCAGTTCCAAAAACTTCAGCACCTATAATCCTTGAAATATCCCAGCGGCGCGTCGAAATCTTCGGCGGTATTATTGACCAAACCTTTTATACTGCCGAACTTGCGCTTTTTTCTCGCAGTCGTTTTGGCTTGATGTATAACAATTAAATTCATATTCGCTAAATCGTCAAGCAGTTTTTTCGCTTTCGGCTCTAAGATTTTGGTAGCCTAAATTTCCATACTACTAAATTAGAATAGGCTGTGCGTATAATGTTTGAATGAAATATGATCGGTTGATTGGCGAAGAATTAAAAGAATTACGCGCCATTAAAAAGGCGCGGAAACTCGTGCAATTCGAGAAACGAGTCCGGTTTTTGATGTTGCTGAGAAACGGCGAAGCGAAACGCAGAAAGCCGCCGGATGTAAAGTCGGATGGAAAATGCGCCAATCGCAAAAGATTTGGCGATGTTTGGCTGAAGCCTGAAATCTGCTGCCAACTTAGACACCAGCTAAAGATATTGGCAATTTATAAAATGTTACTTTTAGCTTACTACCAAAAATTTATCTACGCATCTCGCTTAACATTCGCTCGATTTCCGATTTCAAATGATTTGTGACGGCTTCGTAACCGGCTTCGCCCGTCATCTCCGGCGTGATGATTGCACGCGGCAGAAACGGTTTGCCATAGCGGATTTTGGTTTTCGAGAAACTGATTTTGCCCGAACTGCGTCCCCAAACTTTGTAAAAACCGTCGAGCGCGACCGGCACAATCGGCACGTCCAACTCGACTGCCAGAATCGCCGCGCCTTTTTTAAATTCGTGCAGTTCGCCGTCAAAAGCGCGCGCTCCTTCGGGGAAAATCGTCAGGATTTTGCCGTGTTTCAAACCGACCGCGCTCGCCTTCATCGCCTTTAAAAGCTGCGTGTCCGCGTCCACCGGCACGGTGTTCAGGAACGCGGCGACCGACTGCATAAAACTATTCGCAAAAAACTGGCTCGCGCCGACCGCAAACGCATTTTTGAGATTATCGAAACTGTATTCGCTCGTCACCAGAAACGGGTCGAGATAGCTCTGATGATTCGGCGCGATAATAAAGGGACGTTTCAGATTTGCCAGATTTTCCCTGCCCGAAACTTCCATTCGGAAAAAGATTTTGGCGAGCAAATTAAAAACCTTGAAAATCGAGTAAACAATCGCCATTCCGAACGGGCGCGATTTGAGAATGCCCTGCACTTCCGGCATATCGTTGTCGCTTTCGCGGACGATTGCGCCCCAGTTGAAATCGGTTTCGACGATTTCGGCGTTCGCTCCGCCCGCCTGTTTTTCGACGAGCGCGACGACCTCTTTAACCGTCAGCGCGTTTGCCGCTTCGTCGCCGTCGAATTCGATGTTGAAGGCTTGTTCCAAACCGGCGAAAACTTCGGCGCGTGACAATGAATCGAGTCCGAAATCAATCTCCAAACTCATCGCCGGATGAATGTTTTCGGCTTGTTCGGAGTTCTGCTTGATTAATTTCGTGACCTGTTTGCCGATTGGCGATTCCATCAACTGCGAATCTTCGGCGGTAAATTCGAGTTTTTTCACCAGCGGCGCGTCGCCGTTTGCCGCGTATTTGTGATCGGCGATTTCTTTGGCGACTTCAAAGCGGCGAACTTTGCGCGTCGCCGTGCGCGGCAGCGGTTCGCTGCGGACGATATATTCGCGGACGCGCTGGTATTCGGGCAGCTCGCGCCCTAAATCGTCGAACTCGTGGCGAATCGCTTCGCGTGAATTGGCGATGTTGTTTTTCTTCAAATAATCGAAATCCGGCACGACGACGGCGACTAATTTCTCCGCGCCCGCCATCTTTGAAGCTTCGTCTTTGACACCGATAATGCACATTTCGCCGACGAGCGGGGTTTTTGAATAATGCACTTCCAAATCTTCCGGGTGAATGTTTTTCCCGTTCGGCAGAACGATCACGTCTTTCGAGCGTCCGACGATGTGCAGATTGCCGTTGCCGTCAATTTTCCCTAAATCACCCGACTTAAACCAGCCGTCGGGCGTGAACGCTTCTTTGGTCGCTTCGGGGTTTTTATAGTAGCCGGAAAAGACCATTTTGCCTTTGATTAAAACCTCGCCCGCGCCTTCGTCGTTCAGCTCGCCGATTTTCGTTTCGGCGTAATTAACGGCTTTCCCGACCGAGCCGACGACGTTATCCTCAAACCGTGTGCAGGAAACCGCGCCGCTCGTTTCGGTCAAACCATAACCTTGGATCATCGTGATGCCGAGCGCGTGATAGTCTTCGGCGATTTTCTCGTCAAACCGCGAACCGGCGGAAATCGTAAAGTCGAGCTTGCCGCCGAAACCGTCGTGAACTTTAGCGAAAAATCGCTTGCCGAGATTGATATTAAATTTTTCGCGCAGAAAAAAGTTGAGTTTCAAAAGTTTGGCGAACAACGTGCGAACGACGATTGACTGCTGCGCCACGCCGTCGAAAATCTTTTTGTGAAACAGATACCAGAGACGCGGAACGCCCGTCAAAAGCGTGATTTCCCTTGTTTGAAAAGCCTTCGTCAATTCGGCGGGCGCGAGTTCCTTAACGTAATAAACCGAGCCACCGACCGACGCGATAACCCAGAGATTGACGACCTGCGCGAAAACGTGAAACAGCGGCAGGACGCTCAAAACGACTTCCGTTTCTTTCAAGTGCATCACTTCCTGACAGCCGACGGCTTCGTGATAAATGTTGCTGTGCGTCAGCGGAACGCCTTTCGGTGTGCCGGTCGTGCCGGAAGTATAAGTCAATTGCGCCAAATCTTCGGGTTTCGCAGGCGTTGGCTTGGCGGCGAAATCAGCCGGAAGCGGCGTGTTCGCCCAGTCTTCAAACGATTGAAAACCGTTAGCTGATTCCACATTTTGCAGCACGACGGCGGGGATTTTTCTGCCGAGATTTTCTTCGAGTTGGTGAAAAGACTTAATAAAATCTTCGCCGATAAACGCCATTTTCGCTTCGGAATTATTGATAAAATTGGTCAGCGTCTCGATTTCGGCGTGCGGATCAACGGGGACGCAAACCGCGCCGCGAAACAGAATGCCGTAATACGCAATCGCCAAGCGCGGATGATTTTCGCCGATTAAAGCCACGCGGTCGCCGAAATTTATATTTTCTTTTTCCAGTCGAAACGCAATCGAACGCACCGCGTCGAGCATTTCGCCGTAAGTATATTTCCCGTCGGTTTCCTCGCCGACAATCCGCATCGCAAATTTATCGCGTCGCGCTTCGGCGGCATCGGTGATGAGCTGGCAGAATGATTTTTCCATACGTTTCAGGCATTTTACCACATAGAAACATAGAACACAGAGAGAAGAAATCAGTCTCGAACAACACGAATGACACAAGTAAATTTGCCTATGTGATTTATTTCGTTCGTATTAATCGGTGAAGAAACTATGTTTTCTATGTTTCTAAGCAGATGAGCAAAAGTTACCGGGTATTTTGAAAAGCTTTGAGTTCACGCTTGAGCGTGCTTTTCCGCCGCGCTTCGATGGCGGAAACAAACTGAAGTTTGAACTCAGAACGCAAAGCAAAATGTTGCAAAAGTTTTGCTTTGGTGATTATGTGATTATAAAATTTTCGGAACGCGCACCCGCAGAGCATTCGGCACGATTTCAAATGTCGCCGGAAGTCGTCCGGGCAGTTCGCCGTCGGTTTCGATATGAATCGTTTGAGTCTTCTCCGCCGGGAAAACTTCGATTTTTTTGGCTAAAGTTGATTTCACTTCGGCGAGCGTCAGATGCGAACCTTTATAAAGTTTGTAAGCGTTAAAAAGGATTTTCGCGGTTTTGATGTCGCCGATGTTGACGACATCGAGCAATCCGTCGTTGATTTTCGCGTCCGGCGCGATTTTCATTCCGCCGCCGAAAAACCGCGAATTGCAAACGCAGAAGTTAATCGTGTTCAGAGATTTTTCTTCGTTATCGTCAATCTTTACGCGGACGGTGACGAAATTCAAACCGAGAACTTCCTGCAAAGTCGAAAGCGCGAAACTCGTTTTGCCGCGCAGTAAATCGTTCGGCAGCCAACTGAGCGGCGAAGACGCTTTCACGCGCTCGATAATGGACGCGCTCAAACCGAAACTGGAGACGTTTAAAAAATAACGCGAAACCGGTTCGCCCGCGTGGTTGAAAAAAGCAACTCGTCCCGCATCAATCGTTTTCGTTTCACCGCTTTGCAACGCTTTGGCGGCTTCACGCGAACCGTTCGGCATTCCCAGAGTCCGCCGAAAATCGCCGCCCGTTCCGTTCGGTAAAATGCCGAGTTCGCAATCTTTTCCGCTTTCCAAAATCCCGTTCGCCACTTCGTTAATCGTGCCGTCGCCGCCGCAGGCGATGATAAGTCTGCGCCCATTTTCCGCACCGCGCTGCGCCAGTAAAATGCCGTCGCCCGCCCGTTTGGTAAAAGCCACCTGAAACGCGCCGAAATGCGCCCGCAAGTCCGAAGCGATTCCTGCCCACGCCGATTCGGTCGAACCGGCGGCTGATTTTGGATTGACGATGACTAACGGAAGACTGGAATCAATGGACATTGTAGGCAAGTGTAGGGAAAACCCGGCGGATTGGCAAAAGTGAAATTGTCAGGCGAAAGCCAAGATGTTTCCGGCGTTCTGAGTTCAAACTTCAGTTTGCCGTTTCCGCCGCGCTTCGCCGGCGGAAAAACACGCTGAAGCGTGAACTCAGAACGCCTGCAATTTTACTCGCCGTGCGAATGTGCAAGATGCGACGAACCCGAATCGGCAATCGCTTTGCCGCTCGAAATCCAGCCGCGCCGAACGGTCGCGCCGTTCATCGGTTTCCAATCGAACAAATTCGCGCTTGAAAAATCGCTGTAATCAATCACGGCAAGCGTCGGATTCACCATCAAATTCGCCGCCGTGTAATTCATCTCTTTAGAAGCCTGCGCCATAAACGCTTCGATGTCGCTGATTTTGCGCGGCAGATTTCCTGTCATCCATTCCGTGCCGTTCGCCGTCACCAACATATCGTCTTCGATGCGAACGCCGATGTTTTTATATTTTTCAAACATCGGGCGAATCTTTTCGGTAAACTTCTTGTTGTCCGGCGTATCGGCGAGATAATCGAGCGCGTCTTGGCGGATGTAAATTCCCGGCTCGTTCGTCATCACCATTCCTTCTTTTAAAACCGTCGCGCCGTCGCCGCCGATATCGTGGACGTTCATTCCCAGCCAATGTCCCCAACCGTGCATAAACCACAGGCGATACTGCGGCATTTCAATCGGTTTGCCCTGATAAATTATTTGATAAGTCGCGTTCGGCGCGGTGATCAAACCTAATTTCGCAAGGCTTTGTTTGATTGATTCGGTCGCCGCCTGCGCCGGATCGCGGAAGTTCGCGCCCGGTTTAATCTTTTTCGCGGCGGCTTCCTGCGCGTCGTAAACGGCATTGTAAATCTCCGCCTGTTCTTTGGAAAACTTGCCGTTGACCGGGTAAGTCCGAGTCACATCCGCCGTGTAATGGTCGTATTCCGCGCCGACATCCGTCAGCATCAAATCGCCGGGTTTGACCGCGCCCTGCGATTCGACGTAATGCAAAGTCGTCGCGTTCGGACCGCAGCCGACGATGGACGGATAACCCCAATAATCGGCGTTGCGGCGGCGAAAAGTGTATTCGACTTCCGCCTGGACTTGATACTCGAATTCGGCTTTGGAAACCATTGCCATCGCTCTTTCCTGGGCTTCGGTCGTGATGTCAATCGCGTGCTGGAGAAGTTTGGTTTCCCAGGGCGATTTTACAATTCGCAAATCATCGAAAAACTGTCGCGCATTTTCAATTTTCGTGCCGGAAACGCTTTTAGAAAATTCGTTTTCCTTGCGATATTCTGCCGTTCCGTCGCCGTCGTTTTCGTTTTCGGGAAGCAGCAGATAAATCGTTTCAGCGGTTGCGATGTTCACGCCGTCTTTTGACGCGAACGGTTTTTTATCTTTCAGCGCCGGCAGCAAATCTTTTAATTCGGCGGCATCAATCATCGTTTTCACGCCCGAAATTTTCTGCGCTTCTTCACGCGAATACATCTTTCCGTTCCACGTCTCCTGCGCCGGATTGCGTTTCGGCAAAAACAGAAATTCGCCCGTTTGCCCGCCGTTTTTCGTCAAAACCAGCGTCGCGTTATTCTGTTTCAGATTCGTCAGATAATAAAGATTATTTTCCTGCCGATACATAAAATCTACGTCGCCCGCATAGTTTTTCGCCGTCGCGCTCATCAGAATCATCACGGAATTATCCGCCATCGCCGCTAAAACCTTCGCCCGCCTTTTCGCCAATTCGGTTTGCCGTTCCGCATCGGAAATCTTCGGCGCGGGCGGCGCAGCGCGAATCGCTTTCGGCGCGTTTTTTACGTCCGCATCAAACGAAAAGCTATTCAGTGAAAAAGCCAATAAAGTAAAAACCGCCAGTATATTTTTCATTATTTTCCCCAATCTATCTTTGCCGAAGTCGTCCAATCCCGAATCCGCTTCAGCCACGCCGTGCTGCTGATTTCACGCGCCGCCAGCAGAAACTCCGTCGCCTGTTCGCCCGTTAGAATCGGCAGTGCCAAACTCATTTTCGATTCCAGATAAACGCCTTCGCGCAGAACGTAAAACTTCACCTGTTTTTTCGTGAACCGCCACACTTCTGCCACGCCGAACGCCGCAAAAATCGGCATTCGCGGCACGGACGAACTCGTTTTGTTGATTTCGATTATCAAATCCGGCGGCGGATCGGTTTCAGTATCCAAATCTTCTTTGCCCGCTATTTTTTCGAGCGACTGAATATAAAAACACGAATCCGGTTCAAAACCTTTGCTGATATTTTTGCGCCTGAAAGTCGTCGAACCGTTGCGGCGAAAATTTATTTCCAATTCAAAAGCTATCTGTTCAAACAAAGCCGCCAAATTCCGGCTGTCTTCTTCGTGCTGCAAAGAATTCGACATAATTATTTCTAAAATTCCGCTGTCGTAGGTCAGACGCGGAAACTGTGAATCACGATGTTCCGCCACCATCTCCGCATATATTTCCCAACTCACGCCGTATAAAACTTCGTTTCTGACGAGTTTCGGTTTGGATAATTCTAAAACTGCCGACATAATTTACACTTCCTCGAAGAAAATTAAGCAACTGAGCAAAAGTTTTGTAACATTGTGCTTTCTGTTCTGAGTTCACGCTTCAGCGTGCTTTTCCGCTGCGCTTCGCGGGCGGAACAAACTGAAGTGTTCACTCAAAACTTTTGCTCACCTGCTTATTTTATCACGGAAAACTCGACATCACGCGCCGCCTGATTGCCGAAAAAGTCCGCCGCGAACACGCGCAGAGTATAATCGCCGTTTTCCAAATGATTCGCGTCAAAAAAATCTTCCCGAAACTCGTCGCCGTTGACTCGATTGGTGGCAATGTAATTGAAGATCGTTTCGCCGGTTGCGCCCGCTCTGCTTCCCGTCGCGTAAACGAATTTGACGGCTTCCGCGTCCGGCAGACGGTCGAAGATGATCGTCCAGTTGATTCCCGAAAGCGGCGTTTTATTTTCGCGCAAAATCTGATAGCCGATTCGATAAACGCCCAATCTGCGCCGTTCCGCGTTGCCGTCCATTCTATCGTAAGCGCGGACGACGATGCGCGTTTTGCCGTCGAGTTTGATACGCGATTCGGCGTTTCGGGTTTTACTGAGCGGTTGCCAATTTTCGTCAAACAGCGAAACTTCTTCAATCGTCGGCGCGATTGCATCGGAAACATTCGGCAGCACGAGCGCGTCGAGCGCGTTCATTTCCGCGCCCGAACGTCCGGCGATTAAATGAACGTGATTCAGCGCGTTCAGGGTTCCGATGGCTTCACCGGCTTGAAATTTTGCGCCGCGCGGAATTCTGACGTTTATCAATTTGCCGCTTTCGTCGCGTGAAAACTGAAAGCGCGGGTCGTCGTAAATTCTATCCGCGCCGTCGCGCCCCAAACGAATGTGAATATAGCCGAGCGTCGGCAGTCTGATTAACTCGCGCAAAGTCGCAAAGTTTTCGGTCGAGACAGGGCGCAAAACTTTTTCCGTGCGGACGAACCGCGCCGTTTCGCCGTAACCGCCGACAATATCCAAGCCGTTGTGAAACCAAACATTTGAACTTTCATCAACGATTTCGCCGCGCAGTTCGCCCAGAGTTCCGGCGATTTCACGTTTATTTGCCGGCGGATTATAACTCCAGCGCGGCGGCTGCAAGGTTCGGAATTGTTCGGGCGTAAACCGCGAATTTTCAACCTGTTCCGCCGTCGTCGCCGCGCCGATTTCCGCGCCGGTCAAAACTCGGACGGCTTGATTTTCCGCGTCGCTGACAAATAAATTGCCGTCGGCATCGCTCGCCAAACCCGACGGGCGATTAAACTGCGAGCGGCGCAAACTGCCGTCTTTGAAACCGCGTTTCGTATTCGTCAGCGTTTCGACGAGCGCGAAAAGTCGTCTGCCGATAACGCGAATCGAATCGCCGTCGGCGACGTAAATCGCCCCGAACGAATCAATCGTAACCGCCGTCGGCGCGACGAAACTCGATTGAAAAAGAAATCCGTCAGTCGAATTTTTTGCGCCGTTTCCGGCGAGCGTCCACGTTTTCCCGTTCATTTCGCCGTTCGTTTCGACCACGCGAATCCGGCGATTTTCAGTGTCGGCGACCAGCAGTTTATCGCCCCACATCGCTAAACCGCACGGCGTATCGAATTTCGCCGCCAATCCTTGTTCCGAATCGGCGAAACCTTGTCCGCCGCCTGCCAGAGTCATAACTTTTCCGTCGGTAATAACGCGAATTTTATCGTTATAAGTATCGGCGACGAAGATTTTATCTTCCGAAACCGCTACGCCGATAGGCGCGTTGAAAAGCGCGTTTTTCGCCGTGCCGTCAGCATCGCCTTTTTTATTTTCCACACCGGCGATAATTTCGACTGCGCCGTTTGAGACGTTCAGTTTTTTGATCGTGTGCGTTCCCGCATCGGCGACGACTAAATCGCCGGCTTTATCGAACGCGATGCCCGAAGGCGTGTCGAACTTATCGGAAAGAAGCGTGAAATTTCGGTTGTCCGCGACGCGCCAAATCTTTCCCGTTTCGCCATCGGAAACGAAAACTTCGCCGTCTCTGACCGCGATGCCGAACGGTTCGCCGAATTTTTCCTGATCGTTGGTAATCGTCCGCGTTTTATCGAACGGCGTAAACTTCGGTTTTTGAATTCGGGAACACGAGACGGTCGTCATCAACGCGCCCAGCACGACTGAAATTACGATTGAAACTAATTTCTTTTCGGTGAAATCCCTCGACTTGATAATCATTTCGCTCATTCAAATTTAGCAGGAAAATCGCCAACGACAAATCGAAAACTATCTGTTATGATTTACCAAAAGAGCGACGAACCACAAGCAAAAAAGGAGAAACAAAAGAATGTTTTCATTAGAAGATTTATTGGGACAGCAGCAGGGCGGTGAAGCCGTCAGTCAAATCAGCAATCAAATCGGAGCTAGCCCGACGATGACGAATATGGCGATTCAGATGGCTCTGCCGATGATTATGAACAGTCTGGCAAATAACACCAAAGAACCGCAGGGCGCGGAAAATCTGAACAACGCTCTGCAACAGCACGACGGCGGCATTCTGGACAATCTCGGCAGTTTTTTGGGCGGCGGTTTCAATCAAACTTCGAGCAGCGACGGACTCGGCATTCTCGGACATATTTTCGGCGGCAATCAAGGCGCGGTCGCCCAGCAGGTGAGCCAGAAAAGCGGAATGGACATCAGCCAGGTCGCCACGCTTTTAATCACGCTCGCCCCGATTGTGATGGGTTTTCTCGGCAGGAAAAAACAGGAGCAGAATCTGGACGCGAACGGTTTGCAGAATATGCTCGGTCAACAGCAGCAGACGATGCAGGCTTCGGGCAATCCGGTGATGGATATGGTTTCCGGGTATTTAGATAAGAACAAAGACGGCAGTTCGATGGACGATTTGGCTTCGATGGCGATGAGCTATTTTCGGAAATAGTAATCGCCCGATGAATCGAGAAAAGCGCATCACGTTCGGTGCGCTTTTCTTTTGGTAGATTAATGGCAGTTCGGGCTAAGTGTCCGCCTTTAGCGTCCGCTCCTCGTTCTGATACCATTTACCGATAGAATATGTGCAATAATGTAATGATGAATAAAGCGTTACCAAAAATCAAAGAAACTGCTGAAGAACTAAGAGAAAGGCTCAAAA
>JAYVKL010000105.1:0-3963 GCA_043768465.1 Pyrinomonadaceae bacterium
ATAGTTCATACGAATTCGAGTTGAAATCCGACGGCACGGGCGAAATTTTTTACACGGATTTTCCGACCGATTCCGAAGAGTTCGCGCACGAAGTAAAAGCCGAAAAACTCTGCCGCGAAATCGAAGAAGCGATTACCCAAGAAATTGCTTTGCAGTCCGGGCAGAACGCGCTCGAAGACTCTGAGATTGAAAACATTCGGCAGGAAACTTTTTCGGAAATGCTCGAAGAAGTTTTCTGGGAGGAAATTAACCAGACGCTCGAAGACCCGTTTTTCCGTTCTTTTTACGACGACGGCGAATGGGGCGAGGAGTTCGGTTGCGAGCGCGAGACGGTTGACGGGTTCATCGAATTTCTCGAATTGTGCGTTTTGACGGAAAGGGAAATTTTGCCCTCCAACGAAGATTATCTGGTTGTCGAGGCGGAAACGGATTTTGACGCGGCTGGTATCAGCGAGTGCAGCTATTACACCGAGCGATTGGGCGAGCTGGTCGAAATCGCCTGCGAGTATTACAAGCCGACCGGCTTTCGCTACGACTACAACGACGGCTGTTACGACCGCGCATCCGGCTATTCGATGTCGTCGGAGTCGGTCAGCGTTTCGCTTCAAGAGTCTGCCCGCGTCCCGACCCGCGAGAAAATGCTCGGAATGGTTCGGCTCAAGGTTAAACTTGCGGCGATGGAAATAGCCGCCGAAAAAATTGAGCGGCTGACTGCCTTTTGATTGTCTGAAAGAAGTTATGAACGAAGCAATCGTCTGCCAGCCGAGTCCGGTTAAAATTCTAACTGTTTCCGCCGCGCCGCTTCGAGAATTATTGAATTTTTTAGTTTACGGGCGCATACCGGAGCTTTTAACCGAACGAGCGCGACGGCAGCCTGAGTTGGCTTTAACGGAGATACCTGCGACCGCGAGAGAGTTGAAGAAAATTCTCAACGCAGAAAAACTTGATAAAAACGGAAAGATGTCTTTTGACCGCGGAAAGCCGGAAAATCACATCGCCGTTTTGCTCGACAACCACGGAGCGCAGTTTTGGATTCATTATTTCGCTTGCGGTATCGGTCTGGTTAGTTTGTCGTTCTTCAGTCATCTATCGAGCGCGGAAGGTTCGCTCTTCAATCAAACCCGGAATGTCACGCACTCGCACGAATATCAATGGTTCACGCACGGTCTGACGGCGGAATTTTTTGGCGGTGAAACTTGCGAAACAAAAATTAAACGATTGGGCGATTATTTCGCCGAGCGCGTCAATCCGACGCTTGTCAGTCCGTATTCGATATATTTTGAAAGTCCGCGAATCAAAGAGCCGTATAAATTCGTTTCGGGCAGCCTCGAACGGTTGACGGAGGTTTTGACGTGGACGCGCTTCGTCTGCGAAGCACTAAAACGTGACAGAGAACCAAACGGCAAAGCCTGGGTCAGCCCGCACGCGACAATTAATTGCGGAAATCTCAAAGACGCGCCGACGTTTGAACATTCGACCGAATCGTTCATCAATGCCGTCGGCGCGTTAGCCGTCAAGGAAAATGCTCCATATACGGTTTTGCGAGAAGGCTTCGGACGACGCGCTGGCGGCGAATCTTTCGATTGGGCGCGAAAGAATAAACACCGCATATTTCTTAATCTCGAACAGGAGAGCAAAGATGTTCCTGTTCGACAAAAAATTGCCGCCCGCGTCCGCCTCGTGAACTGGCTTGCCGTGCAGGGTTATGAAGGGAAACGGATATTGGAAGTTTGGAAGCTAAAGTTGACTGAATGAAAATGGCGACTCTTTAAAATTGGTTCTTGACGCTCCGGCAACTTGTGAATGAAAATAACAAATGTGCCAAGGAAGCGTCGCTCGATGCTCTCGAATCTTTCAAGCCGCGTCGAGATTGTGAACCGAGGAGTAAAGTCGTGCCAAAGAAACTAAGTCAGATCAAACAAACCAAGCCGCTTCAATTATCGCTGTTCGAGCTTTTGACCGAAACCGACATTTTGACTGAGGACGGCAGCCGGCAACTGAAGAAGGGCAAAAATTATTCGCAGACCATCGAGTTATACGATTTTATGCCGCGTTTTGTCTGGACGCATCAAGCCGACGTGCGCCGCAATTACAACGGATTGCTGCCTGCGCTCCGGCGAGAGTTTGAATGTCGCGGCGAAGCCTATTCTTTGACGCTCAAGCCGGCGATTCTTGTCGGTCGTGACGGAACTTCGACATCGTATTATCCGAGCGCGGACGAGGATATACTGGAAACGATTTTAAGAAAAACTTACCTCGACGACAATCCGAAATTTTTCGACGGTCAGCCCGGAATGACCTTTACGGTTAATCAGATTCGCAAAGAACTCAAGAAACAGGGGCGAACGCGCTCGCATTACCAGATACTTGATTCGCTTCAGATACTCAAGGGCTCTGAAATCGTCTGCCAGAATCTCGACACCGGTGTCAAGCTCAGTTTCAATCCGATTGACGTGCTTTGTTATACCGAAAAGAGTGAAAGGGAAGATGGTGACGAGCCGTGCTATTTGATTTTTTCAAGGGTCATCGCCGAAGCCCTCGAAAGCCTGTATTTCAGGAGATATAATTATCAAAAGGTTATCGGCTATAAGTCTCATATCGCGCGCCTTCTGCACCGGAGGCTTTCGCATCATTTTAAGCAGGCGAATGAAAATGTTGCTTATTCGGTCAATTTCTCAACTCTTCTGAGAGATTTCGGGTTGGAGTATCCGACGCTGGCGACGGCGATTTTTAAGTTCAAGAAAGCCATTGAGGAAATGAAAAACGCGAATGTTATTCAGGATTTTAAGACCGATGCCATTGTTTCTGCTTTAGATTCACGTAAGATTGAAGATTATTTTTTGACAATCGTCCCGACGAAGACCTTTTCGTTTGAAATGTCGGCTTCAAATACCGTCCAGAATAATGTAATGCAGCTTGCCGACTCCCTGAATCAGGAAAGTTCGTCGAAAACTAAGAAAAAGCGTTCGATTTTTCCGAAAGATTCCGCTCCGCAGACGCGCTCCGCTCCGAGGTCGCGCAAGGATAAAAAATAAATAGGTTAAGAATAGGATAATAAAGAAAAGGATAGGGAGCGAAAAAACGCACTTATCCTTTTTATTTGCAGCATTTACCTCTTGAGATGTATTTCAAATATCTACATAGATGTATTTCAAATATCTACAACCCTTGAGCCAACTATTTCAAATTTCTACATACCCGGTTGTGGAAAAAAAACGACCTATTTCAAATTTCTACATACCTTTTCTGTGGAAAAAACGACCTATTTCAAATTTCTACACGGCTGCTTGTGGAAATTTGGCGACCTATTTCAAATTTCTACATCCTTTTTCTGTGGAAAAAAGCGATGTATTTCAAATTTCTACATACCGGGTTGTGGAAATTTGGCGACCTATTTCAAATTTCTACACGGATGTATTTCAAATTTCTACAAGTAAAACGGCGATTGTGGAAAACTAAACCTCAGAAATAGTTCTTTGATTGTGTAAGAAGAGCAGCAAACCGGGCGGAATAAAACAAGAGGCAAAATGGTCACGATATGAAACGGCAGTTTTGAGAAAACTTGGCTGTTGAGCTCGGTATATCAACTGCTCATTGCGAAACGAATTGACGCGGTAATTAATTGAGTTTTATGGATTAGAATGTGGGGAGAACACGATTGCGTCCGATAATGGTAAAAGGTTAATCGCTCTCATTTTAATTCATTGTTAATATCGGCTTTGCACATAAAGTCGGAAATTTTAAGCACTTTATGTGCAACATATTTCTAAGTCCTATGTTTCAACACCATTATTTTCTAAAAGACTTGACTTTAGGTGCAAAAATCCAAAATTAAGCACTTTATGTGCAAAGCCGTTAATATCTAATAAGCACCTAAGCAAAAGTAATGTAATACTTTGAACCGATTTGTGAAAGGATTTGATCCAGTTCCTCACACAAGTGTTTGGCTGAAGTGTAGGCTTC
>JAYVKL010000106.1:0-7723 GCA_043768465.1 Pyrinomonadaceae bacterium
ATGCTTACAGTTCCTACAAAAACTTGTGTCAGGAACTGGATCAAGTCCTTTCACAAATTGGCTCATTATATCGTATTACTTTTGTTTAGGTGCTTATATGTATCCTTCTCGCTCAAATCTAAAAAACAGTTACGCATTATTCCTCGATAATTCTAACAAAGCGCAAGCAACTATAAATAAATTCATTGCACAGGAAAATACAAATCTTTATGGTTTGGGAGAAGGCGAAAAACTTGAAAGATTGCGAGAACTTAAAATTGAACAAGCATTTAAGGAAAACGGTGATTTAGCTAATGCCATATTGCAGACTCCACTTTTTCAATTTGAAACTGACAATCCGAATCGAAAAGCAACGCCGGAGACATTAAAATCTAAATTGATAACTTATAATTCTTCAAAGACAAAAGCATTAATTGACGTTCAAAACACGGACGGAACTTTTAGCGTCATAGTTGAGAAAGTTGCAGATGGTTGGAAATTCTACTCAGTTCTTCGCGTCGGAGTATTTTAATCTATGAAAAGAATCGAACCAAAAGCCGGACAAGAATCAGTCTGGGATTATCCGCGCCCGCCGCGCCTTGAACGAACGAATAAACATCTCAAAATCGTTTTCAACGACGAAATCGTCGCGGAAACCAATCGCGCGTTTCGCGTTTTGGAGACGAGTCATCCGCCGGTTTATTATTTTCCGCCGGAAGATGTGCGGATGGAATTACTGTCGAAAGCGGCGGGCGCGAGTTTTTGTGAATGGAAAGGCAGCGCGGGTTATTATGATTTGCGAGTCGGCGACCAAAGCATCAAAAACGCCGGTTGGTTTTACGCCGATCCGACGCGCGAGTTTGCGGAAATTAAAGATTACATCGCGTTTTATCCGTCAAAACCGGACGCTTGTTACGTTGATGACGAATTGGTTCGGTCGCAGGAAGGCGATTTTTACGGCGGTTGGATTACGAAAGATATTGTCGGACCGTTCAAGGGCGGCGCGGGAACTTGGGGCTGGTGAAATTTAAGGCAAAAGTAAAAAGGCAAAAGGCAAAATGAAGCAAACTTTCTCACAATCGAAACTTAAAGGAATTTATGCGGAATTAACACGTCCGAAATCCGAAAATCCAAATCTGAAACTCCAAATCGAAAGTCGTTCGCCCGTTCACGTCGTTTACGGCGGCGCGCATCTTTTTAAGGCGGAAACGCCGAAGAAACTCGGTGCCATCGCGCTTAAATCTTTGGAAACTTACGCGCCAAATTTTGCCGAGTTTGCCCGCGCGATGTGGTTTTCGGGTGCGGACGGTTTGCCGGTTTATGACGACGAAATTCAAAAGCTGGAATGGCGTTTAATCGAAAACACGGAAAAATTAAAAGCCGAAAATTTCGGGGCGTGGTTTGCCTGGACGATTTACAATCGCACGATTGAAAAATTGGAGCGCGAACCGATTGAAGATTACCGGATTGATTACGAAGACGGTTACGGTTTTCGGCGCGACGCGGAAGAAGACGCGCACTGCATTTCCGCGTCGAGTGAATTGGCGAAAGCGTTTCTCGAAAAGACCATCACGCCGTTTTGCGGGTTCCGAATCAAATCGTTTCAACTTGAGACTTGCAAACGCGCCGTTCGCACGCTGGATTTATTTTTGACGAATCTGCTGGAGAAAACCGGCGGCGAATTGCCCGCCAATTTCGTCGTAACTTTGCCGAAAATCACCCAAAAAGAAGAAGTCGCAATGCTCGCCGAACTGCTAGACGAATTTGAACGGGAAAACGATCTTGAAAACGGCTCGATTGAAATCGAAATTATAATCGAAACGCCGCCGTCAATCGTCAATGAAACGGGTGAAATCGCTTTGCGCGGTTTGGTCGAAGCCGGCAAAGGGCGCGTTAATTCGGCACATTTCGGAGCATTCGATCACACGGCGAGTCTCGGAATCGCGGGCGTTCATCAGCATCTGCGGCACGAAGCCTGTGTTTTCGCCCGACAAATGATGCAGATCGCGCTCGCGCCTTTAAGTATCAGACTTTCCGATTCGGTGACGACTGAAATGCCGACGGCGATTTATCAAGGCGAAAGTTTGACGAAAGAACAAATTAAGGAAAATGTTCGCGCCGTTCACGCGGCTTGGCGCAAACATTTCAGCAACGCAACTTATTCGCAAATCAACGGTTTTTATCAAAGCTGGGACTTGCATCCGGCGCAGCTCGCGGCGCGTTACGCAGCGGTCTATGCTTTTTTCCTCGAATCGAAAGATTCGCAGGGAAAACGTCTGAAAGGCTTTATCGAGAAGGCGGCGCGGGCGAATTTGACGGGCAATACTTTTGACGACACGGCTTCGGCGCAGGGACTTTTGAATTTTTTCACTCGTGCCTTAAACTGCGGCGCGATGAACGAAGCGGAAATTTCGGAGGCGACGAGTTTGACGAAAACCGAACTGAATTCTTTTTCATTCGTTCAAATTTTGGAGAATCGGCAGCCGCCGATCTGAATTTTTTAGTCGAATAACCCTTTGCTTTGTTACTGAAATTTTTAGAATTCCCTTCTTCTTTGGAACGTGTTTGGAAACTCACTTGGTCGAAGAGTGGATGGCTTAATTTTACATTTTACATTCGACATTTTTAATTTTTATCCGGTAAAAATTTAGAATGTAAAATGTAAAATTGCCGATCTTTTTTGAATTTCCAAACACGCTCTTGGGAGTCCAAACGCGGAACGCACGTTGTCTTCTCCACAGAGCGAAGCGCGGCGGGAGAACACGCTCAAGCGTGGTCTCTGAACGAAGACTAAGATTCAATCGTCAAAATTTCGGTTACAAAGCACTAGACAATTTTCCGCCAACCCGATAAATTCAAAATTGAAGGCTGAGGTGGTGTAATTGGTAGCCACGCGGGTCTTAGAAGCCCGTGTCGAAAGACATACGAGTTCGAGTCTCGTCCTCAGCACCAATTTTTAATCTGAAAACGGCGAAATATGTTTTTAGTTCTTTCAATTGCGAGCTACGCAGTTGAAAAAATATCGCCGAAAATCGTCCTCAACGTCGAATAGGTTGACAGCCGGTTCGACGTTGGCTGCTTTTTTCCCAACTGTTTGGCTCTTAATTGCAGCCAAAAGTCCACTGAACAGACTGCGTTCTCAGAATTAAATTTAGCGCGTCGTCAATCGCCGATTAGCGCGCTGAAAATTTCGCCTGAAAAAACTCAAATTCGACATTCAAGGCTAAAATCGTTATCCTTTTCTTGAACTAAATTAGAAGGAAAAGCCTCGATTGTCAGCTTTTTTTATAACAATACAAAGGCAGTTTTAACGAATGAATACCGAATTGATAGACGTTTCTCCGAGTCAGAAAACGATAAAAATCGAAATCGAACCTGCCACGGTGCGGGAAGTTTATAACAAAGTCAGTCGGAAGTTTGCCAAGGGCGCGCAGGTTGACGGTTTCCGTCCGGGTTTTGCCCCGGTTGACGTGATCCGAATGCGCTATAAAGACCAGATAAAGTCGGAGGTTTTGCAGGATTTGATCGCGCCGCTGGTCGCCGAGGCGATTCAGGAACACGAACTTCGGCCGCTGGTCGAACCGCATCTGCATTTGGAAAACGCGGAAAACGTCAAGGTCAACGGTTCCGAACCGATTGCGCTTTCGGTTCACGTCGAAGTGATGCCGGAAATTCCCGCGCCGGAATATAAAAACTTGGAAGTTACGCGCCGCATCCGTCCGCTATCGGACGAAGAACTCGAAAATGTGATTGACGAGCGGCGGCAGGAATCGGCGACGCTGATTCCCGTCGAAGACCGCCAGGCGGAAACAGGCGATATGGTGATCGTTGATTTGGAAGGAACTTTCGCCGATGACCCGGAAGCCGAACCGATTAAAGCCGACGATTTGGAAATAAAATTGGGCGACGACGTGATTGAAAAATCGTTCACGGAAAATCTGATCGGTGTCGCGGAAGACGACGAAAAGGAATTTACCGTCGCGTATCCCGAAGATTTTACGTCGCCGATGCTGGCGGGCAAAACGGTTAATTATAAAGCTAAAGTGAAATCGGTCGGCGCAATTGAACTGCCCGATTTAGATGATGAGTGGGCGATGAGTTTGGATGAAGGCTATGAATCTTTGACGGATTTGCGCGGCAAAACGCGCGGCGATTTGGAAGCGGCGGCGAAAGCCGAAGCCGACAACGCCCTGCGTTCAGAATTGATCGGGAAACTTACCGAAGCGAATAATTTTGAAGTCCCGAACTCTTTGATTGATATGCAGGCGCGAAATCTTTTAAACAATTTCGCGCAGGATATGGCGGGGCGCGGAATGGATTTAAACAAGGTTGAAAAAGATTTTGTTCAGATGGTTTACACGCAGATGCAGGCGCAAGCCGAGCGCGACGTGCGCGGCGCGATGCTGCTCGAAAAAGTCGCCGACCTCGAAGGCATCGAAGTTTCCGACAACGAAATCAACGAGGAAATCGAACACATCGCCCTTCACTATCGAACTACGCCGGACGAGATTCGAGAGTCTTTGGGCAAACAGCAGGGCGGCGAAGCTAATATAATTAACAATTTGCGAACGCGCAAAGCGGTCGAAGCGTTGGTCGTCAACGCGAAAATCACCGACGGCGAATGGGTTGATTCGAATCAACCGCCGACTGCCGAGATCGCCGAAGAAAGTTCGACGGAAGAAACGGTAATGCAGACATCGGTTGAAGAAAGCGTCGAACAAAATGCCGAACCGTCGGTTGAAACGGAAACGGTCGAGGCGGAAGCGGTTGAAACAACAGCAAAAGCAGCGAAGCCGAAAAAGAAATCGGCGAAAAAAGAGTAATCAAATAAAGTTATTCCAGGCGGTTTGCAAATTCAAGAATAAGTTGTAGAATAAAAATCGAAATTGGCAATAGCTTATATTTCAACAGTTATCTCTATCAAGTTAAACTTATTCTTAAACAAACCGCTCGAACATTTAAGAGAGAAAAAATTATGTTAGTTCCAATGGTAGTCGAGCAAACTTCGCGGGGCGAACGGGCGTTCGATATTTATTCGCGGCTGTTAAAAGACAGCATTATTTTTATCGGCACCCCGATTGACGATATGGTTGCCAATCTGATCGTCGCGCAGCTTCTATTTTTAGAGGCGGAAGACCCGGAACGCGACATCAACTTATATATCAACTCGCCGGGCGGTTCGATCACTGCCGGGATGGGCATCTACGACACGATGCAGTTTATCAAAAATGATGTAACGACGATCTGCGTCGGGCAGTGCGCTTCGATGGGCGCATTGCTGTTGACCGCCGGAACCAAAGGTAAACGGTTCGCCCTGCCGCACTCGCGAATTTTGATTCATCAGCCGTCGGGCGGCGCGTCCGGGCAGGCTTCGGATGTCAAAATTATGGCGGAAGAAATACTGCGGATGCGCGAAATGACTTCGCGGATTATCGCCCATCACAGCGGACAGGCGTTTGACCAGGTTGAACTCGATGTCGAACGCGACCGCATTATGTCGCCGGTGCAAGCCAAAGAATACGGTTTGATTGACGAAGTTATCGAACACCGAGAAAAGTAGCGAGTCGAGAGTCGAGAGCTAAACCGACTTCCTCTCGACTCTCGACTCTTGACTCTCAACTTTTATGATAAGAAGACCCGAAGAAATTCTCCGCTGCTCGTTTTGCGGCAAATCTCAGAACGAAGTCAAAAAGCTGATTGCCGGACCGAGTGTTTACATCTGCAATGAATGTATTGACATTTGCAATGAAATCATCAACGACGACGAGCAGGCGGAAACGGCGAATGTGCGTTCGACTTTGCCGAAACCGCAGGAGTTGAAAAATTTTCTTGACGAATACGTCATCGGTCAGGACGAAACGAAAAAGCGTCTTTCGGTCGCGGTTTATCAGCATTACAAACGCATCGAGATGGCGAAAATTCGCCCTGACATCGAACTTCAAAAATCCAATATTCTTCTTATCGGTCCGACCGGAACCGGGAAAACACTGCTCGCCCAAACGCTCGCCAGAATTTTGAGCGTCCCGTTCTGCATCGTTGACGCGACGACTCTGACCGAAGCCGGCTACGTCGGCGAAGATGTCGAAAATATTCTTCTGCGGCTGCTGCAAGCCGCCGGAAACGATGTCGAACGCGCCCAGACCGGAATTATCTACGTTGACGAAATTGATAAAATCTGCCGCAAAGACGACAATCCTTCGATCACGCGCGACGTTTCCGGCGAAGGCGTGCAGCAGGCACTTTTGAAAATTCTCGAAGGAACCGTCGCCAACGTCCCGACGCAGGGCGGGCGCAAACATCCGCAGCAGGAATTTCTGCCGGTTGACACGACGAACATTTTATTTATCTGCGGCGGCGCATTCATTGGTTTGGATAAAGTCGTTGACAAACGCTTTCGCAACAAATCGCTTGGTTTTCAGGCGGAAGTCAAATCGAGCAAACAGCGGCAGGACGAAGCGATTGCCAATCTCGAACCGGAGGATTTGATTCATTACGGCTTGATTCCCGAATTTGTCGGACGGCTGCCGGTTTTAGCCACTCTGAACGAACTTGACGAAGCCGCGCTGGTTCAGATTTTGACCGAGCCGAAAAACGCGCTGATTAAACAGTATCAGCGCAAATTCGAGTTCGATAACGTCCGTCTGAAATTCACCGACGACGCGCTCAAAGCCATCGCCAAACAAGCGCATCACCGCAAAGTCGGCGCGCGCGGGCTGATGATGATTCTCGAAGAAATCCTGCTTCAGCCGATGTATGTTCTGCCGTCGCAAAAACGCGTCAAAGAATTAGTCATCACCAAAGATATGGTCGAACGCAAAATACCGGCGCTCGAAGTTGTCCGCGAATTGGACGAAGCAGCTTAAACAAACAAAAAAACCAAACAAAAAAGAGAACGAGTTTTAACGCTCGTCCTCTTTTTTGCCCGGTGAGATGAAGAAAAATGTGAGATGTGAAATAACTTTTCAGCGAACGTAAACACTCAAAACCGCCGTGTCGGTTGACGCGCCGAACGCCACGCCGGTAAAGCCCTGCGTCGAGCGATTCAGATACCACGTTCCGTTTCTAAAAACGCTGACATCAGATTAATAGATTGTCCGCCGATTGCGGTAAAAAAACCACTGACGAGAATTTTGCCATCCGGCTGCAATGTAATGGTATCGAAACTGGGACTGAAACCAGAATTAGTAGCGTTCGGGTCAAAAGAGTTTGCTGTGCCGTCAGCGTTCAGGCGGGCAAGGCGGTTGCGCGGTTGTCCGCCGATAATTGTAAAATTGCCGCCGACGAGAATTTTGCCGTCCGGCTGCAATGCGATGGTATTTACACCACCACTACCGACTTCGCCTCTAAAGGTAGTGTCGGTCGTACCGTTCGCGTTAATGCGTCCAATACCACTTCGATTTCCACCGTTAATTGTTGAGAAACCTCCGCCAAGGAGAATTTTGCCATCTGGCTGCAACGCAATAGCATTTACAAACACTCCTCCACCAACAATTGGGTTAAAAGCAGTGTCAAACGTACCGTCAGCGTTTAAACGCGCGATTTTGTTGCGCGTTTGTCCGTTGATTCCAATGAAATCGCCGCTAACCAGAACTTTACCATCCGGTTGTACTGCAATAGCTCTGACAATACTGTTGGTAGAACCTTCAATAAGCACCTAAGCAAAAGTAATGTAATACTTTGAGCCGATTTGTGTGAGAACTTTATCAAGTTCCTCGCACAAATGTTTGTAGGAATTGTAGGCTTC
>JAYVKL010000107.1:0-17533 GCA_043768465.1 Pyrinomonadaceae bacterium
GCCAAACCAAAGACTTGGACATCACCGCAGAATTATTCGGCAGTCCGAAGTTTTGACTTGGCACAAAATCATTCCGTAACTTTTTACTGAGGCATTACAACACTCACTCAAATTTTATTGTTTAAAATCTGCTTTGGGCTTATACTTATAAAGTATCGAACTCAAACAAACATCGAATAACTGTGATGAAACTGTGATGAATGCTAAATAACCCAAACGCAAAAAAGAATTTAAGAAGTTTTACCAGCGGCGCAGACAATCGGCGCAACCTCGGCGGTCGTCCGAAAAGGTTCATCACCACGCTCAAAGCTCAGGGCTACAAGATGGCGGAGATTAACGACTGCATTAAAATTATGCTCTCAATGACGCGGGCGCAGTTGGAGACAGCGAGAAACGCGACGGAGGCGACGGCGTTGGAATTGATGATAGTGTCGGCGATTGAAACCTCCATTGAGCGCGGCGATTTGTCGGCGATGGAAACGCTCGTTTCGCGTTCGTTCGGCAAACCGAAAGAAACGGTTGAAGTCACCTTGTCGCCGGAAATCAGAGCCGCGAAATCTCTCTACGTTGATTTGATCGAAAAGGGCGGATTGACTAAAGAAAAAGCGATTGCGCGAGTTCTGGAAGTGGTAAAACTGTCGGGCGTGGAGTTGACCGAAGACGATATTCTGGATGCGGACAATATCGGCTGATGAGGCTACGACGAAACGCGAGAGATTAAACCCAAAACAGCCAAGCAAGCGGCATCTGAAAACTTAACAAAATATGACATTTTCGGTGCTGTTGAGAGCCGCCGCCGCAGGATGCCGACAACCCCCTCAAAGCCCCTAAACATAAGCTGATAACACGCTTCGGCGGGCAGCGGAAAACCTTAAATAACCTTATCCTCTGGAAGCGTTACGGAAGGCAAAAAAAACAAGCAAAAACAACCATTACAGAGTCACCCAGAGGGTCTAACCGGCGACAAACCCATCCCGAACGCTTTCGTCCAATAAACTTGATTTAAGCATTACAAACAAAAACCGCCAGCCCGTAAAGGTCGGCGGTTTTTCCTATTCCTTTGCCATCAAAAACGCTTTCAGACTTCGGGAATTCCCTGATTTCTCAAGCTCGTAATCAGCGATTCGCTTGTGCAGTCGTGTCATTTCCGATTTGAAAAAGGTTTGCCCGTCGGCGAGCGCGTCGTCTCGATTGATTCGGAGTTGAGCGACGGCGACCACGCGCAAGCCGAACGTGCAGAGATGTTCGTCAATTCGCCGCAAGCCGGTAGATTGACGAATCTGAACGGTTGCCGAATCGAAGAAATAATAAGTCTCGCCGGGGTCGTAAACTTCGCCGTCCGCCGTGTGGCAGGGCTTTGGCATCTCGCGCTCGCCGTTTTTCGCCGTCGCCTTTACGCCTTTGGATTTCCGGTCAATTTCGTAATGCTCGTTAAATTCGTCAGTTTTCATCTTTTTTTTCCTCACTTATAATTTTGCTGTCTGTTCGGCAATCCAAGCCGCCGTAACCTCGCGCACGGCTTCAAAGTTCGCCGTCGCCCTGCCGTCGCCGTCGTAATCGCCCGCCGTCGGATTAACCGCCATCATCGCACTGCGCTCAACGACTTCGACGGTGAAATCTTCCAGCAGTTCGGGCGAAGGTTTGAATAAGCATTCGGTAAGCCATCCTTGCTGCAAAGTGCAGAGAACCGCCGTTTTGTCAGCTTGCAGAAAGACGTTTTCCCGTTCCGACGCGCCGAAGGCTTGAAAGTCGTCGGCGACGATCTCGAACGACACACCGGCGGCGATCATCCCGTTAAGCCGCGTCGTCAAGGTCAAAGTTTCAACTTCCGTTTTCTGGAATCTGCTTTCTCTTATCGCAAGCCGAACACTTGCGGATTCGGCTTTTCTACTTTCGCCGCTGAATTGATTAACGATCATTGAAAGTCCGCGCCGCTTCTTTTCCTTGGCTGTCGTTATCATAATTTCTCCGTTTTTTCTTTCGTTTGCCGTAACCATTGATTTCTGCCGTGTTACTCGTGTTACTCGTGTTACTACGTTGGTTTTATTGGGTTTAAGTAAGTAACACCGCGATTTGTTACCGTGTTACCCGTGTTACCTCAAATTGTTTTTCGAGTTTTCCGAAAGGTAACACCTGAAAATTTTGTGTTACCTCTGTGTTACCGCGTAAAGTCTTTATTTTCTGAGTAGTAACACGGGTAACACGGGTAACACGCGAAAAATGCTGCTTTGCAGCTCCTTTGCTTTTCATATCCTTTTCAGGTGTTCGCCGTCTTCGTTTCCGCCTCTTCGTCAAAGGTAAAAATCCTTTCCGTTATCAAATAAAACCGTTGATTTTTGCCGCCGATTTTGACTTGCTTGGTCGTCTTGCCCGCGCTGTCGGTTTGAAGAATTCTTTTTTCCTTCATCACAGCAGCAACAGCTTTCGCGTCGAATCCTTTACAAATTGTCTTGAAGTCATCGGGAAAGATTAGAAATTCGCGTTCGGCATCGTCATTGCGCCGAATGAACCCGACACGCTTGATTATCTTCTGTTCGTCGGTTGACCAGAGCCTTTCAAATTGGCTCGTCTCGTAATTCTGTATGAATCTTCTGACTTCCCGAATGCCGCGCTCGATGTCGGTTTGCCCGCTGCCTTCGCGCCCGCCGAGCCATTGCGCGAACACGGTTTTCAATGCTTCGGTTGCGTCGGTTTCCTTCCATTGAGTCACGCCCGCCGTCGTCGCCATTTCGCCGCCGAAGGCAACCAGCGCGAACCGCGCCGCGACGCGCAAAACTTCCGACGGAACATCGGCGCAGTCGCTGATGACGGATTTGATAAACGCTTCCTTGAAGTTGTGCCAAGTCGTGCGGATTTCGTCAAAGTCCGATTCAACGAGCCATTGGAGAAACGCTCTTAACGCCGTGCCGTAATACGAACACGAAGCCGCCCGCAGATGATCGGAGAAGGCTTGACCGTTTGGGAAACAGTTTAAATCTTCAAACAGTCCGAATTTTCCCGTATCGGCTTCGATGTCGCACATCCTGATTTCTTGCCCGCCTTTGACCGTGCCGCCGCTTTCGGTGATTTTATCGCTGAGTTTCTGTTCGCCCGTCGAGAGAAATAAAAGATTCCACGAAAGCGAATGTTGCGCTTGAATCGTTTTCGTCATTCGCACTTTGCCGCGCCCGTTGGCGAGCATATACGCCACGTTGCCGATTTCGCGCCCGTTGCATTCGCCGATTTCATCCAGACACAGCAAACTATGATTATGCCCGGCGGCGATAATTTCCAGACCGTTCGCCGTCGCTTTCCAGGTTTGGGAAAAGCCGTGTTCGCCGTCGCCGCCGCAGACCGAGCCGCCGACGAAAAGCGAAGTTGTTTTACCCGTCGAAGTCGCCCCGCGAAAGTGAAAGCCGCCGCCGGTCATCTGCACAATCGGGAGCAGCGGCGCGGCGAACGCCGACGAGACGGCGAGCAGCAGGCGCGAGTTGTTCCGGCAGTATTGGGAAATGTTCTGCTGCCATTCCTCCAAAGTTCCGGCAGTTTTGAAATTATGGTGTCCGTCGAATTCGGTTTGATAAATGATTTCGTTTTCCGCGTCGCCGAAAGTCTCGTCCGGCAAAATAAAACAACCGCCGTGCAGTCCGATCTTGTCGGTCGAGATAAAAGTTTTACCAGCCTGCGCGGTCGCAATGTAAAAAGCTAATTTTTCGTGATGTTTGCGCGACGGCATTATTTCCAGACCTTTCGAGGCGAGGTATTCGGCGAGCTTGGAGCCGGTCGAATGCAGAAACTCAATCGGCATCGCCCACCGATGCAGACGGTTTTGAGAATCGCGCCATTCGATCAATCTGCCGTAATTTTCGCCGCGCTCGGTTTGAGTTTCGGCAACGATTTTCAAAGGCGAGCAGACGCGGAAACTTTCGCCGTTTTCGTCAGAATAATAAACGCCCGCCGCCCGGTCTTCGCCGTATTCAACTAATTCAAAACTTTCCGAAACCGGCGTTTTTGTTTTGGTCGGCATCTGCGCTTTGTCGAGCAGTTGGAGAAACGCCCCGATTGCCCGGTCCGTGCCGTGTGCTTTTTCCACCGCGCCCAAATAATCATCAATGCCTTTGGTTTCCGCGCCCTGAAACACTTTCGGAAAGTTGATGTGAAAGACCTTCGCGCCTTTTTCTTTGAGAAATCGAGTGAGCCGCGCCCGCGCCGCTTTGACTGCCGGCTTATCAGATAAGTCCGAATCGAAGCAGATGAAGACCTTCGCGCCGTCAAACTTTATCTTTTGAAAATCGGTCAACTCTTCGCTGACGGTGCGGACTCCGTGCGGCGTGTCGGCTTTGCCTTTCTTCATAAAGTTATCCACGCCGGATAATGCGAGCGGCACGAACGCCCATTTATCCGAGGTGAAATCATTAGTCGCCACTCGCGCCAGTGCCGCCGCTTTGAATTCGCCTTCGGTCATCACGAAGAGCGAATCGGAGTTTTTAAGAATGTCCGGCGGAATCGTCGGCAGAATGTAAAGTTGATTTTTCGCGCCCGGCGATTTCATATATTTCTTTTCTTCTTTCAACACGCCCGCGCCGTTTTTCTTATAGTCGGGAATGTCGCGCCGGACTGACCATTCGGAGAGCGTTCGCGTTCCGGTGTCGTCGAAGACAAAATAAGGAATGCCGAGGCCTTCATATAAAACGTCTTTGCGCCGGTTGCCTTCTTTTAATAAAACCTGATGCGCGATGTCATCCGAGAGACGGCGCACTCCGGCGAGCCGCAGCGTTGTTTCGTCAACGAAACTTTTCCCGCGCTGCCGTAAATCCTCACCGGTTAAATTGAATGTCGAACTGATGCCGACGATTGAACTGATTTTCGGTTCGTGATAAATTTGGTTCATAATGTTTCTAGTGTTGAGTTATGCCGTGTCCTTGCGAGACACGGCATTTTTTTGCTTACCTTCCCTCCGTGTAGTTTCGCCGTATTTTCGCTTCTGCGTGGCGGTCTAAAATCGTGCCGATATTTGCATAAGTCCTGAGACAATCGCGGCACAATTTGACCGCCGTTTGATAAGAATCGTTCGGGTCGAGTGGATTGCCGCAGTTCGCACACGACGGACGACGCGGGACCGGCGGCAATCTCGAAAGTCGCGCTTGCTCCAGCGCGTCCCGCGTCGGCGATGCGGCGCGGGCGAACATTGGAAGTTCAAATGGTTTTTGTGTCATCGCGCACCTCCGTTTCTGGCTTGCCGTGCGACGTGTGGGTGTTCACGCACGATAAATTCGACTTTTTGTTGACAGTTTTGGCAATAACCGTCAATGGCGAACTTCATGTAATCCGAGCCACATTTTCGACATTGACCGTAAGCGACAGTTTTCCTATAATCAAAAAAGCCAAAAGCATTTGATTTGCCGCCCGCGAATGAATTTACTTTATGGTTTGAAGGGAGCGGTGGAACGCTCCCTTTGCTTTGTCTATTCATATTCATTGTTTCCTCTTTTCGGCGCACGCCAAGAAATTCACGGCGGGTTATTAACTCGTCGCTACGATTTTTTGATTATTGGTATTTTGGGAAAAGGTTTCTGCGTCAAGCGCGATTTCCGATTTGGTTTTACGCTTGCCGTCACGCAGCCATTTTGTAAGTTCGCCACGGGAAAAATATAGTTGTTTTCCGCGTTTCGAGTGTGGAATGAGTCTGTGTGCACACATACTGTAGATCGTGGGCTTCGCCTTGCCGGTAATTTTTATGGCAAGGTCAATTCCGCCGATCTCGTCGGGTTCAGTTGTTCGTTGAAGTTGGAACGTCGCCGCGAAAGTTTGCATTTCGTCGCGGACGGCGGCGCGAATTTCTTCGAGCGTTGGGATTTGGAAGTTTTGCATAAATAATCACCTCGCAAAAATGTTTGCTAAGGGGATTATTATTGATGGCTTGTTTTTATTATAAGGAAGATTAAGTGACTGATTTTTGAGATCAGTCTTCCAATTAAATTTAATGGTGTGTGGGCTTTATTCTAGGCTTTAGGTCTATTTTTTCGGCGGCCGCGTTTTTGCTTCTGTTTCGTCAAACGTAATAAATTACATAAGCGTTTTACTGCATCATCAACCTTTTTTCGAGGATCGTATCTATTCTGCCTGTATTTATTGGCAATATCAGCGCCGCTCAAAGTTTCAGCTTCTTCTGACACAGGAATTTGGAAATCAATTAACCAGTGGAAATCTCTATCGCCAGTCTCTTTTTTGCTGGTTTTAACAAAAATAAACTCTTGATCGTTTTCTTTTTCGGATTTAGCTAGTTCCTCGTAAAATCTTTTCGCTTCTTTGACGTATTTTTCAATTCGATTGTTAAGGTTTAATAACTCTTTTGAAAAATTCCGCATCTGACCCACAAAAGTCTTATCGGAAGGCATCGCAAGTAAAACTTTTTTCCAGAAAACTTTTTCTATTTGCTCTGTAAAATATCCTGGTTGAGATTGGGGATACCAAATCCCTTCAATTAGATCGTCCCTCCATTTAAATTGAAATTTCGGTTGACCTGGATGTGATTTGTAAAACGGGTTGCGATCCCACCAAGTATCGCTTTGCACCGTTCTCGCCCAAATCTCGCTTGGAGTAACTCGGTTCCACTGAAATGTAGAGGTAATGAACTTATCCGACTGACTGATGTCCGTATAAATACAACTATCTATTATGTATATTTTATAGTTTTTGAGAACATCTAAAGCAAAATCTAAACACCATTCATCGGAAAGATTAAACTTATTAGCCCATTTCAAGAGAGAAGCGCGTAAATCCTTTGCTTCATTATCTTTCTGTAAGTTTGACCACTTTAATAATTTCTCAACACTTGCCTGCCCTGCATCTTTGTCATTGATAGGAGAGTTTGGGTAAATTGCCAGACTTTTCTGTTTTACTTCTTCCTTTATGCGATTTAATTCATCCCGTTTTTTATATAGGTAATCCAGATAAAAAATCAATGGAGCGTGAACTATTTGTGGGTTTATCCCAAAAGAACTTACCTCATCGAGATTGCGTCTTCCAAACAAAACGAGTGTGAAAAAATCAAAAAGCATTTGAATTAAATTGAGCGTGAAAAAACCAGTAAGACTATCAGAAAGCATATCTGCCAGTTGTTTTGTTTCCAAAGGTAAATACTTAGTATTGAATATACGAAGTAAATTTGAAGCAGCATTAGGTCTTTCCTTTCCGACCAACTTAAGAAAAAGTATGCGAGCTTCGAATGTTGAATTTGGAATTTCAACATTTATTTGTTCATACTCGCCACCAAGCAATAAGGATTCAACCTCATTGGTTTTATTTTCAGAATTCTTTTTTCTTTCCATATCATTTTAATGTAATCTTGCCCGCCGCTTCCCTCTTCTTCTCATCAAGCAGTTGCGCGTAAATCTGCGTCTGCGCGATGCTCGAATGTCCGAGCATCTTTGACACCGTGTAAATATCCGTTCCCGCCGTAATCTGCGCCGTCGCAAAGGTTCGCCGGAAACTATGAAACGTGATGCGCCGCAGGATGCCCGCCGCCTCCGCCCAACGCTTGATATAGCTGCCCGTCGTTGCGGCATATTCCAAACCGGCGAAAACCTGTTCGCCCTGGTTGCCCGCGTCGCCGAGCAACTCCAGAGCCTCGTCGGAAATCGGCAGAAGGAGATGTTCGTCGGTTTTTTTAACCATCAGATTTAACGCCGTGCCGTTTGCCGCATCGCCTCGGACATCCTTCCATTTGAGATTTACGATGTCCGAATGCTTTAATCCGGTCAAAGCCGAAAAGAGCGCGGCGCGGCGCAGATTGTCGGGCATCTCGCAGGGCGTTTTAGCCAATGTCTGCAATTCATCAACGCTTAGAAACTCGCGTTGCGGGGTCGTGCCTTTGATCGGCTTAACTTTGGCGGTCGGGTCGGAACTTAAATAATTTTCTTCGCGGGCGTGTCTGACGACCGAAACAAATCGCTCGAAATACGATTTCGCCGTGTTGCGGGAAAGCGTCGCATTCTTCGCCGGTCGGCGCGATTTGCCGGGGTTTGATTGGCGCGGCTCGCACGTCAGCAGGTAACCACGAAAACGCTCGATAAACGGCGCGTCAATCTGTGAGAACGCGCAACGCCCGCCGCAGAAGTCGTTCAGGTGATTGAAAATGGCTTCCCAGGTGGCGACCGCCGCCGCGCTGTGGTTTTTCTTCTGCTCGATAAATTTGCGAAAGAATCCGAGAAAGTCGCCGTGTCTGCGCCGCTGTGAAACGAAGCCGTGCGGGTTCGCCTGTAAATCAAGCTGGCGGGTCGAGCGCAGAGTTTCGGCAAGCTGCCGCGTCTCGGAATTATGATTGCGTTCGAGTTCGGTCTTCGGTTTCTCGTAAACGTAAAGTTTCAGAAATTCGCGCCGGGTCTGTTTGCCTTCGGAGATGATCGGCGGATAGAAATCAAGATACAGCGACCGTCTGCCGTTAGTAAGTTTCTTTTCGCGCAAGTTTACATTCATCTGTTACACCATTTATAAAAAGATACGACAGGGATACAAAAAGATACAAAACAAGTCGAATCAACGGTAAGCAACAATGAAATGCAAATGCACCGAAAGGTATATTTTATAGGGATTTGATGTGTTTTATTGGGTGTCGCTTATGGTTGCTTATCATACTGTATTTTCATAACTCGAAAATCGGGAGAGGTAGAATTTTTGCTTGGTGTTCGATTCAGCCGCGACTCGTTTGTTTGCCCGATTGTTCGAGCCGCGCTTTAACGCGCCTTTGCCAATTGCTGCGCGGCTGTTCGGATTCTTCAAATTGTTCGAGCAAATCCTTCATTGATTCGCCGCCGACCTGTCTGGTTTTCATATAAAGCAGCGCGACGACGATTGAGGAAAACGACGCGATCAGAATCTGAAACGGCAGCAGCAAAAGTTCCGTCAAAACTTCACGAATCGTTTCTTTGATACTCTGGCTCATATTTTTCGCCGCAATCGGTTCGCTGACTTCGACTTTTTCGCCGTTGATTTTAATTTGCACGCCGCTGTTTTTACCTTCGTCAGCGGCGGCGGGCGGCGGCGCGTTTGTATCGCCGCTCTCGCCCGTCGCCTCCGCCGCTTTTTCTCGGCTGACGGCGATTTTATCTGCGCTTCCCGAAAGCGATTTAGCGGTCGCATTCGCCATAAAAGCGATTAGTCCTGAACCGACGAACGGCACGAAAAACATAATGACGATGGCGGCAACGGTCGTTCGCAATGAACGCTTGACCAGCGTTCTGGAACGCCGGAGCGCACTGACACCACGCAGATTTTCCATCATCACGACGGGCGCGACGAGCGCGAAAACAATCGAGCAGTAAAATCCCGGAATCACGAAGAAAAGGTAGCCGAGCAAAGTCAGAATCGCCGACAGCATTCCGGTTCCGGCGAAGGTTTTCCAGCGGCGGCGCGTCATCTCCAAAGCGGGACGAACTTTCACGGGGCGCAGCGGCACGGCGAGAATCTGCGCGACCATCCAGGTGATCGTGCCGAAAATCAGATAGCCGCAGAACATCACCAGAAACGCCGACAGCAGTTTGAAAACCACGCTCAAAACCATTTTCGTCACGCTGTTTATTTCATCGTTGACCGACAAAAAGGACACGACCAGTTGAGCAATGGTCAGCGCGGCTATCGGCAGGTAAAGCAGCACCGACAAACCGAGAAACTTCGGCAGATGTTCGCTGTAAATCACCAGCGCGCGGCGGTAAAGCGATCCGAAGCCTTCGGATTGGGCGCGTAATTCGGAGGCGAAAGCGAGCGCGGTCGGCGGGCGATCTTCGACGTTTTTGGCGAGCGACGCGGCGACGACCTGTTTGATTTTTTTCGGAATTCTTTTGGCTTCGAGCGGCGGCGGCGCAACCTCTTTGTGCGATTCCATCACCGCCAGATAATCGCCGCCGAACGGAGTTTTGCCCGAAAGCATCTGATAAGCGATCACGCCCAAACTGTAAATATCCGAATGCCGCGACAGCTTTTCGCCGCGACACTGCTCCGGCGACATATAAAGCGGCGTTCCCAAAACCGCCCCGACGCGCGTCAGATTCGCCGTCGAATTCGCGCCGCCGAGTGATTTGTCGGTGTCGGCGGCAGTAATAATTTTCGTGCCGCCGTGTTCGATTGATTTCAAAGTGCGAATCGGCGGCGCGGTTAGAATCGCCGTTCCCGATTCCAAATCAATTTCTTTCGACTGAATCAAGGTTCCCGATTCCGAGTTTGTTTCACCGGACTGAATGAGCGTTCCCGCTTCAGAATTTGCCGCGCCGGTTTGAATCAGCGTTCCCGCTTCCGAATCCGGCGAAAGGGTTTGAGCGATGGTTTTCGCTTCAAAGGCGGCGGTGGCATTGTGATTTTCGGCGTGAGTTTTGCCGTTCGCACTATCGGCGACGGTCGTTCGCGATTGAAAATTTTCCGTCAGCGCGAACGGCTCATTTGTCGAAACCCGCGAAGGTTTGGGCATTTGTTCTTCGAGCTTGGCGATGCCGAAATCGAGAACTTTGACCGTGTAGCCGCCGCGCTGATTCGGCTCCAGCCAGATGTTATCGGGTTTTAGATCGCGGTGAATAATTCCCTGCTCGTGCGCTTCCTGGACGGCGGAACAAACCTGCTCCAAAATATCGAGCGTCCAGGCGAGCGGCAATCTTTCCTCTTCTTCCAGAATCTCGCCCAACGTGCAGCCGTCGAGATATTCCATCACCAGATAAGCGACGTTGCCGCCGTTCGTGTCGGCAAAACCGAAGTCGGTAACATTGACGACGTTCGGATGGCGCAGACGACCGGCGGCGCGGGCTTCGCGTTTGAAGCGTTCGACGAATTCAAGCCGCTGCATAAATTCCGGCGCGATAATTTTCAGCGCGACGGGACGCTCCGTGCCGAGATGCGTGGCGAGATAAACTGTTCCCATTCCGCCTTTGCCGATTTCGCTTTCGATTTTATATTTGTCGTCGAGCGTCTGCCCGATGACGTTTCCTGTGCCGTTCATTTTTAATTTTTACGTTTTGAAAGGAAATAGGTTTTATTATAGATGAGAAACGGGAAATGAGAAACGAGTCGCCAAACTCATTTCTCATTTCCCGTTTCTCATTCGACGAAATTATTTCTTTCTAATCCGAATCGCGCCGCTGTAAGTCGTCAAGTTGAGCGTCGCGTCGCCCACGCCCATCGAAGCGGTTAAACTCTGCGTTTTAGAAGCCGGACTTTTGAGGAGATTTTGCAGCGGCAACTCGGAATTAAACGCGCCGTAGCCGTAAGAGGCGAGAATTTTGCACGAAGAATCGGCGGGAATCAACAGCGAAATCGAACCGTTTTGCGTGCCGAATTTATACTGCCCGCCGTTTTGAAATTCGCCCGTATATTTGACCGAACCGGAGTTTGAATTAACTTCCATCTGCCGGTGTTCGATGTTTTGCAGGGTGATCGCGCCGCTGTTGGTTTTCGCCTTGAAAATATCGCCGATTTCCGACGGCGCGAGGTCAAAAGCGACGATGTTGCCCGTCGTGCTGGCAAGCGTAATCGCGCCGCTCGATTTGGCAATCGTTACGTCGCCTTCATAAGTCGTCGCGTCCACGCCGTTGGTAATATCATTGAGAAAAATGCCGCCGCCGACGTTTTCGACGCGGACTTTGCCGACCGATTCAATCGTCGTCTCGGATTCGTTATTTTTGACGTTGACGACCGCACTGCGCGGCACGTCAATTTCGATGTCTTCGCCGGTCAGACATTCGCTACCGTCCGCCGTCGTTTTTTTCGCCGTGTCGTAACCGACGACCATCACCCAAACCGGCTGGCTATTTTGTTTGCTTGTTTGCTGAACCTTGAAACCGACCGCGCTGCCGCCGCCGACGAACGCCCGAATTTCATTGCGTTCCCAGCCGTTGATTTTTAATTTCCCCTGCGAAACGCAGATTGAAACATTAACTTTCGCGTCCACCGCGATTGATTTTTCAGAGGTTTCGTCACTGCTGCCGACGACGACCGCTTTGTTCTTTAATTTATCGGAGGTTACGGCGACTTTCGGCGCGACTTTAACGACTTGCGTGAACACCGGAATTATCGAAAAAACGTAAAGCCCGATGAAAAGCGCGGCGTTTAATTTTTGTGAAAGTCTTTTTATATTCATTCTCCGTTTTCGTCAAGATACAGATTACAACCGAACATTATCAATGAATTCAGCTTTTCTTTCTCTGCGCCTCTGCGTGAGGAGATTTTCACGCAGAGTTCGCAGAGAGAGAAAGGCTTAAATAAATTTCTCGATTAACGCGGGTCTTAAGTTGAATACTTAGATTCAATTAGCCCGTTGGCAGCAAAATTTTATTTCAAACTCGCCATCAATTCAGTTTTATCGGCGACCGAACTGAGCAGATCAATTTTGTTTTGATAAGAAGAGCGCAGAATCTGCTTTGCCGATTCGTCTTTCGGATTCTGTTTAATTTCCGCTTTCATCGTTTTAATCGCGTTATCGGCGACCGCCAGATCGCGCTCGAACGCGAATCGCGCCGACGGTTTCAACACTTCGTCCTTCCGGTTGTTCACCGATTCGCTCAGCGTCGCAATCGTTTTGAGGTAGCTATCTTCACCCGTCAAAGTTTCGTTCGCCGGCGGCGGAAACTCATTTTTAATTTCCGGCTTCTCAGAATTCACATTCGGTTTTCGATTTGCCTTAACCGGTTTCGATTCAACGACGCGAATCCGGCTTCGATAATCTTTCACGTTTGAGACGGCGACGAATTTTAATTCTTCGGGCGGCGTAATTTGCGGCGGCGGCAAATTTGATTCGTCCGATTTCGGAGCGGAAACATCAGCCGCCGTTTTGTTCGGATAATTTTCGGCAATCAATTTTGTCTCGTCAACATTTCCGCGATAAATAATTACGGCGAAAAGTCCGGCGATTATCAGCAATCCGGCAAACGCCGCCGTCGAAGGCTGTTTGAAAAATGCGAAAATCGGTGTCCAGAACGATTGCTTTTCCTGCTCAATCGAATCGTTGATTTTCGTCCACAGCCTGTGCGTCGGAACGAGCGTATTAAATTCCTGTTCGAGCGCGGAAAAAGTGAACGACGATTCTTCTTCGGCTTCAGCCAGCATCGTCGCGCAATCGTCGCACGCCGCGACGTGATGCGCGACCATCTCCGACTGCTCGCCGTCGAGTTCGCCGTCCAAAAACGCCTGCACCGCGCCGCTGTCCAAACATTTTTCCGTCATCATACTTTTCCCCCGATTTTCCCGTAATGCCTGACGAATTCCTGGCGGGCGCGGGCGACGAATGTGCCGATGCTCGTTTCGTTCAATTCCAGACTGCTCGCAATTTCTTTATACGACAAACCCTGCTGTTTCAAAACCAGACAACTTCGCAAAGGCTCTTTGATTAAACTCAAGGCGCGATGAACTTCTTTGGCATTCATCCGTTGTTCGTAGTCTTTTTCCGCCGTAAAATCGGTTGTTTCGCCTGTTTCTTTGACGTAATTTTCTTCCCGCGTGTTCGCCCTGATGTTTCCGCGCAGCGTATTCTTCGCCACATTTAACGCCACGCGAATCAGCCACGGGCGCAGCATTTCTTCGTTCTCAATCGCGTCGAGATTGCGATGCAGCTTCAAAAAAACTTCTTGGGTTACGTCTTCGGCGAGCATTTCGTCGCGGATGATTGATCGCGCCGCACGGTAAACCGTTCGATGATGAAGCGTAAAAGCCTCATCAAACCCAATCTTTTCCGCACTAATCGCCGTTCCCGCCTGAAGCATCGCGTCCATTAATATTTTTACGCTGTCAGTCATTCAATTAAAGCCGCACTGCCGCTTTCAAAAAGTAAAACACCGCTGATTTGATTATTATGACAAGAATTTTAGTTTATCGTTCATCCGATGCTTCAAATGAGAAAGAAAATTAGATGCGGATAAACGCGGATTTAACGGATAAGCGCGGATTTGATAAATATATTTATTTGATCCGCCGGCAAATTCACTAAAAATAACCAGCAAAAACCCGCTTCCTCAGCGTTCATCCGCGTTCAATTTCGACTTCGATTTCAAATCAGAATTAAGGTTTTTTCACCAAAATTCGGGCGTTTCCCACGTTGCCGTTCGCGTCGAAAACCCGCAGAGTGACCGAATACTCGCCCGCGTTTTTCAGGAAAATTTCAACCGTGTAACGCTCTTTCGGGCTGTCGGAAATTCCGTCGTCGGCGTAAACCGTCTGCCATTCGCCGCCGTTAATGCTGTATTCGGCGTTTTGCAGATAGCTTGACGAATCACTGCCTTCAAAAGCCACCCGCGCCTTATCGCCGGTGATTTGCGCGGCACCGACTGCCGAAACCGTCGGCGCGGTGTTGTCAATTTCAACCGGCTCGCTGATGCGCTCGCCGGAAAGCGTCTGCGCCGCCGGATTAGATGGCGCGTCGCTTGCCGTGATTTTGAAAACGTAGCGTCCGTCGGCAAAAGCCGAACCGTCGAGGGCATAGAAATTATCGCGCAGATTGCCTTTCAGCAATTTGAAATTCGCTTCACTCGCTTCACGATAATAAACCGCATAAATCAGTTTGTCGCCGTTGCGGTCTTCCGCCGTCCATTGCAGCGAATGTGCGCCGCGCTGGAAAATTCGGCGCGGCGGGATATTAAACACCGGCGGCAAGCCGAAAATCGTCGGATCAATTCCCGAATTTTCGATGTTCGGGTCAATCATCAGCGGCGGATTTGCCGCCAAACCGACGTTGGCGGGTAAAATCTGAATCGAAAGAACTTCCGGCGCGATGTTTCGCGGCTGATACGCGACGTTGACTTCGCTCAGGCTTGGCAAATTTCCAGCGACTCCGCTAACTCCGTCATTAAACGAAATTTGCTGCTGTCCTTTTGCCGCCGCGCTTTTCAAAATCGCCCGCCACTGCAAAAAATTCGCTTTCGGACTTTGAACCTGTGCGCCTTTTGAATCGGCATAACTCGCGCTCCAGTCGCTCCACGTTTCATTGGGTTTTTCGGTGTTGCCGCTGCGCGTTTGCAAAACGACATTGCCGCTCGAACGCCACCAAATTCTTCCCCACGCCGCGCTTGATTTCGCGTTCAAAACCAATGACTCGTAACTTCCTTCCGCGACCGATTCCGTGCCGAAACGATAGAGTCTTCCGGCGTTGCTCGAAGTCGCAAACATTTGACCGCCGCGCATTTGCAGCGTCGAAATCTGCCCTTCGTTCGACTGCAAAAGCAATGTTTCGCGCCCGTCGTCGGTGATCGAATAAATGCGTCCTTTGTCGGAGGTGCCGAGATAAACGCCGTTTCCGTTCGCCGCGATGGAAAACGCCGTTATCGTCGGCGAATTCCAGATAATTTCATTGCCGCCGTCGGGCGCGATTCGATAAACCGCCGATTTCGCCGGTGTCAAATCGTATCGGCTTTTCGGCGCGGGTTCCGGCAAATTTGCCGCTGTCGAATCGGTCGGAATCGTGGTTGTAACGGTCGCCGCAGCCGTCGCCGATTTCACCGCGCCCGCCGATTCGCCCAACGCCAGCGCGTAAATCGAGCCGTCCGCGCCGAGTGCCAAACTATGAATTTCGCGTAAAGGCGAATCGAGCAGCGCAAACGGTTTGCCGTCCGGCGCGAACCGCAGAACCAAGCCGCCGCCGTCCGTTCCGGCGTAAAGATTGCCTTTGTTGTCGGTGGTCAAACAGATAATATGCGTTTCGCTCGTGTCGAACAAAAGAGATTTTTCCGGCGTTGAGTTCGCCGATTTTACTTTGTAAATCTTCCCATTTTCGCCCGTCCCGACCGCCAGATCGCCGTCGCCGGTCACTGCCAGCGACCAGATATATTTTTCCTTCGGTTCAAAATAAATCGTCGCGTTTCCACTTCCGTCAATGCGATAAACTTTCCCGTCCGGCGAAGTCCCGGCGAACAGTTCGCCCGCTTTGCCAATCGCCAGAGCCGAGACGTTCAACTCGTTCAGATCGGCGAATAATTTACCGTTTCCGTTTGTCTCGACGCGATAAATTTTCCCGTCGCTGCCCGTTCCCAAAAAAACATTGCCGCCGTCGTCAATCGCGCTCGACCAAACGTAAGGCTGCTCGGTTTTGAAGATTTCGGTTAATTTCGGCGCGAGCGAAATCGTGCCGTTTTCATTGATGGAAACGCCTTTGGCATCGCCGCGCAAAACTTCGGAGCGCGTGTTGACTGACCAGACGGCAGGTTTGGCGGCAAGCGTCGGGCTGGAAATCAAGCAGATAAAAAAGGAAAGGAGAAAAAGCTGTTTTTTCATTTGGAAGTTCAGTTCCCGATGTATTTTGAATAAATCGAACGCGCCGCAATTATATCGTCAGTCCCGGAGATGATGGCGCGGGCATCTCGGAAAACGGTCAGTTCGTATTCGCCGATGTCGAGACGCAAAAGATATTCGTTTTGTTTCACTTCGCCGAGATTTTTCAGTTTGTCGGCGAGACCTGGCAAATCAATCCGCGTCGGTTTCGGCGGCGCGATTTGGACGGCGTTTCGTCCGCAGAGAACGGCGGAAAACTCACTTTGTGCGGCATCGAGAAACTCGAAATTTCGTTTCGCGCAGCATTCGCAATCGGCATTCGGCGCACCCAATTTAATTTTCCGCCAATCGTTCCGCCAGACATCAATCTGAATTAAAGATTTGTGAAGTTGATCGTCATTGCCCGTCAAAATCTTTAACGCCTCAGTCGTCTGAATCGCCGAAACGCTCATAATAATCGGCTGAATCACGCCCGCCGTCTCGCACGTCGGCGAAGTTCCGGCAGCGGGCATTTCCTCGAAAACACAGCGCAAACAGGGCGTTTCGTTCGGAACAATCGTCATCGTCGTCCCATAACTCGAAACCGCCGCGCCGTAAATCCAGGTTTTTTTTAATTTGACGCAGACATCGTTCAGCAAATACCGAATCTGAAAATTATCCGTGCCGTCGAGAACCAAATCAACGTCTTCGACCAAACTTTCGACGTTTGAATAATTGACATCGGCGACCAGCGCGTCAATTTCGATTTCCGAATTAATCGCCGTCAACCGATTTTTCGCCGCCATTGCTTTCGGAATTCTGTCTTGCGCGTCCGATTCGGAATATAAAGTTTGCCGCTGCAAATTGGTGAACTCGACGAAATCGCGGTCAACGATCCGCAAAAAACCGATGCCGGCGCGAGTTAAGATCTCCGCGTGCGCCGCGCCCAAAGCCCCGCCGCCGACGAGCAGAACGCGGGAATTTAATAATCGTTCCTGCCCGACTTTACCGATTTCACGGAACAAAATCTGGCGGCTGTATCGTTCGTTCATCAAGCTACATCTTATCAAATTTACGAAGTAGGCACCCCAACAGAAATAAGTTAGACTTTGTAAATCTAGAGCCCCTATAATTATTGGACTTTGACAGATGAAACACTAATCTAATTTTGTTGAAGTGCTTATTTGGAGAAGATGTAAAGAAATTCTCTAAGTACAGGACAAAAGTAGCGTAAGCTGTCGAAATCGCTGTCTTTGTCTAAAGTTTGTTGTTAATTGGCAGAAACAATTACGCAGGATTTCCAAGCCAAGCCGAAAGATGCTCTTTTCGGCTCGCCCGT